>JADKHO010000001.1:0-333750 GCA_016721765.1 Bacteroidota bacterium
ACTATGAGTTTCTTGGCAATTTTAATTACAGCTACTCCTTTACTGTAACCAAGAACAATATAGCTATAAACCATCCCTTTAACTTTACACCAATTCCATTTGATACTATAACTGTAGATATTAATTATTAAACTTAAACACTTCGAAATGAAAAAAAAACTTACCCAAGTGATTTTTGGATTGTTAATCCAATTAATTGCAAGTACATGCCTATTTGCCCAATCTGATAGCATTACTCATTTTTTAAATAAAAGTGGAATGCAAAGTAATCTACTTTTTCCTGTTTTTGATTCTGTTTTTGACGGGCATTATAATGGAAATGACAATAGACCGACTAAAAATTTTACACACTTTCAATTTTGGGTGATATACTGAGTTTCTCACTAAGCCCTATTGCAATTCCAACATGATACTATTGTTAAGAGGGCATCATATGAAATACAAGTCAACAATAGAATTCAGATACTTATAATAAATTGTAAATACGATAAGTTGAAATCAAATGCAATTACCGATAGTCTTATTTCTGTAGTTAATGGAAAATTCTATGATGTGTTTCCTAGAAACTCAGATCCCTTTGAACAAGGAATTATTTTTAGTGCTGCTCCCCTAAAGGAAAAATTGTTGGAGGGAAATGTAAAATTTTACTTAAGCCGAGATTTCTTCATTAGCAACCAACCAGACCCAGCACAAATTGAAATTGATTTCGATGATGGTGTTGGCTATCGAATTGTAAATTTTGGTAATGAAATTCTAATAAATTATTCAAATAACAATACTAAAAATATTAGAGTTAAATTAATAAATTCTAATGGTACAAACTTAAAAGCTTCTGCCACTTCTTCGATTGAATATTGTATCGGAGCTTATGATGCATTAACAAACCCAAATGGATATCCTCCTATTGACGAAAATATTGCTGTTTCGTCAATGATTCCATACTTTGGAGCAAACTATGAATATCCTGTATCCTTACCATTTTGCCATTTTCACAAATTTCTCATGCTTCAGGCTTTGGCTTTGCAAATGTTTATATAGCTTAGGAGTCGGACATCCTAAAGGTCAGTTAGTAAAAGCCATTTGTATTTGTGGAAGGTTGATTTTGGTGCAGAGACATCAATGAGCGATGGGAACAAGATTATTCGAAACAGGGATATTGGCTGGTGTGAGTTTTGGGGTAGAAGTTATGACCAAGCGGATGCAACAAATTACTTGAAGGGAAATATAGAGTTTATCCATTCTCTTGAGATTCTAAATGCTCTTTTAAATGAAGGATACTGATATTATGTTTGTTGACTTTTACGATGGCGCTGATTATATTCAACGCAGTGCTATAGTTATTGTGGAAATATTAAATACAATAAAAGCACGTCAAGCAAGCGGAGGATATGCTCATCAACCAACAGTAGTTTTGGGTGCAAGTATGGGAGGGCAAACAGCTCGTTACGCACTCGACTATATGGAGCAGCACAATCTTAAACATTGCGTTCGAAATTATATTTCCTTTGATTCTCCTCATAATGGTGCTAATATTCCGATTAGTCTACAACAATGGCTGGAATTTTTTGCACACAATGGTCGAAATGGTGGAAGCATTTCAGCACAGCAACAACTTATTAGAAAATTAAATAGACCAGCAACTCGCCAATTGCTTGTTAAGCATTACGATGATGGGAATAGTTATACTTTCACAGATAGGATTAATTATCAGGCTGAAATTGATGGAATGGGATTTCCTCAAAAATGCAGAAAAGTTGCAGTGGCCTGTGGAAGTAAGTTTGGGTCTGAACAGGATAATTTATCTGCGGGGCAGCAATTGTTAAAAACAGAATGGACGCCATCCCTATGTTTAAACACTACTTTTATGAAAGGTGATTGCTATGCAATTGACCAAAGTGGCAGCATGACTTTTTCACGGAAGGCATTTAAAACAGCTGCATTAGCTTGTTTTCCAGCAGGATTCCTAAATTCCGCTGCCGGCCTTGGCCCTAATCCATCAACAATACTTGCAGGCACTATGTCATGTGCTGCATGCGCAAGTGCTTCATTTTTATTTGATAGTAAAACAAAAATATGGCAGCTGGAAGTGAAAGTTGGGATAATGCACCAGGTGGCTGCAGGTACACTGCTGAACAAATAGCTGTTGAATACAACGCAACGGTTGCAGACCCCAGCTCATATGGCTTAGGGGGTTCAGCAGATGCTAATCCAACAGGTCAACCATCTAATCCTCATGAAAGTTTCATTCCAACAGTAAGTGCTTTGGGTATGTTCGGTAACCCAAGTTTAACTACTAATGTATCTTCAACTATTCAATTTGATAATCTACCAAGCCCTCAATATCCATTTGATGCTTATTATGCCTCATCAACAAATAAATTACATGTAGAATTAGAGTCAGGATTAACCGCAGGCAACTCAGCACCAGCCGGTAATATGGATTGGGCACATAAAGAAATATTAAATAGTGAGCCAACACTTCCGTTTTTATTGAATGCATCTTCACCCAATGCTGGCACCTATAATATGTGCCGCATCCAAAATCGATTCCTGACCAATTGCACTGTTGACAATGGTGGTTTTTTATTAATCAATAGAAATACAAATGCCGACTTCTCTTTTGCCACAAGTCCTATGCCTCCTGCAGGAGTTAATCCTCCAATTCAAGGTTCTACATTCGAAGTGCAAACCTGTGATTGTGGAGTAACTATTGATATTAAGGCTGGTGGAGTATTTATTTTAGGCGACGATGCGTTTTCCAATAAAGCAGTTGTTACTTTTCATAGTGGTGATAACTTATACTTAAGAAGCGGATCTCGCATTAAAATTGAAGATTACTCAAAATTGATTCTTGAACAAGGCGTAAACTTAATAATAGAACCGGGTGCCCAAATAATTCTTCAAGGAGAACATTCTTTATTTGATGTTCAGGGTATTTGCGATATAAATATTCCCACAAACGGAACCATTTTATTTGATAAGGGTTCAGCATCTACGGGCGGTGAAATGCATTTAAATACTGGCACATTTATTATTAATGGGAATGCTAATTTGACGAGCAATCAATGTAAAATAAAACTAAATGATTATGTTTTCAATTACCGTCAAAATGCTCACATTAATTTGAACGGAGAAGAATCTACCTTGCAATTTGGAGGTATAATTAATCTGCAACCTCAAGCTGGTTGCATTTTAGCGGAGATGGATATTTTGGATTTAAATTAAATTGGGTCGGTAATGGTGATATTAATTTACATGGAGACGCTATTAATTCAATAACACTACAAGGGAATGGTAAAACAGATAAAGTTGCAGAAGTGGTGGCACAGAGTTATGTAAAAGCCGATGATAATTTAAGTATTCAGGTTATTAAAGATGGCTTAATTGAGTTTGGAAGGGATGCAAGTTGGCTAATGGCATCAAGTTATCGTTTAGACAATTTAAAAGCCACAAGTATATCTGGGCAACATGGTGGTGGTGATGGTTTTGGGTTTGCGCAGTTCCTAACCATCATATTGAAAATGTAAATTTTGTTGCATTGAAAAATGGACTCAGTGCATATTTGATGTGGGGAACTGCTAAAACGTTACGTTTATACAATTGTACTTTTGAAAGATGTTTAAATGCTTTTAAGTTTGAAGATAAAGGGGTTATGCTGGAAAACATTCAATTTATTGACTGTCATTTCCCAATTACTGGTGTTAACTCGAGCACCCCAAATTATTTTACGAATATTGATATAAAAGATATGGGTGATAATTTCGATGAGGCCATAAAAATTTCATCAGCAGGAACATCAGCCACCTATATGAACAACTGTAATCTTCATAAAAGTCAATTTGGTTCATATAAAACAGGAATTTATTATGAGGGAACAAGTTGGTTAAATCTAAAATGCTGCAATATTACAGCCTCTACCAATTCGATGTACTTGTGGAATAATGTATCTTTAAATGTTAGTCCACTAATAAATAACCCGTCTGGCTATAGGTTTGGAGGTAATAACAGTTTCCGACAGAGGAAACAGTATAAACTTTACAACTACAAATCAAATTAATCTTGAAAATGGATACAATGATTTTACTGTAGACAACCCGATTCTAAATCAAGGCTCTGTCATGCTTGGAAGTATAAATACATATAGCATCAATTCCCTCACAGGACAAAAATTTATTCCCGCTCATAATAACAAATGGGTAGATGAGCCTTTACCGATTACAAAACCCAACTTACCAAGTAACCTGACATATATTGCATTGCTTGGTAATTCATTGACAGGGCGAATTAATATTATTGATGATTCTCCAAATTTTAATGTTTGTGCAGAAGGCCCGAGCCCAGACCCAATTAATTATTATGGGCTTGGCTTGCCAATTAACTATTGTCCAAAATGCCCTCCTGTTAAAAGCGAAAACTTCTGGAATACTCCTATGAACGATGCCTTGAAATCTGCTTTAACGTTATCTGTTGACGAATCGAATAGCGATAATTTTGTTAATTCATTTTCAATGTTTTATGATATTTTTAATAAATCAATTACATATGAAGAAAGTCGGATTAATTGGGAAACAGAATTTGCATATTTAAAACTAAAGGAATTATTTGGAGTATTAATAATAGAAGATAAAATTGCCAAAGTAGATGAAAGTAATGAGTATTGTGCAAAAATTTTAAAAGCAGAAAGTAGATTGATTGAATTGAGTAGAGAAAAGGATGATGACCTAAAGGAATTTTATTATTCAATAGATTTAGCAACAACATATAGATTGATTGGAGATTATGAAGCAGCCTTAAGAATTTTTGAATAGTTTGGCTCCATGCTTAAAATTAAAAGAAGAACAAATTAAATTTTTAAACAATTGGATTTCACAAATTGAAACGGAGCAATTACTTAAAAGTGGCGCAATTAGTCTTTTTGAATTTGATGATTACATAAAAATTCAATCTTCTGGCAATCGAGAATTCAAAACAATTGGCAATACCCAAGCGAATATAGATACGATTATTGAAACTTTTGTATCGCCAGTAGTGCCGCTTATCCACCAAACTGTTTATGATAACTTAGGTAATATTTATAGTGTTTCTTCTAACATGGATTCCGTTTCATTGAATTATCATATAACTAAAACTGACTCAACAAATTCAATAATTTGGGAACAAATTTTTGATGGTAAAAATGGTGGTGCTGACTCATCTTATGCAATTCTTATGGATGATAATAGTTTTTTATATGTAATTGGAAAAAGTTGGAACGGAATTGACTATGATGTTGTAACTTTAAAATATGATACTGCGGGGAATATGTATTGGAAAGCAATGTACAACGACATGGTAATCGGAAATGATGAGCCAATTGGTTTCGAAATAGATTCAACATTTCGCATGAAAGTATACGTCAAATCATCAAATGATTCTGTCCAACTTTTTAAAACAATATATTACTCCCAGTGTGACACAGCTTGTGCTCAAAACTACAGACTTAAAAAGGCCAATCAAGATAAAAGTTTAATTGTTATTGATGCCGATTTAACACTTCAGGTTTACCCAACACCGGCAAGTGACAAATTAAATGTTCTCTTAAAATCCAATAGTCACAGTGAAACTTTTTTAATGAAAATGTACGATATGACAGGGAAACTTGTTTTTAGCAGAAAAATCAATTACAAATACGTAATGGATATTTCAAACTTTAAAAAGGGTGTGTATCAGCTTGTAATTTCTGATAATTCACATTCATTAAGGCATAGAATTGTAATAGATTAATAAAAACTTCATTTATTGTAAAAGTAGATTTGACATTATTCAGTCTCTCACACAGAGCCCTTTTACATTAATTAAGAAACTACTGGCAAACTTTTGAATATCCTGAAGAGTTGCCAAGCCTTTAATATTAAATATTTCAGAGTTATTAATAATGACTTTTAGAATAAAATACATTTTGTTATTGATAAAGCTGAAAACAAACTAAATTATTGAAAAAGAAAACCGATAAAGCTTCAATGTGAGCAAAAATCTAACGAAAGAGCATCCAAAAGGTATCCAAATAGTATGTATAACTATCATGTTGCATCCAATTGCCATCCAAATAGTATCGAAATGGCATCAAAATGGTATCCAATTGCTATCGAAATTAATTGAAATTTGTATCTCCGAATTATCCGCAATGCATGAACTTCATCGATAATTCAGTTTATGGTTTAAAATTGTAGATTACAACGTAAATATCTTTGCCAATTGAGGAAATAATGGGCTTAATTCTGGTATTTTTTTCAAAATAATAAGAAAAATAGAGAGTGTAAAGTAGATTGTGTAAACAGCCTAGAGACGGCATCTGCTTTCAAAGATAATTAAAAACTGATACAGTATTATTCCCCAATCCTTGATTGATTTACCCCAAGCAAACTCGATGTTTTTTATGGATAAATAAATTGATTTTGTTGCGGCATTTTCATTTGGGAACTGGGTTTTAGTTTTGGTGTATTTTCTAATACCACGATTTAGATTTTCAATAGTATTTGTAGTGTAGATGAGCTTTCTAAGCTCCAGAGGATACTCAAAATAGGTGGTTAAATTATCCCAGTTTTCTTCCCATGAAGTGATTGCATATTTGTACTTGGCTTGCCATTTTATTTTAAATTTTTCGAGCTCATCTAAAGCAACTTTTCTGTTTATAGCGGTGTAAATATTTTTTAAGTCCAGGCAAAATTCTTTTCTATCCTTCCACACTACAAACTTGCAGCTATTGCGGATTTGATGCACTATGCAGAGTTGTGTTACAGCTTCAGGGAATACTGCTTTTATGGCCTGAGTAAAGCCCTTTAAGTTATCTGTACAGGCGATTAAAATATCCTCTACTCCACGCAGCTTTAGATCGGTGAGAACTGTCATCCAGAAGGCAGCTGATTCTGTTTTTTCAATCCAAAACCCAAGGACTTCTTTCATTCCATCTGGTGTAAGTCCAATAACAATGTAAACACATTTATTTATCACCTTTCCATCCTCTCTAATCTTGAGAACAACACCATCCATCCATACGGCAAAATAGACAGGTTCCAGAGGCCGCTGCTGCCACTCTTTGGCAGATATCATTATGCCTTCGGTGATATTGGAAACGGTGGTTTCACTAATTTGTAATCCATAAATATCTTCTACCTGCTTACGTACATCAGAAGTAGTCATACCCCGGCTATACATACCAATTATAGCATCTTCAATTTTGCTACTGATGGTTTGGCCTTTACTGATCACCTGAGGTTCAAACTCTCCGTTCCTGTCCCTTGGAATGTTTAATAGGACCTCCCCAACATTCTCGGTAGTGATTGTTTTTGGAAAAGAACCGTTCCTGCTATTACCAGTGTTATAGCCTTCCTTAGTATGTTTTGAATAGCCAAGATGCTCATCTAGCTCGGATTGAAGCATCTCTTCAATGCCCTGCTTGAAAACAGAATTAAAATATTCCTGAAAGGATTCCTTGTTCTTAAACTGCTTGAAAAAACCTTTGGGGAAGTGCTCACCCGGTTTCGTTTTGTTCTTGTCCATTGTATGATTTGTTTTAAAGTTACGTTAAAATCCAATACTGGCTGGCGCTCCGTTTCGCTACGCTCCACTCCGCGCCAGCCAGTATTGGGCGCACTCTAAAACTGTTTACACAATCTACTTTATACTACCGAAAAATATGGTAATTAATGAGTAATCAATCAGCTAAAATGAGTTATTGATTAGTTATTACTCGTTAAAATGAGTTAGTAATGAGTTATCATCTGCTAAAATGAGTTATCGATGTGTTATTATCACGAAAGAATGAGTTATTGATGAGTTATTATCACGAAAGAATGAGTTATTGATAAGTTATTATCACAAATGCATGAGTAATTGATAAGTAAAAATGTGTTTTGATGAAATATAATTCTATTAAAACGAGTTTATATTAAGTTATTAGTTAGCTAAAGTCATTGCAATATCAGTAATTCGGAAATTACTTAGCGCTATTGATTAGTAAAACCATCATTCCCTAAAGAAATACTTAAGTATCCTAAAGAAATTTATTGTTAGAATCAGTTTGCGATTAGCAATAGCCGAGAATAATTGATTCTTATTGTGGTAACATCATAAATGTTGGTTAGAATTATCTACTATTTTCTTTGATGTTAGCGGAATTATCATCAAAACTTTGGAAATATAATGAAAGAGGTCTGTAAATATTGTGTTTGTAATCTTTGTCAAGTGTTTTTATAAACTAACTGTAGCTCAACAACTTTGTAACCAAAATTAAAAACACAAAGCATAAACTTTTTAGTAAAATGTGTATACTTACATAAATTATATTTATTATTGTATTAAATATAATATTATTCATACCCAATATTTAACTAATGATGAATCAAAATATATCCATTGCTCCATTCTGGGGAGCTGAACCAACATTTTCTAATCTTGAAAAGCTTACAGATTTCCTGTTGGAAGAGAGATTTACAATTAAGGATTTGGGGGTGAGTTATACAAATATCACCTATTGGGATAAGCAAGGTATTTTAAGTTTTAACCGTAGCGCTGGGGGCAAATGGCGCAACTTCAATTTTATTGATTTTATGTGGATTAAGACTGTTGACGAATTAAGGGAAATAGGCATTTCAACAAAGCTCATTAAGGCAGCAAAAAAAAACTTGTTTCAACCATTTAACATGAAGCCTTATATGGAAAATATAAAAGCTAACCCTGATGAATTTGAAATAATTACTAAAAATTATTCTAAGGAGGAAAGGGAAAAATTGAAAAAGATCTATGCTCAAATAGAAAAGAAACCTACCAATAAAAAAATCACACAATTTTATTATGCGATAAATCATGCAATTCAATTAAACGAACAGATAAAGCTAGAAATCTTTAAAGATGGATCGGTAATAATTCATCCTTACCAAAATCTCAATACTCAGGAGGAGGTATTGAAGGTAATTAATGATTTACATATTAGTATTTCCTTAACGACTATCCTTAAAAACTTCCTGACTGGATATAGTGAACATATTACTCATGTGATGACAGAATTAAAAATTTTGCAACCCAATGAAATTAACCTGTTGGATTTGATTAACTCAGGTGAGTATGATTCCATCAAGGTGATTTTTAAGGACAAAAAAATGAAAGAGTTAGAGATGAGTAAAACACAAGATGCAAAATCCCAACTTATGGACATCATGAAGAAGGGGGCTTACCAAAACATTACGATTAAAAGTCACAAAGGTGTTGTTTCCCATATAGAGAATACTATTAAAGTAAAGCTATAATTGAATCTAATGAAATCAAAAAGAATATCACCTGCCACAAGCAGGATAATAAAAACGGTGCAGCCCCTGAATCACAGCTCAGACCTGTACCTTATTTGTTATTACAATGTCAAACCTAACTCTAAAAGAAAATGGTAGTAATCTAAAAAACAGAAAAGAAAATCTTCCCATACTGGGTAATTCAAAACTTTCACTCGCTGAATGCCGCAAAATTATTAATGATGGTGCAGTTAATTATACTGACGAAGAATTATTAAAATTGAGAGACTGGCTAGATAATTTGGCTGAAATAGCAATAGCCATTATTGAAAACACAGGAGTTAACGAAATGAATGAAATACTACAAAATTTAAAGAGGAAATAATTAATAAAAATCCCGCTCCGCATGTGCGGAGCGGTTAACTTATCAAGATGAAAAAAACAGCTATTCTTTATTCGAGAGTATCCACCGATGAGCAAAACAATGGTTACAGCCCTGCCGACCAAAAGGAAAGGCTGTATAAATATTGTGAGCAAAAAAATATTGAGGTGCTTGGATTTTACCACGATGATGAAAGTGGTAAATCATTCAACCGTCCAAAATGGCTAACTATTATGGACTACCTCAAGACTAACAAAAACTCGGTAGATTATATATTATTTATTAAATGGGATAGATTCTCTCGGGATGCAACTGAAACATACATCACCATTAAAGCACTCAGAAAATTAGGAGTTGAAGCACAAGCAATTGAGCAGCCACTTGATTTGGATATTCCTGAACAGAAATTAATGTTAGCATTGTATGTTGTATCTCCAGAAGTGGATAATGACAGACGTGCATTGAATGTAATTAGGGGAATGCGAAGGGCAAAAAAAGAAGGACGTTGGCTTGGCAATTCACCTTTCGGATATAAAAACACAAGAGACGATAAAAACAAACCAATTATTGTTCCTGAAGGAGGAAAAAATGAAGCACTTATTAAAAAAGCATTTCAGCAATTTTCAACGGGTGTTTACAATATTGAAGAGTTAAGGAGGATGCTAAGCAGTGAAGGGCTTAAACTCACAAAAAATGCTTTTGCCGCAGCTTTAAAAAACAAAACCTATATCGGTAAAATTTTTATTGCTAAATATAAAAATGAGTCTGCTCAATGGGTAGATGGGATTCACGATGCAATAATTGATGAAGTAACCTTTCATAAGGTGCAAGATATCTTAACAGGTCGTAAAAGAAATATGCCCAATAAAATTAGCACTTACAGAGATGAGTTACCCTTAAGGGGGCATTTAATTTGTCCTAAGTGTGGCAGAACACTTACAGGCTCAGGCTCTACTGGTCGTTCTGGAGATAAATTCTATTATTACCATTGCCTAAAAGGGTGTAAGGAGCGTATAAATGCCATTGATACAAACGCTGCATTTACACAAAAGCTTAAATCACTTAGACTCAATTCTCAAGAGATTAACATCTTCATGAAGAACCTTTCAAAAAGGTTAAAGGACAACTCAAGTAATAATAATACCGAGCGAATCAAAGTTGCCACAGATATTGAGAAGAATAAATTAAGATTGAAAAATGCCCAAATGCTTATGTTGGATGGTGATATTAGTTCTTTAGAATACCATGAAATGAAGACAAAATTTGAGCGGGAAATTATGGATTTATCTCAGGAACAAAACAAATTTAGCCCAGCACCCATTTCACACGATAAAATTATCGATACCTGCAAGAATGTTATTCTAAACCTTGATATTGCTTACGAGAAGGCAGATACCCAAATAAAACAGCGAATCATTGGTTCGATATTTCCAGAAAAATTCAAGTTTGAAAATAATCGAGTTCGAACCACAAAAGTGAATGAAGTGATTCTTAAACTTTGCGCTAGTATCAAGGATTCTGGAAGGAATAAAAAAGGGCAACAAACTTTTTTTGAGTTGTTGCCCTGTGAAGTGGGAACTACTGGGTTCGAACCAGTGACCCTCTGCTTGTAAGGCAGATGCTCTGAACCAGCTGAGCTAAGCTCCCAATTTTTTTCTTTGCTCTTGCATCTCTTGGGCTGATGCTTCCACCTATGGCAGATTGAGCTAAGCTCCCAATTAAATTTTTAACTAGTTGAGGTCCTAAACCCCTTATTTTTTTGGGAATGCAAATATAGATACTTTTTGTTTTGCTCAAAATTAATTTGAAAAAAAAATTATTTCTTTTCACTTAACCTCCTTTTTGCTATATATTTCAATGAGTTACAAATTTCGATTTTGCGGGTTTATTTAAATAGTACATAAATATTTGTGGATGATTAAGAATGATTAAGAATGAAACAGTAAGACACTGCCATCGCAAAAAATGAAAATAAATTCAAATGTGTTTTGCAGTTCAAACCAAGCACTAGAACAAAGTGCCAATATAATTGGACAAGATGCATGCATAAAAATCGAATTAAAATTTCTTTCGTAAGTATAATTACATAACTTAGCTATTGTTTTCATGCATCCGTAATTAAATTATTCATGTGGGAATAACCAAGTATAATTACTTCTTAACTAATTTAAACTTGAAAGAGCGATTCAAAAACTACATTTATGTTTCACTATTTCTCGTTTCTTTATTCCATACTTTATCTGCCAAAAAAAAATCCATTTTAACATTAGTTTAAATTAAAAAACCTACCAGAAAATGAAAAAATTAATATGGATTACTTTTATAATCTGTTTCTCAAAAATTGTTTCGGCACAATATTGCACGGCCAATTTAGGAGGGGCAAGTTGTCCTTCGGCGTCGGTTACCATAAGTAATGTAACGCTTTCTAACACTACACTAAACAATTCTACAAGTACTTGCAATTATGTGAATGGCAGCAACATTAGTACATTTCCAGAATCAGGTGGTACCACAGCTACGCTAAATAGAGGTGTTGGCTACAATCTATCGGTAACTGCAGTAAATGGGGGACCTAATGTTTCTGCATGGATTGACTTTAATCAAGATGACATGTTCTCGAGTTCAGAATGGTTTGAGGTGGGTACTATTGGATCTGCAATATCATCCAAACAAATTAGCATTCCATTTACCGCTTTGACAGGAAAAACCGGAATGCGCATTCGAACAAATTCGGCTGGTTTTCCAAATGGTGCTGGCGATGCATGCAGTAATTTTGTTTTTGGCGAAACTGAAGATTATACTGTTACCATTGCATCATTACCTTGCACTGCAAATCCCCTCAATGCCGGCTTCACAGTGGCAAGTCAGAGCACCATTTGCAATAATTTACCATTTACGTTGAGCCTACAAGGAAATACATCAACAATTGGAATACTGTATGAATGGCAATCCTCATCAGATAGCAGTGTGTGGAATCCTTTAATTTTAGGAAGTGTAGCAAGCATTACCACTTCTCAAACTATAAGCACTTTTTACCGTTGCATTTTACATTGTAGTGCTGACGCTGATACTTCAATAGCGATTAAAGTGCAATCTCAATTGAGTAACTGCTATTGTGTTGCCAATTTAGGAGGAACATCTTGCGCTAGTGCTAGTTTAGCTATTAGCAATGTAAGTATTTCTAATACCACCCTTAACAATTCACACTCTATATGTACTAGTTTTAACGGGAATTACATTTCGGTTTTTCCGGAAATTGGAAATACAACATGCACCTTAAACAAAGGGTTGATTTATACTTTATCGGTTTCGACAATAAATGGAGGACCAATTAATTCGGTTTGGATTGACTACAATCAAGATGGAGTATTTGCTGCTTCTGAATGGCTTCAAGTGGGAGCACCCGGCTTTGCAGTTTCTACTGTGCAATTTTCGATTCCACCTGCTGCATTGACAGGAAAAACCGGTATGAGAATTAGAAGTAATTCAAATGGGTCACTCAACGGTGCAACAGATGCATGTACTCAATTTATTTACGGTGAAACCGAAGATTATATTATTACCATTGCTCCTCCCTTAACGTGCAATGTTGCACTAAATGCCGGCTCCGCAATTTCTTCAACTTTAAACGCATGCAGCAACAGTTCATTCGAATTGAGCTTGCAAGGAAATACTAACACGAGTGATATTCAGTATCAATGGCAATCTTCGCCGGATAGTATTAATTGGACTTCACTGATTGGCGCTGTTTCAGATAGTATTCAAGTTTCACAAAATGCAAGCACTTATTACCGTTGTTTACTATTTTGCTTTTCCAGCAGCGACACTTCTGACGTAGTAAAAGTAAATTTAAAGTCAATAGGTTGTTATTGTACATCAAATCTTGGGGGCTCCGATTGCATTAATTCCTACCACGATATTGGTAATGTTACAATTGTGAATACCAGTTTAAATAATTCAAATAATGTATGTACTACAATTAATTCGAGTTACCTATCTGTTTTTGCAGATACCGGAAATTCAACCGCGGTCTTAAACAGAGGTGTTTTTTATAAATTTAGTGTTTCCGGCGGTCATGCAGGAGCTTCGATAAAATCACTTTGGATTGATTTTAATCAAGACAATATATTTTCTTCACTTGAATGGTTTCAGATTAACAACGACAATCTTTCTCCAGCAACCGTTCAAATAAGAATACCCATGAATGCTGTCTTGGGTAAAACCGGAATGAGAATAAGATCAAGAGCATTAGGCGATACAAACGGAGCAGCGGATGCCTGTACCAATTTTAACTCGGGAGAAACGGAAGATTATATAATTACAATTGGGCCAGCTATAGTGTGTATTAATGCGGTTAGTGCCGGCACTACTGCTTCAAGCCAAACTTCTGCCTGCGCTAATGTGCCATTTACCTTGAGTTTGCAAGGCAGCATGCCCTCCAGCGGATTATTTTATCAATGGCAATCTTCAAGTGATAGTGCTTTATGGACATCAATTATTGGAGCCAATTCAGACACTTTAATTACCTCTTTATTGAGCTCAACATATTACCGTTGCATTGTTTATTGCAATTCAGATGCGGATACTTCAATAGCCATCAAGGTTAGCTTGAAACCTTCAGGTTGTTATTGTGTACAAAATTTAGGAGGAGGCGCATGCCCCGCAGTTTATTACATCAGTCAGGTTTCGATAGCTGGTACCACTTTAAACAATTTTGATAGCAACTGTACTTTTTTTAATGGTAGCCAGCTATCTACTTTTCCACCTAGCGGCAACACTACTGCTACTTTGTATCAAAGCATCTCTTATGATTTAACTGTTGCACCATATATTGGTAATGCTTGGGCGCCCACCTGGATGGGTGTTTGGATTGATTATAATCAAGACAATATTTATAGTACTAATGAATGGAATCCAATATGCACCACAAGTTGTCAGAGCGCCAAAACAATACAAATTACTATTCCAGCAAATGCAATTCCCGGTAAAACAGGCATGAGAATTCGTAGCAGAGGTGCATTATTTACTTCATCAGATGCCTGCACTATGCTTCCATCAGGCGAAACAGAGGATTATGAAATTACCATTGGTGTCAGTTCACCTTGCAGCGGAATACCGGCTGCCGGAACAGCAATTAGCAATCCCCCATTGGCTTGTTTAAATACCCCAATTGTGTTAACACTTGCAAATCACACACCCGCTGTAGGCTTAAACTACCGCTGGCAAAGCTCAGCCGACAGCCTATTGTGGCAAGATATACCCGGAGCCACAAAGCGTTATTATTCAACAAACCAAAGTATACGCACCTACTATCGCTGTATTGCAAGCTGCTCAAATGGCGGGGCAGTGGATACCTCTTTGGCCTGTGTTGTGAATATGAATTTATATCTTAATTGTTATTGTCCATCTTTTGCAGAAAGATCAATTTATGGAGATATTGGAAGTTTTAGTTTCGGTCAACTTCAAAATGGAATTGCAACTCCTGTGCTTTCTAACACCACTGCAGTAAATACCTATACAAATTTTTATTCTTTACCACTTGATACATTTGAGCAAGGTATTTCTTATCCCATAGCCATACATCAAATTACAAATGGACTTCCTTTTTATCAGAGTTTAGCAGAGGTATTTTTAGATTTAAATCACGATGGAATTTTCAGTGATTATGATGAATTAATTTATTCAGGTACTACTGTTTCTGCAGCTGTAAACTTTATATCGAGCAATTGTTTACTTCCTTACAATTGCAAATTAGGAATTACCGGATTGCGCATTATTTTAAGAGACGGTATATCTGGTAATCAACCATCCTGCGGCGGGTATACCTGGGGCGAAACAGAAGATTATTTAGTTTATGTGACACGTGGATCTGCCTTTGCGGGAACCAACCAAACTAGTTGTTATCCAAATCCTGTTCAATTGAACGCAGGCGAATTAGGAGATGCTAATGGAATCTGGACCATAGTTTCAGGCATGGGAGGAAGCTTTAGTGATAGCAGTAGTGCTAGTTCTACCTTTTCAGGAAATGCTGAATCCAATTACGTTTTAAAATGGACGCAATACGATTCTACGAACGCCTATCTTTCGGATGATGAAATGGAAGTAAAAATTTATGCCTATCCGAATGCAGTTATAAGTTATAGCGGAGTTCCATTTAATTGTAGTGGTGATACGCTTACACTTCATGCTAATCATGCTTCCAATTATTCTTATCAATGGCAATTAAACAATTCACCAATTGTAGGTGCTACTGATTCGCTTTATAATATATCACAATCAGATAGCATAATGAATTACAGTGTTATCATTACCAATGCTAATACGTGCATCGATACAAGCGAACTAGTGTTAGTGAATCCATCTCCTGTATCGATACCGATTTGTGTAGTTACTGTTGATTCGCTTTCGAAATTTAATGTGATTGCATGGGAAAAAAATGTACCCCAGTTTTCAAGCGATACATTTTGTGTTTATAGAGATACTGCCAATAATAATTATGCTTTGATTGGTGTTGTTCCTTATGACTCAATGAGTTTATTTGTGGACACACTGCGCCATCTCTATCAAGCTAACGGAGATCCCAATGCGAGCACTTGGCGCTATAAAATAGCCGTAAAAGATGTGTGTGGCAATATGGGACCAGCATCTCCTTATCATCAAAGCATCTTTTTTCAAGACAATAATAATGGAAATTTTAACTGGAGTGAATATAAGATTGAAGGCCAAGCAGTGCCCATTTCACAATTAACGAATTATAAATTTTACCGCGATAATTTAAGCGATGGCAATTGGGTTTTGATTCAAACATTAAGTGCTTCCTCTACCAATTATAATGATATGAATTATGCGGCTTATCCGAATGGAAGCTGGAAAGTAGAAGGGGTTTGGAATACTGAATGCAACCCAACCGCTCGAACCGCTGCTGGGATTACAACCTCAAGAAGTAATATTAAAAATAAAAATATAGTAGGAACACCAGTTACAAAAGCAATTGAAGCTACTTTTCATTTGCTTCCTAATCCAGCTAAAGATGCTGTAACTATAATGTATCCGGAATATATTAAATTAACTTCTATACTCGTGTATGATTATTTAGGGAGGGTCATTTTAACCCTTCAAAGCACTAACATGAAAGAAGGTTGTTCAATAATTAATGTTGGCAATTTAAATGCAGGTGTTTACACAGTTGTTTGCAAAGGAAATGAGCTTGAAGTGCGGAAGAAGCTGGTGGTGGAGTGAGATGATGCGTTGATTTTCTGATTAGCAACAAGAGCCTATAAAAGCAAATATAAATTTCCAACAGGTATATTTTCAAAAACAATCCATTATTTTAAGTCTAGTCATTCTTAAAATAATTGTATTTTTAGGTTTGAATAGAATCTAATAAATTAATCTAAACAATGAAAAAAATAATTACTACCGGATTATGCTGTTTTGCATTTAGCTTATTGACACTAGCTCAGATACCATCCTACGTCCCAACTTCTGGTTTAGTTGGCTGGTGGCCTTTTAATGGTAATGCAAACGATCAAAGTGGAAATGGGTTGAATGGTGTAGTAACTGCTGCAACATTAGCCGCTGATAGAAATAATGTGCCCAATGCAGCTTATTATTTTAATGGTGTGAATGGGACTAAAATTCAAGTGGCTGATAATAGTTTAATGCACAGTGGAAATTATACTGTATCGGCATGGGAATATGTTACAGACCCAACCATTTATAACAACATTATATCCAAACGAATTGTTTCCACAAGCTCCAATTCATACATTTTGTATGAACCAACCAAAACAAGCTGCACCTTATGCAACCTGCCCTACCAGCCTTTTGAAGTTGCGTCTTCAATAGGTGGCACACAGCGCAAAACCTATTTAACTTACAATACCCTTGATTCAGTAATGAACAATACCTGGAACATGATTACCGGTTCTTATGACGGCAGCACTTTGAAGTTTTATATTAATGGGCAATTAGTAAGAAGCCTAGCAATTACCGGTCCTGTAAACTATAGCACCGATCCCCTCTATTTTGGAACTACCGGAAGCACAGGTCAAAACTTTAAAGGAAATATTGATGATATAGGTATTTGGAACAGAGCATTGAGTGCATCAGAAATTATGGGCTTGTACACTGCAATCACCGATGTGACTGCGCTACCTGGTAATAGTTCTGATTTTCTTGTATTTCCCAATCCGGCAAAAGATAAAATTAGCATAACCACAAATGCTAATATGCTTGGCCAAGGTTATTCCATCTATGACCAAACCGGAAATGTAGTAGTAAAAGGAAAGTTGAATGCTGAGGTAACTGACATCAGTCTCTCAACGTTTGCCGCCGGGAATTATACAATTCAATTGGAAAACTTTAGGAGTAAATTATTTACGGTGGTAAAATAATTAGCTGATGTGTCAATATGCGGATTAGCTGATATGGTGATTTGTGGATGTGTTATTTTATTGATGTGAGAAGTGAAGCAGTATTGGAATTGTTCGCCATAAATACATTTCAAGAATTGTTATCTTAGCTTAATTAATTCTATTTTTAGAATTACATTTATTATTTAAAGCTCTTCTTATTCACCATTAAAACGTCGGCCATGTTTAAAAAATGCGCACTATTTCTTTTTGCCCTTTTTCTTTATTCTTCGGTTCAAGCACAATGGGTTCAAACCAACGGACCGGAAGGAGGGAAAATTTACGCATTTGCGGCCGATAGCACTGCAATTTACGCGGGAACAAATTCAGGAATTTTTAAATCTGCAAACCATGGTAATACCTGGTTGAATATTACCACAGGAATAAATTTCAGCTATGCAAACAAAGGAATTTATTCAATTGCAACAACTAAAAACCATGTATTTGTAGGCACTTCAAATAGTGGAATTTTTTATACAAATGACCAAGGTTCAACATGGACTTCGCCGAGTGTGTTAAACTCATCCTCCATTGAAGCATTGGCAGCTAGCGGTGACACTGTTATTGCTGTAACATCAAGCAGTGTTTTTTTATCTTCCAATCTTGGGAGTTCTTGGATGGATATAACTAACGGGCTATCTACTTCCAATATTAACTCCGTGCTAATTAATGGATCAACCATTTTTGTTGGCACCTACGGGGGAGGTATTTATTTCACCTCTAACGGCGGCTCCAACTGGTCAACAGCAAATATAGGTTTGGGAAATCAAAATGTTCTGTCACTAAATAAAAACAGTTCCATCCTATATGCATGTACCGAAAATGGAATTTTTTCATCAAGTAATAATGGAGCATCATGGAGTTTAATAAGCACAGGCTTGTCAGGCTATTTTAATCGCATTGCATTTATCGGCACAAAGTTATTTACTTGCGGTGGCAATGGAGTATTTGTATCAAGTAACAATGGAATTAGTTGGACAAATATAAATCCAACTGTCTTCATCCTCTTTCCACAATCACTCTTTAATTGGGGTAGTAATTTATTTTTAGGATTGGGTGGAAATGGAGTTTATTTATCTCAAAATGATGGAACGAGTTGGATGGAAAAAAACACCGGATTAATCTCCACAGAAATATTCAGTTTGGCCGGCAACTCATCCAACCTCTATGCCAGTGTTCCAACAGCAGGAGTTTTTCACTCCAGCACAAATGGAAGTAATTGGTCTAAGCTAAATAATGGTCTCTCCAACTTAATAATTAATAAAGTCGCGCTGAATGGGGCAATGCTTTATGCATGTACTTCAAGTGGCTTGTATGCTTCCGTAAATGGTGGTAGCAACTGGACAGCAAACAATCTAATTGGGCAATCAAATATCAGTTGCATTGCTTTTAACGGTTCTAATATTTATTGTGGCTCATCTTCAGGCTCAGGTGTTTATTATTCGAACAACAACGGGGTGAGTTGGGTAAGCATTAATAATGGATTGAGCGGTAATGATATTCTTTCCATTGCAGTTATTGGGACTACACTCTTTGCAGGTACTGCTTCAAATGGTGTTTACGTTTCTACTAACAATGGCACAAATTGGGGGCCAGCGAATTCGGGCCTTTCAGGCGCAGCAGTTTACGCACTTGAACCTAGTGGAAGCGGCATGCTTGCCGGTACAGATTATGGTGTATTTTTTTCCTCAAACAATGGCTCCTCCTGGGTGCAGTGGTACAATTCGGGATACAGTGTTGAAGCTATTTCGACAATGGGTGTCAATATCTTTATCGGAGTTATTGATAAAGTGTATATGTCGCAAAATAGTGGCTCCACATGGATGCCTGTTGATACCGGATTACCAGTGAATTCAACTGTTAGGTCATTAACTTGTATTGGTAGTTTTATTTATGCAGGAACTACTGAAGGGGTTTGGATTAGGCCTCTATTTGAACTATTAGGAACAACCTTGGTTCCTCATGTGGATTCGATAAAAGGAACAAGTTGTTATGGAGGGCAGGATGGATATGCTTCCGTTTCGGTAAGTGGAGGAACTGCGCCTTATACTTATTCTTGGACACCTTCCGGTGGTAATGGATCTTCGGCAACTGGTCTTTCGTCAGGCACTTATACAGTTTACATGGAAGATTCGGTTCATGCGCAAACGTTAGCTACTGTATTCATTCCACAGCCTGCGAATTTAACGGGAACCCTATCATTAGTTTCTTCCAGCTGTATAATTAACAATGGTAGTGCATTGCTTACACCAAGCGGTGGTACACCTCCTTATTCTTATCTTTGGTCAAGTGCTGATACTACTTCAAGTATCAACGGAATTGGTCCCGGTATTTACACGGTGCAATTAGGAGATTCAAACGCTTGTTCTACAACATTGCCTTTTACAATTGGAGTGGTGACTTACCCAACAGCTGCGCCTTCTATTTGTTTAACAACAGTGGATTCGCTTTCAGAACACAATTTAATTGTTTGGGAAAAAGATCCGCTTATTACTTATATCGATAGTTTTAGAATATATAGATTGGATGCAAGCAATTACAATTATGTGGCTTCGGTTAGTTATAATCAGTTGAGCGAATATACTGATGTGGATCCCACAGCTGACCCACAAGCAAATATTCGCAGATACAAATTGGCAACTGTGGATGTATGCGGCACTGTAAGTAGCTTGAGCGATTTTCATACTACCATTTTGTTAACCGATTTTCAAAACGGGATTTTTCAGTATACCCCTTACGATATTCAAAATCAATCTGCCACTTTGGTGCAACAGTATTTGTTGCAGCGTTTGGATAGTTCCACAGGAATTTGGACAACCATAAATACAAATCCCGGAAGTGTAACCGGAACAATTATTGCTCCGAATTATGCAGCATATTCCTATTCGAGTTATAGGATTTTAGCTGATTTAGGAAGTTATATCTGCACGCCAACTGCTCGTGCAAGTGGAATTACCACTTCCAGAAGTAACATTAAAAACCGAGCGCTTGGTGGAATTAAAAATGATAATTTAAGTGAAGAAAGGGTTGAAATGTTTCCGAATCCTTCCAAAGAAAGCGTTACTATTTTATCAGATTTAAATTTACATAGCGTTCAGGTGTATGATGTTTTAGGCAGAGTTGCAGTTAGTAAACTTGATGCTGATAGCAAAGAAAAAAACACTACACTTGATATTAGCATGCTTGTACACGGTGTTTATACGGTGATTTGCAAAGGGAGTGATTTTGAAGTAAGGAAGAAGTTGGTGGTGGAGTGAGCTGATTTGTTGATTAGCTGATTAGCTGATTAGCCGATTAGCTGATTAGCTGATTAGCTGATTTTAGTGAATTTGTTGTATATTGAAATTTTATAACCAAGAAAAACCTTTGCTTTAAAATACTGCGAAGGTTTTTTGATTTTGTATTGAGAGAAGTGCTCTTTTAAAAAAATTGTATAGTTTTGAAATATGCACAAATCGTATGGGTTTTTATAAACGCATTCTCATTTTCTTTTTCATACTCCTTGCATCCTTTGCGAATGCCCAGCATTACAATTTAAAAAAATACAGTATCTCAAATGGCTTGGTAAATATTAATGTATTGAATATTTGTCAGGATAAGACCGGATATATTTGGATAGCTGCTCAGGGTGGTTTAAATCGATTTGATGGAAGTAAGTTTATTAGTTATCACAAATCAAATGGACTACCTTCAAGTGATGTAACAGCGGTGCTTGAAGACAGTCGTGGAAATTTGTGGGTTGGTACTACTGAAGGATTAGCAAGATTTGATGGGATAAAATTTTTTATTTTAAAAAATAGCGGGTTAAATCATAAGGTATATTCCATTTATGAAGATACCGAAAAAAACGTTTGGTTTTGCACAGAAGGTGGTGGCTTAATCGTCTACAATGGCAGTACTTTTAAGCAAATAACACGCGCTAATGGACTTCCAACCGATTCCGTATTTTCAATTATTGAAGATCATGAAAAAAACTATTGGCTTGGAACGTATCATTATGGAGTGTGCAAAATCCAAAAGTCAAGCATTCCAAAAAACAAAATCAGTTGCATTACCTATTCAAAAAAAGATGGGCTTTCATCTAATAATATATTTTGTATCCTCGAAGATAAAAAGCATACCCTGTGGCTAGGAACTACTAATGGTGCGGTTTCGTTGTTTAAAGATGGAACATTTAGCACCTTGAATCTGGCGGAAGAAATGCAAGGAGACTATGTTAGTCAACTCATTGAAGATACAAGAGGAAATATTTGGATTGGGACTTGGGAGCACGGCTTACTCAAATATTCCGAAAATAAAATCACTATCTACGACGAAGCTGTTGGTTTACCTTCACACTTAATTAATTCCTTGTTTGCCGATAATTCCAACAATATTTGGATTGGAACCGAACAAGGCCTTTGCATCTTTAAAAATGATGCCATATTGAATTTTAATGAATCAGAAGGCTTGCCTACCAAAACAGTTCAAAGCTTAAATCAAACTCAGGATGGGACATTGCTCTGCGGAACAGCATTAGGTTTGAGCTATTACGACGGGAATCGTTTTAAGAAAATTACCGAAATACCTGAATTGACAAATTTTGACGTAAATTCTATTGCTACTGATAATTTGGGAAAAATATGGTTGGGAAGTGCCAATCAAGGAATCCTTATTCTTGATAAAAAGAAAAATTTCAAGCTTGAAAAATCCATTTTTGAGTTGGACGGAATTCAATTGTCAACTCCGGTTTATGGAATAATTCATGCGGCTAATTCTATGTGGATTACAACTTACGGGCAAGGCTTATTTAAAGTCGATTCTGATAAAGTAAGCCATTATAGCCGTAATGAAGGTCTTACAAACGACAACCTGCTTAGCATTTTTATGGACAGTAAAAACACACTTTGGATTGGCACCTACCAAGGAGGAGTGTATAGTTACAACGGTAATAAATTCAAAAATTATACCACTGCCGACGGCTTAGCCGACAATACTATTTATGGAATTGGAGAAGATAAAAATGGAGCGCTTTTTTTTGCAAGTGCAGAAGGTGGTTTGAGCTGTTTCAATGGTAAAAATTTTTCAACTCTTTCAACTAAAGATGGGTTAAGTTCAAATTTAATTTATTCAGTTAAGGTGGATGCTCAAAACATTTTATGGCTGGCCACAACCAATGGATTAAACAGACTAAAACTAAAAACGGATTATACAGTTGATTCCATCAAAATATTTACAGAACAAAATGGATTGGAAGGAAGTTTGTTTATGTCGTCTAACTCTCTTTATATTGATAACAATGGAATAATTTGGGCCGGAACAACAAAAGGTTTGTCAAAATACAGTCCTTCACTTGACTTTCAAAACACGACGCCACCCGCATTGGTGCTAGAAGATATACTCTTGTTTAACCAAATAGTGGATTGGAAAAAATACACCCTCACTACTGACCAAAAAACAAGCTTGCCTTTGAATCTTGATTTAAGCTATAAGGACAATCACTTAACATTTGTTTTTCAGGCAATAGCCGTTGACGACAATTTAAAATACACTTATCAACTCGAAGGATTTGACAAAAAATGGTCTACTCTTTCTGCAAGCGCTACAGCCATTTATTCAAATATCCCCTCAGGAAAAACTTATACATTTAGAGTAAAGGCAATTAATGGAGATGGAATTTGGAGCGAAAAGGATATCGCTTATACCATTCGCATTAATTCCCCTATTTGGCAACGCTGGTGGTTTATTTCAATAGGCGTTATATTAATTTTTTCATCGCTTGTGATTTATATTAAATGGCGAACATCCAAGTTGGCTAACGAGAAAAAACAGTTGGAAGAAAAAGTAGAAGAGCGTACAACTGAATTAAAACATACCAACGAATTACTTTCCGAAGCATTCACCGATATAAAAGACAGCATCAATTATGCCCAACGCATTCAGCAAGCTATACTTCCGATGGAATCTATCATTCATGAAGTTTTTCCCGATTCCTTTATTTTATATAAGCCTCGAGATGTTGTTAGTGGTGACTTTTATTGGTTTGGTTCGGTCGAAAAAAATGGTACAACATATCATATTATTGCAGCTGCCGATTGCACCGGACATGGGGTACCGGGAGCATTTATGAGCATGATTGGAAACACCATTTTAAGCGAAATTGTTATTGCAAAAGAAATTGTTGATCCTTCACAAATATTATCCCTTTTGCATCACGGCATACGTAAAGCGCTTAAACAAAACTTAACCACCTCCCGCGATGGGATGGATATAAGTTTGTGCTCTATAAATTTATCTAGCAATTGGGTGAAGTATGCCGGAGCTTATAATCCCTTATGGATACTCAGAAATACAAAGGAAATAGAAATTATTAAAGCTAATAAATGCGCTATCGGCGGATTCACAGAGGATACCCAAATTTTTGAATCACACGAGTTTTTAATGCAAAAAGGTGAAGCCCTCTATTTATTTACCGATGGCTATGCTGATCAGTTTGGCGGAGAGCATGGAAAAAAATTAACGGCTAAAAAATTCCGTGATACAATTCTACAAGTAGCCGATAAACCTATGTCACAACAAAAATTTCACCTTCAAAATTTTGTCGAAATTTGGAAAGGAAAAGAATTTCAGGTGGATGATATTTTGGTGATTGGGCTGCGGGTGTGAGTTTTATTTTGTATCCCAATCATTCATTTATGCCAAGTTGAATTTTAAGCTACGAAATGAAGAAATTGATTACTGCACCAGCCTTATCCCCTCCCCTTCAATCGTAATCAATTTATATTTAAACAAACCACCAATTGCCTTTTTAAAGGTTTTTTTGCTCATGCCCAATTCTTTGGTGATGAGCTGAGGGTCGCTGCCATCGTGCAGTGCCAGAAAACCGCCCTTTTCTTTTAATTTTTGCATGATTAATTCTTGCGCATCGTCTGATAGTTCAAAGCCTACCTTTTGCAAGCGCAAATCAATTTTTCCGTCTTCGCGTATAGCTTTTATCCAAGCCTTTCTTTTATCGCCAATAGTGAGCTCTGTAAACACTTCATTTTTGTAAATTAAGCCTTGATATAAATTATTAATGATGGCCCCATAGCCTAAATCAGTTTTTTTGAAAATGAGCACATCTACTTCCTCGTTTTCTGCCAAATTAATTTCTTCGTTTTTGGCATAACGATTTATTTTGGCGGATGCAGCAATGCGTTTGGTAAGTTTATCCACATAAATATAGACCACATATCGCTTTCCTGCCTCCAATAACTTATCTTGCTCGCGAAAAGGCACCAGCAAATCTTTTTCTAAACCCCAGTCCAAAAAGGCGCCAATGGTATTCACTTCCTTCACTAATAAATAAGCAAATTCACCCACCACCGCAAAAGGGCGCTGCACTGTGGCAATGGTGCGGTCTTCGGAATCCTTGTAGATAAACACTTCTACTTCGGTACCAATTTCCATTTCGGGAGTAAGATTCTTTTTGGGCAATAACACCTCATCAGTGCCATCGGTAAGAAAAACTCCGAAATCAACTTTGCGCGCAATCCTTAATGTGTTGTAGTGTCCTAATTGGAACATGGGAATGTGTTTTTAGATGGCAACTTAAAGCCATCTCATTAAAAATAAGAAATCCTAATCCTCTTGTTTTTTTCGCTCACCGGCAAAACTTTCGAGCAAAGAGGTAACAATTGTGAGTATGAAACTAAAGAGCAATGCCCACCAAAATCCATTTACTTCAAAACCATCCACAATATAATCGGCAAGCAAAATCATCAAGGCATTGATAATAATCAAAAAAAGACCTAACGTAACGATGGTAATGGGAATGGTAAGCAAAATCATTAGCGGCTTTACAATTGCATCTAAAAAAGCAAGTACCGCCGCAACAATAACTGCTGTAAGCGGACTTATTACCTTAACACCCGGCAACAAATAAGCAGTAATAATTACAGCTAAAGCAGAAACAATAATTTTAAAAATAAACTTCATAAGTGAGAATAGCCGTTTTAAAATTAAATTTGATGCAACTAATCAGCGTATAAAAGTAATGGAAAAGTCAAGAATAAAAACAAAACCGCTATTAAGTAAAGCACAATACCGGGAAAGAATTTTAAAAAGTGTAGGTTTTTCGATGAGTTTACTCGCTTTTAGCTTAGGTATTGGAATGATGGGTTACCATTATTTATGCTCCCTAACATGGGTGGATGCTTTGCTCAACGCTTCAATGATATTAACCGGTATGGGACCTGTAGATACCTTAACTTCCGCAACCGGTAAAATCTTTGCCTCCTGTTATGCATTGTTTAGCGGCATTGCCTTTTTAACCATTTTCGCCGTATTTTTTTCGCCCATATTTCATAACTTTTTACATCGCTTTCACCTCGATGTAGACGAAAGTGCGGGTGAAGAATAATTGTTAACAGCCGCTCAAAAAGGCTTGTTACACCCTCAAAATTTATACATTTGTATCACTAAAAATAATTTAAACATACTATGGATTTAAGTGGAATTATTACAATTGCGGGCTTCAGTGGATTATACAAGGTTGTAGCCCAATCAAAAAACGGAGTTATTGTGGAGTCGCTAATTGATAAAAAGAGAATGCCGGCTTATTCACATTACCGCATCAGTGCTTTAGAAGAAATCAGCATTTTTGGAGTAAGTGAAGACATCGCCTTAAAAGATGTGATGCAAAAAATAATGGACAAAGAAAAGAGCGGACCTGCTATCGATTCTAAAGCCGACATCAAAGAATTAAAAAAATATTTTGAAGGAGTATTGCCCGAATACGATAAAGACCGAGTGCACGATTCGGATATTAAAAAAGTTATTAGCTGGTATAATTTATTGCAAAAAAACGACCTTTTAAAAGTGGTGGAGGAAGATAAAAACAGCGATGATACAGCCGAAGAAAAAGCACTAAAAGCATTGAAAGCAAAGGAAAAAACGGCAATACCAATAGCTAAAACCAACACCAATACCGCAAACGTAAAAAGCAGCGGATCAAAGGCAAAATCAACTTCCACCATTCGTAAAACCGGAGCTTAATCTCTTTAATTATTTTAGCATGGAGCTTACGCAAACCGCACAGCCGGTGAAGCATAAAAGAGCATTTCTTAAGGAAACAATATCCCTAACAACTTGGGCGGATATTGAACCCTATTTTAAAGATTTGGCCGAGCGTAACATTGCGTCAAGCGCTGAACTCGAAAAATGGATGCGCGACCGGAGTGAATTGGAAGCATACGTGAGTGAAGATTTAGGGTGGAGATACATTAAAATGACGTGTTCAACGGATGATAAATCTTTGCTTGACAGGTACCAGTATTTTGTTTCAGAAATTGAACCACAAATTGCTCCTTATTCCAATGCGCTCAACAAAAAATTAATTGCCTCTCCCTTTCTAGAACAACTAAATCAAGACAAATACCGCATATACATTCGTGCAGTGAAAAAGAGTCTTGAAATTTTTAGAGAAGAGAATATTCCCTTATTTAGTCAATTGCAAAATGAACAGCAAAAATATGCTGCCATTACAGGGGCTATGACCATTGAATGGGAAGGCAAAGAAATTACTCTGCAACAAGCATCTTTGCTATTAAAAGAACTGGATCGTGAAAAACGTGAAAAAGCTTATCGGTTAATTGTAGCGCGCAGAGCAAAAGATACTGACGCACTCAATGCCTTGTTTGACGTGCTGTTGAAATTAAGACATCAGGTAGCACTCAACGCTGGGTATGCCAATTTTAGAGACTACATGTTCGACGCCATGGGGCGATTTGATTACACCGCTCAAGATTGCTTCCGCTTTCATGACTCTATTAAAAACAGCCTTTTAGCGCTGGAAGAACGCATAGATGAGGAGCGAAAACAAGCGCTGCAGCTAAGTGATTTAAGGCCATGGGATATGGAGGTAGATACTTCCGGAAAACCTGCATTAAAACCTTACAACGATGCGCACGATTTAGTGCATAAAACCATTGCCAGTTTTACAAAGCTCAATCCCTATTTTGGTGCCTGTATAGAAGTGATGCAAGAAATGGGATACCTGGATTTGGATTCCCGCAAAGGCAAAGCTCCAGGAGGATACAATTACCCGCTATATGAAGTAGGTGTTCCGTTTATATTTATGAATTCAGTAGGTACGCATCGTGATATGGTTACCATGCTGCACGAAGGCGGACATGCCTTGCATAATTTTTTAACGCATAATTTAGAATTAACCGATTTTAAAAGTACCCCCTCAGAAGTTGCAGAGCTTGCCTCCATGACTATGGAATTAATTTCGATGGAGCATTGGAATTTATTTTTTACGGATGAGGAGGAGCTTAAACGTGCTAAGCGAGAGCAATTAGAGCAGGTGCTTTCTACACTTGCATGGGTTGCAACCATTGATAAATTTCAGCATTGGTTGTATGAAAACCCCAATCATACACAAGCCGAACGCACTGCAACTTGGCTGGCTATTGCAACAGAATTTGGAAGTAAAATAATTGATTGGACCGGACTTGAATCGGTAAAAGCAAGTATGTGGCTAAAACAATTACATATTTTTGAAGTACCGTTTTATTACATCGAATACGGGATGGCACAACTCGGGGCAATTGCCATTTGGCGTAATTTTAAAAAAGATGCCAACAAGGCTGTTAGTGAATATACCGCAGCATTAAAACTTGGATACACAAAATCAATCGGTGAGATTTATGAAACAGCCGGAATACGCTTTGATTTTTCAGAAAATTATGTGCGCGAATTGGCACAATTTGTAAAATCAGAATTGGATAAATTGTAAGTCAAATTAAGCAATTCATTGAAATGAGAAGACCTGAACCCAACGAATATGCTCCTTACTATCAGCGCTACATTGACTTAGTAAAGGGCGATAATCCCATTAAAGCACTCGAAAATCAGATTATTGCCATGCAGGCATTTTTATCGGAAATACCTGAGGATAAAGAAAACTACAGGTATGCTGAGGGTAAATGGTCGATTAAAGAAATTATTGGTCATTTAATTGACACCGAACGTATTTTTGGATACCGTGCGCTGAGCTTTGCCCGTAAAGAAAAAACTCCTTTACCCGGTTTTGAAGAAAACGATTATGTGGCTGCCGCCAATTTCGAAAAACGCTCCTTTTACAATTTAGTGCACGAATACAATTTAGTGCGTGAATCGCACTTGGCACTCTTTAAAAGTTTTGACGAACAAGCCCTTTCGCAAGTAGGTAATGCCAATGGAAATGACATGTCGGTAAGAGCAATTATATTTACAATTGCCGGCCATGAGCTGCATCACTTACAGGTGATTCGCGAGCGGTATTTGAAATAAGAGTTGTGAGCGAAAACACCTATATTCCCGGCGTTTGCAACATCGGCCCGGCTGAAATTAATAGACGAAAATCCAAGTTAAAATTAGCGCTAGTCTTACTCCTCTTTAGTACGCTACTATTTTTTATTCTTCCCTTTCCCGTTGTAACATTTTCAATTGTTGCATGTATTGCAACTTATACCTTTATACTGATATTTCAATTGCGTCAAAAATTCTGTATCGTTTTTGGATGGAAAAGTATCTATAACTTTAACGCTGTAAAATCGCGTAAAACAAAGGTTGATGATGAAACTTGGCGTGCGCTCGACAGAAAACAAACCCTTAAAATTGTACTTTATTCCTTCCTAAGCACAGGCCTTTTTTTAGCATTGATTTTTCTGCTAAAAAAAACTATTTGATGCATAAAAAGTATAACTTTACTTCAAGTTAAACCTATAAAAAAGAGCCTATGAGCGCAGAATCAAACAGCGGAAGTAACTTCTACAACGATGTACTTTCATATTTCGACAAAGCAGCAGCCTTCACCAATTTTGAACCGGGCTTGTTGCATCAGATTAAAGTATGCAATAGCGTTTACAAATTTTACTTCCCTTATGAAGTAGATGGTAAAGTGCAGGTAATGGAAGGAATTAGAGTGCAACACAGTCATCACAAAACGCCCACAAAAGGCGGTATCCGTTACAGCGATTTTGTGGATGAAGATGAAGTAAAAGCATTGGCCACACTAATGACTTTTAAATGTGCTGTAACCGACATTCCTTTTGGTGGAGCCAAAGGAGGCATAAAAGTAAATCCTTCAAAAGTTAGTTTAAAACAACTCGAGCGCATCACGCGACGCTACACCACCGAATTGATAAAGAAAAATATGATAGGCCCTTCTGTAGATGTTCCAGCACCGGATTATGGAAGCGGTCCGCGTGAAATGGCCTGGATTGCCGATACTTATTCCACTTTTAAATACGACGATTTGAATGCTTTGGGTTGTGTAACCGGAAAGCCACTTGGACAGGGAGGAATAAATGGTAGAACAGAAGCAACCGGACAAGGTGTTTATTTTGGAACCCGCGAAGCACTCAATAATGCCGAAGATATGAAGGAATTAGGGCTAACACCGGGTATTGCAGGAAAGAGAATAATTGTACAGGGTTTAGGAAATGTAGGTTACTATTCAGCTAAGTTTTGTGGCGAAGGTGGTGGAATCATTGTTGGGATTGCAGAACGAGAAGGTGGAATTTATGATCCGAATGGATTAGATGTAGAAGAAGTATTTCAACATAGAAAAGCGAGTGGCTCCATCTTAAATTTTAAAAAAGCAAAAAACGTGGAGAACTCCATGGACTTGCTTGAAATGGATTGCGACATTTTGATTCCGGCTGCACTTGAAAATCAAATTACAAAAGAAAATGCAACACGCATTAAAGCAAAAATTATTGCGGAAGGTGCAAATGGTCCTGTAACAAAAGATGCCGAAGACATTTTAAATAAAAGAAATGTGCTCATCATTCCCGATTTATTTTTGAATGCGGGAGGTGTAACCGTATCTTATTTTGAATGGTTGAGAAATCTTTCGCATGTGCGCTTTGGCCGCATGGAGAAACGCTTTCAGGAAACTACCAACATGCAATTAATTAAAGTGGTTGAAGATATCACGGGCAAATCATTAGATACAAAGCAAAAACAAATTTTGTTTCATGGTGCCGATGAAATTGATTTGGTGCGCTCGGGTTTAGAAGAAACCATGATTCATGCCTACAATGAAATTAGAAACATTAAAAAGCAAAATCCAAAAATTTCTGATTTAAGAACTGCGGCTTTTGTAAGTGGAATTAATAAACTTGGTGTGGCTTACCAATCACTGGGTATCTTTCCGTGAAAGCAGTTTAAACGTTTCGGGCAAACTCCCAATTATATCACCGGCAATCATTGCCGTTTCGGAAAAAAGGCTGGCGGCTATGTCGCCAGCTTTTCCATGTATATACACTCCCAAGATGCAAGCTTCTTTTATCGAATAACCTTGCGCCAATAAACTTGTAAGTATGCCGGTAAGAACATCTCCACTTCCCCCCTTAGCCATGCCGGCATTACCCGTTGAATTAAAATAACATTTTCCATCTGGGCAAACAATGCAGCTGTATTTTCCTTTTATAATTAGATGTGTTGAATATTTTATGGCAAAAGATTTAGCAAGTTCCAAGCGATGAAAATCATTATCAGCCTTTCCCACCAATCGTTCCAACTCTTTAAGGTGAGGTGTAAAAACAGTATGCTTTGAAAGAAATCCTAACCAGGTTTTATTCTCTGCCAAAATAGTTATGGCATCAGCATCAAAAACAATAGTTGCAGCATAATTTTGAATTAAGTACTTAACACGTTTTGCAGCTTGATCACACAAACCAATTCCTGGACCAATACCAATGGAAGAAAACTTTGAGAGTGCCGTTGGTTTATCAAAATCTTCACCTGAAAACAGCATCGCTTCGGGCAAACTTGCTTGAAGTACATTTTTTGCTTCCACAGGAATTAAGGCACTCACTAATCCTGCCCCACATCTCAAACAAGCATGTGTACTTAGCACCGCAGCCCCCACCTTACCTTCTGCGCCCGCTACTATAAGTGCATGCCCATAATTACCTTTGTGTGAAAATGCGCTTCGTTTGCGCAGCAGTTGCTCACAATCTATTTGCTCTGTATAAAAATATGAGCTAGGCGCTTTTTCAATAAAAGAAGCATCCAAGCCTATATCCAACACTATCATTTGCCCCACCGCAGCGCCACTTTGCGGGAACAGAAAGGCTAATTTAGGAAATTGAAAAGTTAAAGTATAGTCGGCTCGAACGCAAAGGGTTTGAGTACTTGCTTCATTTAAATCAGCAAACATTCCGCTTGGAATATCAATAGATACAACATTTGCGCGAGATGTGTTAATCCATTCTATCACCGCCAAATTAGTACCTTCAATTGCTTTTGTTAATCCGGTGCCGAAAATAGCATCCAAAATAATTGTATTCTTTTTGAGCGGATTAAGTTTTGAAATTTCAGTAAATTCTAAAAGTGTAGCTGAATACCTTGCTGCCATTAGGTCATAATTTTTACGGCAATCAACACTTAATTCGTTTGGGGGTGCAAGTAACACAACCTTTACTTGATAGTTATTCTCACGCAGCATACGCGCAATTGCAAGCCCATCGCCACCATTGTTTCCTTTACCACAAAACACAAGAAATTCGAACTGAGTAGAAAATTTTTGCTTCAGCCAATCATAGCATTTTTGGGCTGCACGTTCCATTAGTTCGACAGATGAAATTGGCTCATTCTCAATCGTGCATGCATCTGCTTCTCGAATTTGTGTAGCAGAAAGTATTTTTAGCATGAGATAAAATTGTTTACTTCCAAAGATAGCAATGCATTTTCATTGATTAAAAATTATTTTAAATTTACAGCTAAAACATTGAATTTATTTCATGAAGTGGGCATTCTTCCTCCTCTTAATAGTGGTCAAAATTGGATTTGCTCAAAACACGAATGAATTTCACAGAAGCTATATAGATAGCTTACCAAAGAAATTTTATTTGGACCACGTACCCTTAAGGGAACATATTTTTTCACAATTTCCTGAAGAGCTCAAGTTTAGTAAGAAGGCCGATAATTGTTTTAAGTTTGCGAATGAGCATGCTATCGATATATCCTATTTTCTGGCAAGCGGTCAAATTTATACCGATTGGAATAATTTTGAAAACTACTTGAATTCCATTCTTGAAAAGATTTTGCCAGCAGAGCTTAAAGGGAAAAATATGCTTCATGTTTATATTAGTAAAGCCGGAGATTTTAATTCCTATTCTAGTCCAACAGGTGTAATTTTCTTTAATGTGGGCACAATGCCATTTCTAAGAAATGAAGCAGGAATTGCGGGAATTTTGGCACATGAAGTTGCCCATTATTATTTAAAACATTCAATAAATTATTATTTAAATTTTTTGAATCATAAATATGACGGATGGTTTTTCCAAGACAGGAACGCATTTAGCAAAAACAGTATAGAAAGTGAATTAGCAGCCGATTCGATTGGTATGGTATGGATGAGCGATGCCGGTTATTCAGTGGAAGGACTATTACACGTAAATGATATCCTTTCTCGTCTCGAAAAAAACTACCTAAAAAATTCTCCTGTAGAAATAAAAATTAGTGAAACCACTCATCCGAGCAGTGAAAAAAGAAAAGAAATAATTACCCATTTCATTCAAAATAATAGCAACAAATTAGGAAGTAATTTTATCTTAAATGATTCTCTTTTTCAACAATTTAAAAATGAAAGCAAACTAGAAGTGTTGGATGATTATTTATCCCAAAATAATTTTGCTTCCTGCATTCAAAATGCATTCATCTATCATATTTTTGATCCCGAAAATGGCAGCTATTATTATTACCTTTTAGAGGGGATTAGGCGGTATTGTTATTTCGATAAAAAAAAATGGAATCAAAATTTCATCACAGATTGTTACTATGACACAATTTTTGAAAAGGGAAAAACAACTAAAATTCATATAGCTGCTTCTTTATTTGATAATTTTGATATAGATATTTTACCAATTGACCCGAATGATGGTATGAAAATTAAAGCAAAATACTATTGGCGAGAATCACCAGCATTTACAACCTATAACGAAGCATTTACTCATTTTTACAATTTAAGTTTAAAAGGTAACAATCCGGAGTGTATTTTATCTAATGCGCTGAGTTACGCGAATGATACATCCAAGCGCAATGTCTTGCTGGACAAATATCTTTCCTTCAGTACTATAAACCATCGAACCTTCGCTACTGCAATGCGTAAAGATTCACTTTATACCTCCTTGCGACAGATGAATTTGCATGTTATAAGCAGTTTTTCGGTGGGTGCCCTGCAAGGAACAAACCGAATAAATTTAGGGAATGTTTCCAATGATAAATCGGGAATTATTTATAGGACTATTCGGAATTCATTCCGAATTGATTCAATTAATAATACAATGATTTTGGACGATTTAAAAAGTAATAACTTGAATGAATTTCGAAACTTAAAAAGAATGGAATTATTTTCAAGGAGTTACAAACTTTTCATTAATAGTGACATTGATATAATACTCGTAGATCCTACCTTTTGGGAACTTTTTAAAAAGTATGATGTCACTACTATTAATTTCAATTTCTATAGATACACCACTGCTTTGCCAAAAGAAAATACACTTGAAGGAATTCAAAAAATTGTGAATTGTAATCACAGTTACATGTGGTACGACTCAAAATATATGAAGTATCTGAGTGTTTTAGTGTCTAGCATTACTCTTGAAAATATGCACATGAAGCAAGCCATTTCCGTAAGTGAGGAAGCTAAAATTGACATTAAGGAATCAACCGAACAACAATTAGTAAAATTATTGAACACAAAAAAAGGAATGCACCTTCATAGTCTTCGAAAAAGCAACCTGTTCTGGTAAATAAATAGTTTAATTGCAATTCTTCACAATCAATTCCTGTGCGTCGGTATTCCCTAATTCAACCGCCTTTTTTAAATCCGCACAAGCATCCTTTTTTAACCCCAATTTAAGATAGGATTTTCCTCTGGTGAGATAAGCGTATTTAATTTCGTTATCCAATTTAATAACCGTATTGCAATCAATAATGGCATTGGCGTAATCGTGGTTAATGTATTTTAATTCGGCTCGTAAATCAAGCGCCTGACTGTTTTTCGAATCAGCTTCTATGGCTTTATTAATGTTTTTCATTGCCTTGTTTGCTTCCTTCAATTCTAAAAAATTTCGACTCATTTGTACGTAGGATGCACTGTTCTCAGGATCCATATCAACCGCTTTTTTTAAGGTTTCGTTAGCGGCCACAAAGTCCTTTAATTCGCTTTGTGCAAGTCCTTTTACATAATAACCATCCGGCTTGGCTGCTTGCACTTGAATGTATTTATCCGCCTCAGTCGTAGAAGCTGCAAAATCGCCCGAATAAAACAAACATTCACTTAAACTCAAACGATCCTTTTCATCGTTACCATATTCACAAGCTTTCCGAAAATCATCAATGGCTGCCGGTAAATTTTCAAGCACCATATAATTTCTTCCCCGCAAGGAATACAATGCGCCATTTTTAGTATTTACATTTATTAATGGAGTTAATATTTCAATAGAATTTTCATAGTCTCCATCTGCAAATTTGCAATAGGCAAGGCCATACACCGCAAGCACATTATGTTTATCGATAAGGAGAATTGAATCAAAAATTTCTTGCGCCGTTTTGGAATGGTAATTCTTAATGGCAATAAACGCTCGGTTTGCACTTTCTGCAATTTGTGGTGTAGAAAGTCCTTCGTAATTTATACTTGACGGTTCATACACAATATCTTCAAAAACCTCATACGCAAAGGATCTACCTACCAGCAGAGTGAAGAGGAACTGTAAGATGTATTTCTTGGTGGTCAACATTTTAGTGTGATTAAATACAGTGCTAAACTTACAAAAAAGCGGTAAAAAACAAGCAAAAAATAGCCTGAAAATAAGCTGCGTTACTTTCGTACTAGCAGTATTTTCAGGCTATTCAATAAAAAAGCTTATTCAATTATGCTTATGCGTTTAGTTACATTTTCGTTACCATTGCTTATTTCTACAAAATAAACACCCTTACTTTGGGCACTTAAATCAATAGTCAAGTTTTGATTATTAGCTTCTGATTTGCTTTCGTTATAAACAACCTTGCCCAACATATTAAACACTTTCACACTTACTTTGCCATTGCTTTTAAAATTACCAGTTAGGGTAAAGATTCCATTCGAAGGATTCGGATAAATTGCAAAGCCTTCTACTGCTTCTATTCCGTTAGATACTGACAACGGTGAGGTTGTAACATTCACATCATCCACATACAACCAGTTTCCAAAACCACTTTTATTTTGGAAACGAATCTTTGCATGTGATGCACCTTGCAAGGAAGATAAGTTTACGGTTTCAGTTCTCCATTGTGAAGCGCTTGGTACAAATCCTGCAGCCGTTACAAAAGTTCCACCATTGGTAGCAAGACTCCCTTTTCCTTTGCCATATCTTCTTACCCAAGTTTGATCGCAATCCGTAGAAGTAAAAATAATTAACGAATCAGGACTGTTTGCATCGTATTGCGCGTAAGCAACACTAAATGTTAAATAGTAATTTGAGCCACCGGTACTTAAATCAAATGTTGGTGTATTCAATTCATCGATTTGGCCGGCAATACTCGAGCCGCTGTAATTATCCATTCGTGCCGAAAAAGTAGAATTTCCAAAGCCTCCCGGACCAACACGCGTCCAAGTGTTATTGTTATTCGGATTGTTTCGTGTCCATCCTGTAGGAGGAAAGGTAGCATTTTGAAAACCTTCGACATAAGTATTGCCGGATGTAATAGCAATGGATGTTGGTGGATTTACCGTTGTAAAAATTACAGTTACAGAATCATTGGAAGTATTTAAATCGGTAGCACCGTTCGGATTGGATGTATAAATTAAAAAATTATGAAAACCGGGGGTAAGGGTAAGTGCCGGCAAGGTAATTACAGAAGATCCAAGCGAAACAAGACTTCCTGTCCAAGACTGCGTTGCTGCTGTTCCACCATCTAATTCATAATTAATGGTAACTGATTTTAATGTATCCGTACCAAAATTGTTCAGTGTAAATGAAGGAATAATACTGGTAGAACAAGAGGAACCTGTTGTTGGAGAAGTTACAGAGTTAAGCGCAGCATCAACAGTTTGAAGTACTACCGGCACTAAGCCTTGAGAATTAAATAAAGTAGCACGCGGACCGTTAACGGCCGCAGTCATGCGAGTAACCTGACCAATCGAAAACATTTGCATACACGCATCATCAACATAATCCATATAATTCATAAACATTGACCCGGGTGTTGTTCCCGAACAAGATGGACCTCCAAAACCTGCAGGAACATTTGCAACAATTAATGGAAAAGTTGGGCACCCATAGTTTTCTTCCGTTTGTTTTGGTGTATCTGTTACAGCATCATCATCACTTGCACCGCATGCTTGACCATTTGTTCCCCAAATGTGCCTTAAATTTAACCAATGCCCAACCTCGTGTGTGCATGTTCGACCTTTGTTAAATGGCGCACTTGCACCGGTTGTTCCAAAATACTGGTAACCAATTACCACTCCATCTGTTGCTGCAGCTCCTCCCGGTGGTTGTGCATAACCCAAAATACCTGAAACTCCGGCATTATTAATATCTGGAACCACCCATAAATTTAAGTAACTGTTACGATCCCAAGCATCGTGCCCGCCTAGAGAAGTGTATTTAGCTTGATTTAATGTTAAATCGAATGAGCTTATTGTTGTTGGGGTTCTTGTAATACCAGTTGTAGGCAATCCTTGCGGATCACGCACTGCCAGTGCAAATTGAATTTGAGCATCCCCAATCAATGCTTTAAAAGGTGAAGGAACAAGATTGGTATCGCTATTCGTTTTGGAATAATCCTTATTCAACACATCAATTTGTGTTTGTATTCTTGCTGCTGAAAGATTTTGCGAAGGGTTTTTATACAAAATGTGCACTACCACCGGAATTGTTACTAAAGCAGCCGTTTTATTGGCACTTCCACCCTGATTAAGAATATAATTTTGCGTTTGTTGTTCAAGCTGTTGCATACGCAATTCTAAGGAAGGGTCTTTTGCAATTTCAGCTTTAAGGCTTTCCATTGTACCACAACTTCTTTTAGGCGCTTGAGCGGAGCTTGACAAGAAAGCCACTATTCCAAGTGAATAAAGTAAAATTTTTTTCATTTTATAGGTTTGTTATATAACGTCAATAAATATTTGTCAAATGTAAGTTTATCCTTAGTAAACTACAAACCTTTTATAGTAATTTTGACCCTGGTAAAAATCAATTTCGCCTAATTAATTCCTCGTGTCAAAACCAACCATACTTTTAGTAGAAGACGAAAGTCACATCGCACAAACGATACAATTAAATCTAGAGTTTGAAGGCTATGAAGTACAACATGCCGGTGACGGTAAAATTGCCTTGCATAAATTTAAATCCTTTGATTTTGATTTAGTAATCCTTGATATTATGCTTCCTGAAATTGATGGATTAACACTTTGTGATTTATTTAGAGACCAAAACAAAACCATTCCGATTTTAATTTTAAGCGCTCGCAATTCAAGTAGTGATAAGGTGGAGGGACTTAAATTGGGAGCGGATGATTACTTGACTAAGCCCTTTAATTTAGAAGAACTGCTGCTCCGTGTAAAAAATCTGTTAAGGCGAACAGGCTCTTATTCAGAAAACCCTAAAGAACTTTCAGAATTTAGTTTTGATGCATTTCATGTAAATTTTAAAACCTATGAAGTAATTGGGTTAAATGAGCAAAAATTTTTATTGAATAAAAAAGAACTGCTTTTATTAAAGCTTTTGATTGAACGAAAAAACCAAGTAGTTTCCAGAGACGAAATACTCGAAAAAATATGGGAAGTTGAGGCACTACCTACTTCACGAACAATCGACAATTACATTTTGGCTTTTCGAAAATATTTTGAAAGCAATCCCAAAGAACCAAAATATTTTCACTCAATTCGCGGCGTAGGATATAAATTTACCCGTTGACTTTAGCTTTTCTTAAGGCAGCTAAATATATTTTTTTGATGCTATTTTTTTCTTCTTTTTCCATTGCCAATTCTATTTCAGGAATGAGTGTTGCATTTAGCTTGGTTTTTAATTTTAATATTTCTCCTAGCGCGAAAGCCGCACTCCAGCGCACAACAGTACCCTTATGATTGCTTTGCTGCAACAAATGTGGAATTGCATCCGAAATTTTTTTCGGAAACTGAGCTGCAGTATTTCCAATTACCCGCGCTGCTTCCCATTTCACACGTGGCTCCTCATCCGCTAAAGCATGAATAACAAAATCAAAATACTTTCCACTAATTAATTCCGGATTTATTTTGGTGGCCACTTCCATAGCTTCAATACAATTAGCCTTATCAGCAGCTTTTAACTTACTTGCTTCCTTAAGCAATTCCTTCGCATGGAGTTGCCCACTTACTAGCAGCAATGCAATTGTATCCACCTTTTCCTTTGCTTTGATTGCTTTAGTTGATATTAATTCAGTTAAGTTCATACTTGACTTATCTATTGCAAATTTGACTATAAGCACAGTTATCACATACTTTCAAATCAACGGTTTGATTGAAACTTGTTTCCGGGCTTAAAATGGAAGCAATTAGCGTTTTCAACTCTTGCTCAAATTCCAGTAATAGTTGAGCATCCAACTCCTCTTTTTGATTTAGGGACGCAGGCATTAATCCCGCACTCAATTTGCGCAATGAAATTATGCCGCTGACTATTCGTTTATCCTTGTGTAAATCGCCTTTATGAAAAAGATAGGCGTACATAAATAACTGAAAACTTTTATTTTTTTTCACCTCCTGAAGCTCATCCCATGCCTTCAGCTTCAAATCACTACTTTCATTAACCGCTCCTGTTTTGTAATCAATTATCCTTATTAGGTTGTCAATTGAATCAATCCTGTCGATTTTGCCTTTTAGTAAAACAGAATGCTCCCCAATATCAAGGTTATGGGTATACTCCGATTCTAAAGACAAAATTTTTAGTTGTTGATTTTGGGTGTCCAACCATTCAATAAATTTTAATTCCTCGGCTAAAAAAGTAGCCACATATTTCTCAGCCACTTTTAAATTCAATAAATTTTTGCCGCTTTTTAAATCGCCCAATTTAAATTCAGTCCTAAATGCACTCTCAATCTTTTGCGCTGAATCTTGAAACGCTTTCAGAACCGATTCTTGACTTAAATTTTTACCGATAAGAGGAATATAATTCTGTTCTAATACACTGTGAATTACTGTCCCGAATGCAGCCGAATCAAGACTTTCCTCCGGTTCTTCTTTTTCTTTCAATCGTGCTATGTAACGGAAATAAAATTGCAAGGAACAATTGCGATAGGTGTTTAACAAGGAAGGAGATAAACCACTCGAAATTAAGTTTCCTAAGCGCTCCATAACAAACTCATTTTTTTCAACCACAATGTTTTCAGTACCGGTGGAAGCTAGCAAGGGAATTGTGTAAAGTAGTTCTGAAATTTGAACTTGGGAGTTAACCTTTTGCAATTCCTGCTGCAACTGCTTTATGTAGCGACTTCGCTCTCCATTTCCCAATTCATCTGTTTCGGTATTGTAAACCAAATAAATGCTTTGTGCGCATTGAAGTAACCTGTAAAAATGGTATCCAAAAATTGCATCCTTTTCAGCATAAGTGGGCAAACCAAATTTACTCTTCAACTCTAATGGGATAAAGGAATTTTCCTTCTTGCCCACCGGCAATACCCCCTCATTCGCAGAAAGCAGAATAACTGTATCAAAATCCAAAGTACGGGTTTCGAGCATTCCCATGATTTGCAGTCCGTCAAGCGGTTCTCCAACAAATGCAATTTGTTGTGCTTTTATCAATTGATTAAAGATGGTTTGCACTGTTTTTATTTGCCTTAACCCATCAATGGAAGCTGTTTCGGTAAGCGACTGAATGCGCTTTATGGTTTTTGTATAATGAAATAACACTTCGCTATCAAGCGGATCGCTTCCTTGTGTGATTTGCTCTTTTAGGAGAGTAAGCAATAGAAGCAGTGCATCCAAACAATTGCTCACTTTATTATTCCATGGGGATAGCAATACTTTTAAAGCGCTGTGGTCCGCAAACTGAAATGAAGCGAAATACGTTTCAATTTGAGAATAACTTACAAAAAACCAATTTTGCGTTTCGAGAAAGTGTATAAAATCTTGACCCACAAAATGTCCTTGCTCTGTTTTAAAAATTGCAGAAAGACTCGGGTGCAAAAATATTTTTTTTAAATCTCGATAATAATACCGAGCATCCATTCCCTCGTCTTCTTTTGCATACGCCAAGGCATTTTCGTGTAATTGAAAAATAGCTTCCAACAAACCCTGCAAGGAGAGATTGCTTAACGGATAACCCATTGTAACATTATACTTTGCAACCGATTCAGGTATTGCATGCAAAACCGGCATTAGCAAATTTTCATCTGCAAGCACTAATGCATGGCGCTTATAATTTCCATCCGTATTCATTTTGGCCAAGATATCTCCGGCTACTTTTGCCTGACTAACTTGTTGCGCCACTCCGGCAATCACAATTTTTTTTGGAGATTCAGAAAGCGAATTGCTATTCCAAAGAAACTTTTTTTCCTTATTGTATTTACCCAATGTCTCCTTGAATTCACGCATAAACTTGCCGGCTTCCTGATTCGTATCGTTCAGGTAATAATCGTCTGCGTCCCAAACTATATCAGCCATTTCAGCTTCTGCGAGCGATTTTAGAATTTTCCTTTCGGCCGTATTGAGTGCATTAAATCCTGCAAAAATTATTTTATGCCAATTCTTCCTTTGTGCCAATTCCACTGAAGTCTCGGCAACTTTCCGGTACGCAAGTCCGGGGTATACAAGGTTTTTGGAGTTAAGGTGGGCAATAAATTTTGGATAATACTCAGATAATGATTTCCAAAATTTCAAATATTTTTTTTGAAAATCACTTAACGCGCTCCCATCTATATTCCAAAGGGTAATAGCCTTTTCATCACTTAAGTAGTCAAACAATTCCTTAGCGTTTACAAGGTATTGATCCAGTTCATTAAAATCTTGCAACAAGGTGGGAGCCCATTGTAAAAAATCATCGAGCGATTGAGCCTCCGTTTTCTCAATTTCAACATACACCGTATAAAATTCAAAAAGCGTACTTAAACTATCCAGTGATTCAGCATCAGCAAGCTCTGAAATAAAATCTTCGATTGAATATAGTTGCGGCGCCCATACTGGTTTATCAAATACATTTGACAAGTGCTCTTTTAAAAATACCTTGGCTCTTCGGCTCGGCAACACTACACATACCTCGCTCAAATTCTGAGCATAATGAGTATGTATATAAGTAGCTAGTTTCTTTAAAAAGGGCTGCATCAGGGATTTATTACAATTCGTAATTTTACAAAAAAAATAAATGTGGAAGCAAAATATCCGGTTTACCGAAAATACGAGCACAACCGAACCTTCTTTAAAGTGCTCTCTAAAGATGAATTTGAAGAATTACAAATTATTGGACACCACTATTCCATTCACCTGATTAAGGCAAAAATTCTTCCTGACCGGAATTTTATTTATGACCTTACTTTTGATTTTAAATTGCATTGGCTAGAGATTAAGGAAGCTGAATACAGCACTGTTCTAGCTAACTGCGAAAAAAATCTTAAGCGATTGGCTTAGTAATAATTATAGTCTTATAAATTTTAGCTTTGAAAACAACTTAAATAAAAAACACTTCAGCACAACAAAACAGTAATAATTCCGCTTACTTTATCTTTCATTTTGAAACTAAATCAAGCCAGCAATTTCGAACGACTATGAAAAACAAATTTCATGTAATTGGCGCTATGAGCGGAACCTCTTTAGACGGACTAGATTTAGCGTATTGCATTTTTGAAAAGAAAAAAAAGGGATGGAACTATTCCATTCAACAAACGCAATGTATTAAATACAGCACCCCCTTTAGAAATAGCTTGGCCGCATTAGAAACAAAATCAGCTCTCGAATTTGTGAAGGCAGACACTGAATTTGGCCTTTTTACCGGTAATAAAATAAAATCATTTATCGCCAAACATGGCTTAACGGTTGATTTTATTGCCTCTCATGGGCATACTATTTTTCATCAACCACAAAATGGATTCACCTCACAAATCGGAAACGGTGCTGCAATTGCCGCTGCTACAGGACTTACAACCATTTGTGATTTTCGCAGATTGGATGTTGCCCTCGGCGGTCAAGGTGCTCCATTGGTTCCAATTGGCGATCAATTGCTTTTTGGTGAATATGATTACTGCCTTAATTTAGGAGGCTTTGCAAATATATCCTTTCAGCAAAAACGCAATAGAATTGCATTTGACATTTGTCCGGTAAATATTGTTTTAAATAGCTTGAGTCTTGAACTGGGTAAAAACTTCGACAAAAATGGTTCAGTCGCGAAATCGGGCAAGCTCAATAAAGACCTACTTAATGAACTCAATGCGCTTAGTTTTTACGCAAAGCAATTCCCAAAATCACTTGGAAAAGAATGGGTGTTGGATGAAATATTTCCGCTCTTACATCGCTCCAAATTACCAATAGCCGATAAACTCAATACCTTTTGCGAACACATAGCAATTCAAGTTTCGAAGGCAATAAAGTCAAATGCCGGAAAAATTATTTGCACCGGTGGTGGAACATATAACCGTTATTTGATACAACGTATCCAACACCACACGCATGCAACAGTTGTCGTTCCTGAAAAAAAATTAATCGAATTCAAAGAGGCCTTACTCTTTGCATTTTTGGGGGTGTTAAGAAGTACAGGGGAAAAAAATTGTCTGAAATCAGTTACAGGTGCAATTGCAGACAATATAGGAGGTTGTATATATGTATGCTGACAATCCTAAAAATCGTCATCATCAATGTCTAAAGAACCTTCATAATCATCCAAGCCCAAATCATCGTCCAACATATCCAAATCCTCATCATCGAGTTTAGGATTTTTTGTCCGTTTGGGTTCTTTTGATTTTACCGGTTTTAGTTTAGCAGGCTTTCTTAATTCGTCAAAATCTTTGTCGCCTTTCACTTTTGCTTTTTTTGCAGGAACAGTTTTTTTCATTTTGAATTAAAAATGTGAATCACAAATTTGTGACAATTATACAATTTTTGAAAGAAAAAAGTTTCAATTCGTAAAAAAAAATCACTACTAAAAATAGGGAGGCTGTAAGAAGGAGTTTTCTACCTTTGCACAAAATTCAAAAAGCGATGAAGCAATTATTAAAAAAGTTTGAAAATAAGCGACCTCAAATTGTATTCGAATGGAAGGATGTTATGACCGAAGCAGAAGGATGGGTAGTAATTAATTCATTGCGTGGTGGCGCTGCCGGTGGGGGCACCCGAATGCGCAAAGGCTTAGATAAAAGAGAGGTGGAATCGCTTGCGAAAACAATGGAAATAAAATTTACAGTTTCAGGACCCGCTATTGGCGGAGCTAAATCCGGAATTAATTTTGATCCCAACGATGGTCGTAAAAAAGGCGTACTCGATCGCTGGTACCAGGCAGTAACACCCATTTTAAAAAACTACTATGGAACCGGCGGTGATTTAAATGTGGATGAAATTCATGAAGTTATTCCTATCACCGAAAAATATGGCTTGCTACACCCACAGGAAGGTGTAGTTAACGGTCACTTTCGTGCCAATGAAAAAGAAAAAGCAAAAAAAATACAACAGCTGAGAACTGGTGTTAGTTTGGTTATTCAAGATAAAAACCTCTCGCCCGATGTAAGTAAAAAATATGTAGTAGCCGATATGATTACCGGATATGGTGTTTCTGAGTCGGTTCGGCACTTCTATTCTATTTATGGAGGTGAAATTAAAGATAAAACAGTGGTCATTCAAGGTTGGGGCAATGTGGCTTCTGCTGCTGCGTTTTATTTGGCACAACAAGGTGCTAAAATTATTGGAATAGCTGATAAATCAGGTGGTTTAATAAAGGAAGAAGGATTTACTTTTGATGAAATTCGTCACCTTTTCGTTACCAAAAAAGGGAATCAACTGCATGCCGAAAAATTAATTTCAGCAAAAGAAATGGAGAAAAGAGTGTGGGACCTTCCAGCCGAAATATTCGTCCCTGCTGCCGCTTCGCGTCTTGTTACTGCTGAACAAATGGAACGCCTCATGTGCAACAAATTAGAAGTGGTTGCCTGTGGTGCAAATGTTCCCTTTGCTGATTCTGAAATATTCTTTGGCCCTATTGCCGAATATGCCGATTCTAAAATTTCATTAATCCCCGATTTTATTGCAAACTGTGGAATGGCACGTGTTTTTTCTTACCTTATGGGAAATGATGTAACGCTTACAGACACTGCCATTTTTCAAGATACCTCCACCTGTATTTACAATGCATTACGCAAAACATATATTAAAAATTCAACCAAAAAAATAATCACTGAAACTGCTTTTGAAATTGCATTAAAGCAATTGGTTTAATATGGACATTTCTTTTTTAGAATATAACTTTCTTGGCAATAGTATGCGCAGCTATTGTTGGTTTATTGGCATTTTACTGGTGGGAATAATTGTAAAAAGATTTCTATCAAAAGTACTGGCGCAGCTTACTTTTCGACTGGTTAAAAAATATTCATCCGGGGTTGGCTTCGATAAATTTCTGGAATTATTAAAAGCTCCTTTTGGAGTGTTTGTAATTTTAATTTCCTTTTATTTTGCTTTCGACCGCCTCGAATTTCCACAGGAATGGCACTTGGTTACGGAGGAAAAATTTGGTGTGCGCATGCTCATGTTCCGCTCCTTCCAATGTGCCATTGTGCTTTCTATTACTTGGATTTTATTAAGAATTACTGATTTTTTCGGGGTAATATTATTGCACCGCGCCTCCCTCACCGAGTCAAAGGTAGACGACCAATTGGTGCCTTTTGTAAAAGAATCCATTAAGGTTATCATTGCGCTGTTCTCGCTCTTTTTTATTTTAGGTAGTATTTGCAACATTAACATTGCTTCTTTAATCGCCGGACTTGGTATTGGAGGTTTAGCCTTTGCACTTGCTGCCAAAGAATCGTTGGAAAACTTATTGGGTTCCTTTACTATTTTTTTAGATAAACCCTTTGTTGTTGGCGATTTGGTGCAAATAGGAGGAATATCCGGTAATGTTGAAAAAATTGGATTCCGTAGTACCCGAATTCGAACTTTAGATAAAAGTTATGTTACTGTGCCGAACAAAAAAATGGTGGAAGCCGAATTGGATAACCTTAGCCTCCGCACCTTGCGTCGGGTAAAATTTGTACTGAGTTTAAGTTATTCGAATTCGGCGGCAAGCTTAAAAAATTTTATCAGCGACCTTAAAACTTTTATTGCTGAAAACCCACCAACCAGGCAGGAAGGGCAAGTGAGATTATATGAACTAAATAAAAACTCAATCGACCTAATGGTACTTTATTTCATTGATACCATTGAGTACGATTTTTACCTCGACATGCGCGAAATCGTTAATTATAAAATTATGGAAATTGCCGAAAAGCATTCCATCGAATTCGCTAATCCTACTCCAGTGGTGGTGGAAATGAAAAAGTAAGGCGTTCTGCATCTAACAAAACGGGTATTTTCATATAAAAAATAAGTTACTATTTAAATTCAAAGCAGCATTACTGTGTTTATTTCAGCAGGTTAATGCTATCTATAAAACTCAACAATAATCAATACTTTTGTAGTCCACATTTCTCAAATGATAAAAAATAAATTCGTCCCTGCACTTCTTATTACTGCAGCATTGGCAGCCTTAACAATTGGTTATATAAAATCAAACAGCAAAAAACCCATTCGTTACCTTCCCTTTTATGGAGTTCAAAAAGTAGATACGGTTTTAAAAAGTGGTATGTATACTAACGACACTGTTTTTCATGTGGTTCAGGATTTTAGTTTCATAAATCAAGAGGGTAAAAACATTACTCAAAAAAACATGGATGGTTGTATTTATGTAACTGATTTCTTCTTTACAACCTGTCAAAGCATTTGCCCTATTATGAGCACGCAACTTGAAACTGTAGCCCTTGCATTTAAAAATAATCCTACTGTCAAAATCCTTTCCCATACTGTAAATCCCGAAAACGATTCGGTTCCCGTTCTGGCTCAATATGCCGATTTACACCATGCTGATCCCCACCAATGGTATTTTGTTACCGGTGATAAAAAAGAGTTATATAACATTGCACGTACCGGCTATTATTTAAATGCTGAACAAGGTGATGGTGGGCCGGATGATTTTATACATACTCAAAACTTTGCACTCATTGATAAGGAAAAACACATACGCGGATTTTACGATGGCACTAATCCCAAGGAAGTGGAACAACTTATTAGTGACATTCATCTTCTGTTAAAAGAATACGCTTACAAGGAAAAGGGCTCATAATTTTAGTATATTTATCGTATATATTCTCAACTCAACCCAATGAAGTTTCAAAAAATACTCCTTATAATTCTGTTCCTCTATTCAGGCATTTGCAACTGTTTTGCTCAAGTTGTAATTAATGAATACTCTTGTTCCAACACCTCAATTCTTGCAGATAATTTTACGAATTATGAAGATTGGATTGAGTTTTATAACAAAGGAAATGTGGCAGTTAATTTAGCGAACTATCGTTTAACCGACGATGCTGCACTTCCATTAAAATGGATTTTTCCCTCGGTATCAATTCCTGCACAAGGATATCTAATTGTGTTTGCATCCGGCATGGACACTATAGTAGGAACCAATGTACATGCAAATTTTAAATTAACTCAAACCAAAAATGAGCCTATCATTTTTTATGACCCCAGCGGTACTTTTTTAGATTCGGTTATTACTAAACCGGCTCAATCCAATCATTCTCGTGGAAGAAAAACAGATGGTAATTCACTTTGGAGTTTGTTCACTTCACCTACTCCAAAAATCAGCAATGCTGGCGACGATTTGGAATATACTGCCAAACCGGTACTGAGTTTAATTGCCGGATTTTACACTGCTGCAATAAGTGTGAGCATGACTTGCGCATCGCCTAATGCTACCATTTATTATACCGATGACGGAAGCAATCCCAGTCCATCTAGCACAACTTACACCGGCCCAATATCCGTTTCTGCTAATACAGTAATAAAAGCCATATCAATTGACAATGCTGGTGCTGCCCCTCCCAGCTTTATTGAAACGAATACTTATTTCATTAATGAAGTACATGACATTGCAGTAATTTCATTGAGCGGTTCTACTCTTTCAACCTTATTTAGCGGCACTAAAATTAACCCAGTAACTACCTTGGAATATTTTGACAGAAGTGGTGCCTTTAAAGCAGAAGCAACCGGTACTTCCAATGAACATGGAAACGATTCTTGGGCGTATCCACAACGAGGCATCGATTACATCACCCGCGATCAATTTGGATATACCTATGGTGTAAATGCAAAAGTGTTTACATTCAAAAAACGCAAATCCTATCAACGCTTAATTTTAAAACCGGCAGCTAACGACAATTATCCCTTTGAAGGTGCGCCGAATAGTAATTTTTCAGGAGAGTTAGGTGGTGCGCATATTCGCGATGCTTATGTGCATACACTTGCACAACGCGGTAACATGTACCTTGATGCACGCACAAGTGAATCCTGCATAGTATATGTGAATGGTAATTATTGGGGTGTTTACGAAATTCGCGAAAAAGTCGACGATTCCGACTATACCGATTATTACTACAATCAACCCGAAAAGACCTTACAATTTTTAAAAACCTGGGGAGGAACTTGGAGTGAATATGGCGGAACGCAATCCACTACCGATTGGGCTGCTTTTAGAAGCTTTGTTAATTCCAATAACATGGCCGTACCCGCTAATTACAATTATGTAGACAGCGTATATAACGTAAAAAGTTTAACCGATTATTTTATCATAAATTCATACACTGTTTGCACGGATTGGCTCAATTGGAATACATCGTGGTGGAGAGGAAAAAGTCCGGATGGGGAAGCCAAAAAATGGAGATATGCATTATGGGACAATGATGCTACTTTTCAACATTATGTAAATTACACCAATGTGCCGAGCCAAACTCCAAACGCAGATCCTTGCAATGCCGAAAACTTGCCTAATCCGGGAGGTCAAGGGCATACACAAATTATGAAAAAATTGTTGGACAATCCGGATTTCAAACAATACTATGTGAGTCGCTACATCGATTTAACAAATGGTGTGCTCAGTTGCCAATATATGTTGAGTTTGCTCGATAGCATGATTGCCATTATTGCTCCCGAAATGCCTGCTCAAATTGCACGTTGGGGAGGAACTCAAACGCAATGGGAAGCAAACGTTCAAGCTTTAAAAAACTTTATCAGCAGCCGTTGTGTTGGCGTTCAAACGGGTATGAACAATTGCTATAATTTAGATGGTCCTTATACCGTTTGCATGGATGTGGAACCACAAGGAGCAGGTGCAATAAAAGTAAACACGCTAACCTATTCGGTGTTGCCGGATACCGGAACGTATTATGGTGGATTAAAAACTTATTTTTCAGCTCTTCCCAATCCAAACTATCGCTTTGATCATTGGGAAGTTTCGCCTTCAGATACGCTCCATAACTCGGCTTTGGATTCGTCCATTTATATAAACATCAACAAAGATGTTTGCCTCAAAGCATTTTTTACCACCGAAGTGAAACCGGAAATTGAAACAACCATCACCAATGTTTTTTCACCAAATGGTGATGCCGAAAATGATTTATTTATTCCCATTTCTCCCATCCAGGAATTTAATTCTCCCATCGAACTAACTATAACCGATCGCTGGGGAAAAGTAGTTTTTAAATCGGGTGATTTATTACTGGGTTGGGATGGAAAAAACAATGGGCGTGATTGTGAAAATGGCACCTATTATTGGATTGCAAAATATTTTGAAGCGAGTGGTGATGCTAAAACAGAGAAAGGTTTTGTAACGCTCGTAAGATAAATTAATCCAATATTTTTCCCGGATTAAGGATATGATTGGGATCAAATAATTTTTTTATGCCCCGCTGAAAATTCATGCGGGTTGAATTCAGGGCTATATCCATGTAACCTTTTTGAACTAAGCCTATACCATGCTCACCGCTAATAGTTCCTCCTAGCTTAACACAAAGTTGAAATATTTCTCGTATTCCTGCAGTAAGTTTAGAGTTCCAATCTATATCCGACATGTCTCCCTTTATAATATTCACATGTAAGTTTCCGTCGCCGGCATGTCCATAACACACTGATTTAAAACCATAGCGACTTCCTATTTCCTTTACTCCTTTCAATAATTGTGGAAGTTCAGCACGCGGAACAACTGTATCCTCCTCTTTGTAAACTGAATTTGCCTTCACTGATTCAGCCACTTTTCTGCGCATCATCCAAAGCTTTTGCTTTTGCTGTTCCGTATCGGCAAAATAAATTTCATCACAGTTAAATTGTTGCAACAATTCACTTACTTTTTCTGCCTCTTGCATCAAAATTTCCATACTATTTCCATCCAACTCAATAAGTAAATGTGCTTGATGCTCCGCTTTAATTTCTACCGGAGCTTGCTCCATAAATTTAAGCACCCAATCAATTGCATCACGCTCCATAAACTCCATCCCTGAAGGAACAATACCCGCCTTGAACACTTCCGAAACTGCGGCGCAAGCACTCTCGGCCGAAAAAAATGGAACAAGCATTACAACAGATTGCTGTGGCAGTGGAATTAATTTAAATACAATTTTGGTAACAATTCCAAGCGTTCCTTCACTTCCTACAATCAATTGTGTGAGGTTATATCCTGTTGAATTTTTTAAAACATTGGCGCCTGTCCAAGCAATTTCACCATTTGCAAAAACCACTTCAAGGTTGAGCACATAATCGCGTGTAACTCCATATTTTACTGCTTTGGGTCCACCACTGCAGTGTGCAATATTGCCTCCTAAAAAACAACTGCCAAAGCTTGCCGGATCGGGCGGATAAAACAATTTTTTTTCTTTCACCGCCTCTTGAAACACTTGATTTATTACGCCTGGCTCGACGGTTGCTTGAAGGTTACGGGTATCAATATCGAGTATCGAATTAAAGCGCTCCATACTTAAAATTACCCCACCAAATATAGGCAAGGCCCCTCCGCTCAACCCTGTGCCTGCACCTCGCGGTGTAACTGCAATAACTTTATCGTTGCAATATTTGAGCACAATAGAAATTTCTTCTACACTTCTTGGCTTTAGCACAACTTCGGGCAAATAGCGTAAATCCTCTGTTTCGTCTTTCGAATAATTCGTTAAACTTTCCTCATCTTCAAATACATATTGTTCTCCAATTGCTTTTTTGAAAAAATGAAGGTGCTCTGATGTTATTTTTGTATAGCTAACCATTTGCTACAATTTATGTGATGCTTATTTTTTATATTAATCAATCCGCTCAAGGGCTGCCAATTCCTCCAGTTTTGAAAATATTTTCACCAATCCCAAAGTATCCAATTTACAATATTCAATCAAAGCTTCCCGAATTTCCAACACTTTAAACAAATCCTCTTGCTTATTTAAATTTTCAAAGGCAGCAAGTGCAGAAACGCCATTTTGAATTTTCAAATTGGAAAAACTAAGCTCCGGAGCAATGGCAGGAAGCAATGCTTTCATGCTATATGAACCCTTCATTGCTGTGGTGTAATAATGCTTTTTTTGAAAAGGATACGATATGTCCTTTATCCGCTTTAGTATTGCTTCTATTGGTATCCTTATATCCGGGAAAAGTTGAATTGCCTTATGAAGAGTTTTGATCTCATGCGTCGCATCAAAAATTAATATGTCACCTTCATCCTCAAGGTCCACAAGCAACTGATCAATAAAATCACGAGTAGGCTCCTTATCGGATTCAGCTAAAAAACAACGATGTTCTTCCGATGCATTTTTATGCTCCTTTCGGTGAATCGAATATAAAAAAGGTATGTGTTGATAAGGCGAAGTGCCTTCATACAAAGGAATAGCAGGCATAAACAATTCAAAATCCAAAAAACTTATTGGGTACTTAATTGTTTCTACAAAGTCCTTAATCGCGATTGTGTTGATATATGGCTTACCTGATTTAGCACAATCATACTGTATTTGCTGTTCGGAAGTAAAATTAAAATCCTCCCCAATATCCTGAATACGCTTCACCCCGGCAGTAAATAATTCATAAAGGATTTGCTTGCTCGCCCCACCTAAATAAAAAACAGAATCCATCTCCATACTCCCCCTGCATGTGCCTAAAAAATCGCAGGAATAAGGTACATGGCAATGCTCGCCAATAGCGATGTTCGGAACAGTAGAAGCAATTATCACCTCCTTCAGCTTTTCAACTTTCGCTTTGATTTGTTCTTGCAAGGGAAGAATTTTTTTTAAAACCGATTTTTTAATAAAAAACTCCGTAGGTTTAATTCCCTTTGCTCGCTTGTAGCTAGTATTCACATGCACTATGAAAATATCTTTTAGCTTTATTCCACTTTGTGTAATAACATAATACTGTAAGGCAGCATCCATAATATATGCAGCACTTATTTTTGCAGAACTTTTTACCTCATAAGCTACAAATTCATCATTGGTAAATTCCAAAATATCCAATGCAGCATAAACTCCCGAAGCGTGAAAAGCGGCTTCATAAATAATTGGAGTTTTTGCTTGAATAAGCGTTGCCGTTTTTTCAATAGCATCCTCATAATTAAACTTATTTAAAGGACTAGCATCAATGCCGCCAGGGAAAAGCTTGTGTGCCAAAAGGCCAACTGCATTTCCACGCGAATAAATTGCTTCTTGTGTTGCACTAAGTGCATCTCTTTGAACATAATTATTCTTGTAGAGATACAATGACTTTTCACACTGTAAACCTCTTAAAAATGTTGATTTACTTAATACAGGCTTCTCCAATGCTGGGAAAATAAAATAGCCTTATAAGGGTATAAGGCTATTGTGTTATAGTTAATTTTAGGCTTCTTACTTTTGGGTATCAATCAAAACATCCTTTGCATAAATTTGTTTTGATGCTAATTTGCCGCTTTCATCATACCAAAGCCAATCTCCTTCTTTTTTGCCCATTAAATAATTCCCTTCATAGCTTTTTACACCTGCTTCTGTCCATCCCACCCACTTGCCGTTAAAGGTTCTATTTTGCAACATTTCACCCTCACTTTGCTTTTTTCCATTTGGATGCCAAAAGGTGGCTTTACCGGTACTATAATTAATTTCAGCACTTTTTGCACCATCAGGATACCATGATTTCCAAACTCCAGCGGTGACACCATTTGAATAGTTTTCCTCTGCACTTTTTAAACCGGTTTCATACCAAAAATTCCAGGTACCATTTTTTTGTTGTGTAGGCGCTTGTCTTGTACTACCATCCGAAGCAACTACCAAATTTACACCTACCGATGAACTGGCATACTCCCCTTCACTTTTTTTATTACCGTTGGCATAAAATTCTGTTTGAACTTGGGCATTTGCAACACAGCAAAAGCTAATTCCTAGCGCCAAAAACATATTTTTCATATTCAAATATTTAATTTTTTAAGGATATCTTAAGTTTGTATGAATTCCAAAATTAGCACAAAACAAGAGATTTCGCAATCCTAAACGAATCAATTCTAACTAAGTTTCAAACAAGGCATTTTTAACAAATTGTGCGAAACCAAATCGCAACTTTACAGCTAATTTATTGCAATTCAAGCGGCTATTTTTGACAATCCATTTATCGTCACTTTTTAACTTAACATCTAATATTTAATATTTTTCGCAAAAAATGCTTGTGATGAATGACTTAATTGCTACTTTTATAGTAGGATTGGCAAGCTTTATCCAACTGTTATCGATATGAAACTTTTTTGACCAAATCCATGTTAAAGTAACTTGAAGTAGGGCTGCCCAAAATTCGATTTAGTTGAAGTGAAAACAAGTGTAAGAATTTCTTTTTTAGTACTTTTCATTTTGTTTTGTAATTCCAAAGCAAAAGGGCAACTCAATTATAGCTTTATTGCCTCGTCTCTTGGCTCTTATACCTACAACAACGCACCCACCCAAATTATGGGTCCGCTGGTGGATGAAGCTTTGTCTGCGCCTGTTCCAATTGGGTTTACATTTGTGTATGGTGGAACAAATTATACGCAATTAAGAGTTTCTTCTAACGGTTGGATGACGTTTGATTTAGCAAATACTTTAACTTATCCACTCAACGATTTATCAAGTGCTCCTGTGCGTACTGTGTTAGCGCCACTATGGGACGATTTGAGAACCAGCACCATTGGAAATGTAAATTATCAGTTGGTTCCAGATCCAAATGCAGTGGGCAAGAATATTTTTTCGCTCGAGTGGAAATTGATGAATTGGAACCATACCTCCAATCAAGATGTTATTTCGATGCAAGTAAAACTTTATGAAAATGGAAATTATATCGAGTTTATCTATCGGTCTGAAGGATTTAATCCCATTAAAGGATCAGCATCTATAGGTATTAGCGGGTCGTGTCTCGAAGATTACTATGCCCTCGATGATGTTAGTCTTAATCCAATTGTTTTAAAAACAAATGAAAATAATTTAATTGATATAAAGCCTCAATCCGCTCAAGTTTACACATTTTCACCAATTGTAAACATGCTTCCAACCAACGACTTGTGTGCCAGCGCAAGAGTTATTCCTTACAATATTGCTTTTTGTACCACTACTTCCGGAACTTTAATTGGTGCTACAGCAACAGGTAGCCCCGCTGCACCTGCTTGTTGGTCGCCGGCAAGCAGCGAAAACGATGTGTGGTATTTTGTAACAAAACCTGCAGGGCAAACTACAATGTTGGTGAGTGTCGATAATATTGTTTCCAGCTGTAGTCCATTTTCCACTGAATTAGCTGTTTACAGTGGAACCTGTGCTGCTCTTTCGCTCGTTGGTTGTGCCTCCACCGGAGGAAATTTAAACACTCAAAATGCAGTACTAACTTTAGCAGGATTGCCAGCTGCTGCAACCGGTTATTACATCCGTGTGGAAGGTGATGCATTAACAACCGGCAACTTTCAAATTTGCGTTAAATCTACTAACGATGAGTGCAATGGTGCTACGCTGTTGACGCCCAACTATACCTGTAACTATTTTTATACCACATCTGTTGGGTCCACGAATTCCACAACTACTCCGATTCCTACTATTGCATCAGGTTATTCAGCTTCTTCGCTCGATGTGTGGTTTAAATTTATTGCAACATCCAATTACTTAATTGTGGACACCAAAGACTTAACCATGCTGGATGGAGCAATTGCAATCTACCGAGGAGCGGATTGCTTATCACTTGATGCGCTTACACCAACCACTTTTCCCAATCCCAACCCTTTCGACGATAACCTCAGCAACAATGGTAAAATGCCTCGAATTGTAAGGAATGATTTTATTGTGGGAGTAACTTATTTTGTTCGGCTATGGGCCAATACTGTTCCCCTCTCCGGCACTTTTGGTATTTGTGTTTCGGAGCGAAAATACTGCTCCTTTAATGCAGCAGATACTTGCACCTTTGCACCCACCATTGGTTTAGGAACATTTTGCGGCGACAATACGCAATCAAGAATTACACAGGTTGCAAATCCATTATTTCCGGTTGATACCCAAGACCCTATTGCACCAATGTACTGCACTACTCCATTGAGCAGCAATCCTACAATAGACAATGTAGTGTATTATCGCTTTCTTACGAATGCTGCCGGAGGAAATGTTGTATTAAATGTTTACAACCAAGTATGCATGAAAGATTTTGGTTTACAAGTGGCACTCTTTAAACCTACTGTTCCTTGTGCAGGTGGTGCCAATTGGGGCAAAGCGCTTAGTCCGTGCTACAACTCATTAAAGGATTTATCGAACGATAAAGAATCGGACCCTAAACCCTTTTCACTAAGTTTTACAGCATTGCTCCCAAACACATTTTACTATTTGCTTTTTGATGGATCGTCCATTGACAAATGTACATGGGACTTAACACTAACTGGGTCTGTAACACTTCCTATTGAATTACTTCAATTTAAAGGGGTGAATAAAGGCGATTACAATTTAATTACTTGGACCACAAAGACAGAAATAAATAACGATTATTTTACGGTTGAACGCAGTTCAAATGCACAAGACTTTGAGCCACTTTTTAGGATTAACGGTGGAGGAAATACAAACTATGAGATAAATTATTCCATTAAAGATTTTGATCCCATTGATGGCGTAAATTATTATCGTTTGCGACAAACCGATTTTAATGGAGAATATCATTATTCAGATGTTATTTCGGTGAACTCCGAAAGTAACAATGTGCTTCAAATTACATCCGTATTTCCCAACCCTGCCGAAAATTTAATCAACATCAATATTTTCGCGCAAAAGGAAATTACTGCCGAATTTTTGATTTATGATTTATATGGAAAAATGCTCACCACAAAACAAATTCTATTACAAGAAGGTGAAAATAGCTTGCAACAAGAACTAAACGAATACACACCGGGGCTTTATTTTATAACGATTCAAGTACCACAAAAAAACAAACAGTACAATTCCAAATTCTTGAAAATGCGCTAAGCGAAATTTACTAATTCATGCCGCGCTCCTTTTTTACATGCTCATATGCAGCTTGCACTTTTTGAAATTTCTCTTTCGCATCCTTTTGAATATCCTCGCCTAAGTGACTTACCTTATCGGGATGAAACTTTACAGCCATTCTTCGATACGCCTTTTTTACCTCTTCGTCTGTTGCCGTTTTTTCTATTTCAAGAATTTTATAATCGCTTTCTGCATCCCTAAAAAACATTGCTTTTAACGAATTAAAGTCGGCGGAATTAACACCCAAATACCCGGCAATTTCGGCAATCACGTCTACTTCCCTTTTATGCACAGCTCCATCAGCTGAGGATACACCAAATAAAAAATGCACCAATTGCAAACGCGCTGCGTGCTCCATGTTTTGACGAATTTGTGTGCACACTTCCTTTACAGGAATATCTTGCTTCAACAGCTCACGAAGCACAAGCATTTGCTCTTGGGTGTGTGCTAGACCAAAGTTCTTTACAAAAAATTTCTTTACATATTCCAATTCAGCTTTTAATACCGCCCCATCCGCTTTCATCACAGCTGCAGCAAGCACAAGCAAACTTGCACTAAAATCACCCACTTGGGTAGAATTCTGAAAATTTCCGCTATTTACAACTACTTTTGTGTCGTCTAATACAGAACCTAATGCGAAGCCTATAATTGCTCCAATAGGCCCACCAACAGCCCATCCCAAACCGCCCCCCAACCATTTACCAAACTTTGCCATAAATTGATATTTAATATTTTTGAGCTGCAAATTTTCTTACCTCATTAGATGTTGTTTTCCAAAACAGTAGTTCGAAAATTTGAATCTTTTTTACTCGTTCATTTACTCTTCGAATAGTTTTTTTGGTATTCTTCCCAAGCTATTTTTCCTTGATTATTCTCACCAAAATAAGTCAGTACCGGTAATAAACTTTCAGCCGACATATAGCCTGGTACTTGGCTCAACATATTCAGAGTTTCATCTAAATACACTAATGTAGGATATGAAAGTTTACCTCCTAAAAGCGCATTCGCCAACTCGTGTGTACTGCGTGATTTTGCCGGATCAGGATTTACAAATGTTCTACCATCAAACAAAATGGTATCTTTCATTTCGGCATCCATTCTAACGGCATAATAATGTTCATTCAAATAGCTAATAATATCCTTTTCCTGATAAGTGGTTGCATCCAACTTCTTGCACCATCCGCACCATTCGGTATATAAATCCACAAAAATTTTCTTTGGAGCTGTTTTATTTAATTCCACTGCCTCTTGAAAACTGAGCCAATGAATTGCAGCCCTGGAAACATCCCTTTTTTGTGCATAATTACTCCCATAAAATCCTACGAAAAGCAAGAAACAAAACAAAAACCTATTCATTACAAAATGCGTTTTATAAGTCGGAGTCGGTGTGAGTACTTTTGTATTTCTGCATTAAAAATACCTTCATGATCAATACTGTCGATGCGCACTTTTCCACTAGCATGAATAATTCTATTGTCTTTTAAAATTATACCAACATGAATAATTTTGCCATCTTCATTATCAAAAAATGCGAGATCACCCTCTTCTGCTTCTTCCAAAAAACTGAGTGTTTCACCTTCTTCGGCCTGTTGAAAAGCATCCCTTCTTAATTTCATCCCATTCAACATAAACACCATTTGAGTAAACCCTGAACAGTCAATGCCAAAAGGGTTTCTGCCTCCCCAGAGATAAGGCGCATTCAAATATAAAAAAGCATTTTCGATGAGGGCGGCACGCGATTTTAAAGTTGCCTTTTCGGTTGTCAAACCATCATAAGTATAGTGGCTTTTCTCAATTGAAAAAGTTTTATTCTTGTAATTTGGCAAGGTGCTTCCCAACAAAATGGGCAACATGTGAGCGCTGTTGCCGGATGAAATAACTTGAACCAATTCAAAAGAGTTTATAGTAGCGGCCTTTTCCAATTCCATATACGCAACACCGGATAATGGCAGATATTGCTTTGATCCAATCCAACATTCATAGCCGTCCCAACTGATTTTTATTCGTATCCAGTTAGAACCTTCTTCCAAAATTTTAAAGCGCTCGCCAAACAAAAGTTGTGTCACCATCTCACTCCTGTCAGATGCTTCTGCTCTGCAAGGTACTACACTTAGGTTACAAATTCCGAACATTCAAATTAGTTTCTATTGTTTCTTGTTTCAATTGTTCCTTTAAAGTGCAAAAGCTTTAGGCAAAATAATCTCGTGTAAGGAGTGAAATGTTATAATTTGAATTTTAATCCTTTGATTTCCGATGAATTGAGATACTTAATAAAATTAGCTAATTTCTTACTTAACTCTTCGGATTGCTTTTTAACTGATTCAAACTGCTCTTGAGTTATATGATTCCGATCTATCGCACGGTATAATTGAGAAGGTACTTCACCACAGGAACCCTTTGCAATACTTAAAAATTGTCGAAATTCAGTTTTGCCGTCGCGTTCAAAGCCTTCAGCGATATTATCCATTATTGAACCTGATGCACCATTAATTTGTCCTCTTAATTTATAATCCTTTTCAAAACTTACAGACTCTGTCAAAATATAAACTTCATTACAAAGAAGCCTAGCTAATCGCCAAACTTCCAAGTCTTCAAACTTAACAACCGTTGCCATAATAATTTATTTGTAAACCCACATTCAAATCGCTTGCATTATTCTATAACTTGAAACAAGAAACAAGAAACCTGTAACATGAAACTTGAAACTTTTAAATAGCTTCAATCACCATTGCGCTGGCTCCTCCTCCACCGTTGCATATTCCGGCGGCACCGTATTTTGCATTGTTTTGTTTGAGTACATGAATTAGTGTAACAATAATTCGTGCACCGGAGCATCCTAGCGGATGTCCCAATGAAACTGCACCACCGTTCACGTTCACGCGTGATACATCTAATCCCATTTCTTTATTGTTTGCCAACGATACGGCAGCAAAAGCTTCATTTATTTCGTAAAACGAAATGTCACTTTGTTTTAATCCTGCCTTTTGAATGGCTTTTGGAATCGCTTTGGATGGTGCGGTAGTAAACCACTCTGGTGCTTGAGCTGCATCTGCAAATCCGCGAATGATGGCAATTGGCTTAATCCCCAATTGTTCCGCCTTTTCTTTGCTCATCAATACCAAAGCAGCAGCACCATCGTTCATGGTTGAAGCATTGGCAGCCGTAACTGTGCCATCCTTTTGAAAGACAGGCTTTAACTCCGGTATCTTTTCAAATTTTACGTTTTTATATTCCTCATCGTGTATCACCATTAATGGATCTCCTTTACGTTGAGGAATTTCAACACCGATAACTTCTTCTTTAAAATTACCTTTCGCCCACGCTGCTGCTGAGCGCTTATAAGATTCAATTGCATATGCATCTTGCTCTTCGCGGCTTAACTTGCATTCTTTTGCACACAATTCTGCTGCGTTCCCCATTGGATAGTTGTGGTAAACATCGGTAAGTCCATCCTTTGCCAAACCATCAATTAAGCTGGCATTACCATACTTATTTCCCCAACGCAACGAATCCGAATAAAAAGGTACCTGACTCATGCTTTCCATACCACCTGCAACAACAATATCGTTATCGCCCAACATAATGGATTGTGCGCCCAACATGATGGCTTTCATTCCTGAAGCACACACCTTGTTCACAGTGGTACAAATTACAGTATTGGATAAACCGGCAAAAATAGCTGCCTGTCGAGCCGGTGCTTGCCCAACATTTGCTTGCAACACATTTCCCATAAATACTTCTGTAACATCTTCGGGCTTAATTCCGGCCTTTGTAACTGCGCCTTTTATAGCTGCTGCACCTAATCGTGTTGCCGATACACTTGCTAAACTACCACCAAAGCTTCCCATTGGCGTTCTTACTGCAGAAACGATATAAACTTCTTTCATACTGTTATATTGAGATTATTTTTTAATTGATACGAATTAATTTGCGTTGATTGCACTATTTTTTTCCCGGAAAGGATTGACCTTAACAGAATTTTTTGTAAATATAAATAAAAGCAGAGAATGCCTATTTGGCTTACCAAAAATTAACTAATTTCGTCAGAATTTTATTAAGCAATATGAAGAAAATACTTTCCTTTTTTCGCGACAGACATGCCGATTTATATAAGGTTTTTCTGGTGCTAATAAGTATTTCTTTTATCGTTTACCTCTTCCCAAAAGAAGGAAAATTCAAATACGAATTTCAAAAAGGAAAACCTTGGTTACACGAAGATTTAATTGCTCCTTTCGACTTTGCAATCAATAAACTTCCCGAAGAAGTTGCAGCAGAACAAAATGAAATCATTAAAAATTTTAAACCCTATTTTAAACTCGACAGCAGCGTTTTCCCGCAAATAGTAACTGATTATCCAACTGAATTTGAACAACGTTGGAGCAAATTAAAAAACCCTAAAACTAGCCAAAGGGTTAATTACACAGCAGGTACAGAATTGTTGAATGAAATTTATCAAAATGGGGTTATCAAACTCAACGACCTCATAGAGCACAAACCGGGTGATTTTTCAATTTTTGTTTTAGAAAATAATTTGGCGAATGAAGTGGAACTAAAAAACCTTTTTAGTATTCAATCTGCCTACAACTATGCACAAAAATCGCTCGAAAAAAGAAATGATGTTGATAGAGAACTTATTCTTTCCTTGCTAGAAGATTTATTGAAGCAAAATATTTTTTACGACCAAAAAACGAGTCTTAAAGTAAAAAAAGACTTGTTCGATAATATTTCACTTATACGTGATATGAATCAGAGAGGCCAACGCATCATTTCAAGAGGCGATATGGTCGACAATGAAAAATTCAACATCCTTAATTCTTTAAAAGCAGAGTACCTCTCACAATTAGGAGCCAACTCTAATTTTTATTTTATTCTATCCGGTCAATTTATTTTAGTTGGAATATGTCTGTTGATGTTATTCATCTTTTTCTACCTCTTTCGAAAAGATATTTTTGAAGACAATCACCGCATGACGTTCATAATGCTAATGGTTTGCTTGATGGTGCTCATGGCTTCACTTGCAACGCGCTTTAGCATCTTTAGTATCTACCTGCTTCCATTTTGTATTCTTCCGGTAATGGCGCGTACTTTTTTTGATACGCGTGTGGCGATGTTTACGCACCTAGCTACCTGTCTCATTATTGGACTGCATGCACCCAATCCCTTTGAATTTGTTTTTATTCAACTCATTGGTGGAATATTTGCCATTTTTAGCATTATCAATTTGAGAAAACGAGCGCAATTGTTTTTCTCGGTGGTAATTATTTTCATGGCCTACACGCTTTCTTATGTGGGGATTTCAGTCATTCAAGAAGGAAAATTTACAAGTATTGATTGGACTATCATCGCATGGTTTGGAGCAAGTGCAGGCCTAACCTTATTTTCCTATCCTTTAATCTATTTGTTCGAAAAATTGTTCGGTTTTATCTCGGATGTATCCTTGATGGAATTGGCGGATATTAATTCTCCACTATTACGCGAATTGGCTTTGCGTGCTCCCGGTACCTTTCAACATTCACTGCAAGTAGCAAATTTGGCCGAAGAAGCTATTCTGGCTGTTGGTGGGTCCTCCCTTTTGGTGCGTACCGGAGCACTTTATCATGACATTGGCAAAATGGAAATGCCCATGTATTTTATCGAAAATCAATATACCGGCGTTAATCCGCACGATGAATTAAGTTTTGAAGACAGTGCTAAAATCATTACCGGCCATGTGCATAAAGGCATTGAAATCGCCAAAAAAAATAATCTTCCCGATGCATTGATAGATTTTATTCGCACGCATCACGGTACCACCAAAGCACAATATTTTTATGTTTCTTTTTTAAAAAATTTCCCGGGGCAAGAAGTGGATGAATCGATATTTCAATATCCCGGTCCTATTCCGTTTAGTAAAGAAACAGCTGTTTTAATGATGGCCGATTCAGTAGAAGCTGCCTCCCGAAGTTTAAAAAAATACGATGCTGAAATCATTGGCGAATTGGTTGAAAAAGTAATCGATCGTCAAATCGAACAACAACAATTCTTAAATGCAGATATCACCTTCAAAAATATCAATTCCATAAAAAAGATATTCAAGAAAAAATTATTGAATATTCATCATTTGCGGATTGAGTATCCAAAGTGATAGACATTTCAAATTGACACAAATTCAGCAACAAAAAATTCACTAATTCAATACCTCCTTACGAATGAAATTAAAAAATTATGCCGCCGGAAAATGGGTAGAAGGCGAAGGTGCCGGAACAATTTTATACAATGCCATTAACGGATCACAAGTAGCTGAAGCCACCAGTAAAGGCCTCGATTTTAAAGCTATGATGGAGTATGCACGTAAAGTAGGTGGGCCAAAATTGCGCAAACTAACTTTTCATGAGCGCGCATTAATGCTAAAATCGCTTGCCCTTTACCTCACCACAAAAAAGGCCGATTTTTATGCTACGTCCGCTTTCACAGGTGCAACTAAAGCAGATTCCTGGATTGATATTGACGGTGGAATCGGTAATTTATTTGTCTACGCCAGTAAAGGTCGACGAGAATTGCCCAACGAAACTTTTTATGTGGATGGCAAAGCCGAAATGCTGAGTAAAAACGGAAGCTTTATCGGACATCACATTTGTGTTCCCATGGAAGGCGTTGCGATTCACATCAATGCCTTTAATTTCCCTTGTTGGGGGATGTTGGAAAAAATTGCAGTGAACTTCCTTGCAGGGATGCCGGCAATCGTAAAGCCTGCAACAGTCACATCATACTTAACTGAACACGTTACCCGCGAAATTATTGCGTCGGAAATATTACCGGAAGGTGCTTTGCAATTGATTTGCGGAAGTGCCGGAGATATTTTACAACATGTTACCGAACAAGATGTGGTAACCTTTACAGGCAGCGCCAGCACCGGAAAAATGTTGAAAGCAAGCCCTGCCATAACCGAAAATTCTGTCCGATTTAACATGGAAGCCGATTCCTTAAACTGCTCCATTTTAGGGCCGGATGCAACTCCCGACACCGAAGAATTCAAATTATTTATCAAAGAAGTTTCGCGCGAAATGACGATTAAGGCCGGTCAAAAATGTACTGCCATCAGAAGAATCATTGTGCACGAAAGCATGACACAAGAGGTGATAAAAGCAGTTAGTTCCCGACTCAAAACCAATGTAATTGGCGACCCGGCTGTGGAAGGTGTGCGCATGGGGCCACTGGCTAGCAAGGAACAAGTGGTGGATGTGAAGGAGAAAGTAAAAGAGCTGCTTAAAACCTGCGAAATTGCTTATGGAAATATGGATGATTTTGAAGTAAGTGGCGCCGATAAAAACAAAGGATTTTTTATGCCCTCAGTTCTTTTGCACAGCAAACATCCTTTCGATAAATCGGGTGCCCACAGCATCGAAGCATTTGGACCGGTGAGCACGGTAATGAGTTACAAAACAACCGACGAAGCTGCCGAATTAGCTAAGTTAGGTCGAGGAAGCCTTGTGGGAAGTGTATTCACCGCAGACGATGATTTTGCGAAAGACATAATTTTAGGTTCGGCCTGCATGCATGGGCGGATGATTGTTATTAATGCTCAATGCGCCGGAGAAAGTACCGGACATGGTTCACCAATGCCTCACTTAGTGCATGGCGGTCCGGGAAGAGCCGGGGGAGGCGAAGAAATGGGTGGAATAAGAGGTGTTTTTCATTACATGCAACGCACCGCAATTCAAGGATCACCAACTACACTGACCAAGATTACAAATGTGTATCAAAATGGTTCCAAACAAAAAATCGATACCATTCACCCTTTCCGAAAATATTTTGACGAACTTGAAATCGGTGAAACCCTTGTTACCAAAACACACACTGTAACAGAAGATGACATTGTAAATTTTGCTGAATTAAGTGGCGATAAATTTTATGCTCATCTACAACCTGAATCGCTGGAAGGAACCATCTTTAAGCGAACTGTTGCACACGGTTATTTTGTGCTTTCGCGCGCAGCCGGCTTATTTGTGGATCCTCCCAAAGGCCCGGTACTCTTAAATTATGGCTTAGATGAATGTAGGTTTACAAAACCAATCTATCCGGGTATGACAATTGGCGTGCGATTTACCTGCAAAGAAAAAATTGCCAACGACAAACCCTTAATCGCAGCCAATGGCACAGAAGTGAAAGTGGGAATCGTAAAATGGTTGGTTGATATTTACGATGCCAGTTCAGAAGAAATCAGAAAAAAATATGAGGTAGATATTTCGCGCGGCGATACTGTGGGCATTGCAACCATTCTTACAATGGTAGCACGAAAAGAGCAGTAATCACTACACTTACAAACATAAAAAAAGCCCGCATAATGTTGCGGGCTTTTTCATTATAAACAACTATTCATCTTACCAAATCTTTACTCTGTCACTCTCAGCTACAAACATTTTATCACCTTCTTTCACACCAAACGCATCGTAAAAAGGTTGAAAATTACTCAAAGGACCAAGAGTACGGAATTTACCGGGTGAGTGTGGGTTGGTTTGCAATTGACGTTTTAATGCTTCATCACGGTATAAACCTCTCCAAACTTGAGCATAGTTTAAGAAGAAACGTTGCTCCGGTGTAAATCCATCAATCGTCTCTTTCTCTTTTCCGGCCAACGCTTTTTGCAAAGCTGCAAAAGAAATTGTGATGCCTCCCAAATCTGCAATATTTTCGCCTTGTGTTAAGGCTCCATTCACATGCATGGTATCAATAGCAACGTAGTTATTAAACTGTTTTACTATACCGGCAGTGCGCTCCTTAAACTTTGCTTTATCTGCTTCTGTAAACCAATTATTCAAATTACCTTTAGCATCAAACTGGCTGCCTTCATCATCAAAACCATGGGTAATTTCATGTCCAATAACAGCACCAATTCCACCGTAATTAAAAGCATCGTCCGCATTTTCATCAAAGAACGGGAATTGCATAATTCCACATGGGAAAACAATTTCATTTTTGCTGGGTTCGTAATATGCATTTACGGTTTGTGGACTCATTAACCATTCGGTGCGATCAACCGGTTTTCCTAATTTGTTGATGTTGCGGTTATACGCAAATTCTTGAGCGCGCATGGTATTTTGCACATACGAATCGCGCTTAATATCCAATGAAGTATAATCCTTCCAGGTGTCAGGAAAGCTTAATTTACGATCGATTGCAGCTAATTTTTCGAGAGCTTTTGTTTTTGTTTCAGGGCTCATCCAATCAATTTGCGACAAACGTTCCTTGTAAGCGATCATCAAATTATCAACTAATTCATTAATACGTTTTTTAGCATTCGCACTAAAGTGTTTTGCAACATATAACTGTCCTAGCGCTTCTCCTATTGCACCGTCTGTTTCGCGTAAAGCACGTTTCCATCGCGGCTTCATTTCTTTTGCACCGGTTAGAGTTCTTCCAAAAAAGTCGAAATTTTGCATTACAAAATCATCACTTAAATAATCTGCATAACTGTTAATTAAATTCCACTTTAAGTATTCCTTCATTTCTGGAAGTGGAGTTGATTTAATTAGTTTATCCGCTACTTTTAAAAATTCAGGCTGAGAAACAACAAGGTTTGTAAAAGACGCAAATCCATTGCTTGCAAAATATGCTTTCCAATCAATAGATGGAGTTAATTTTGCCAACTCATCCATCGTCATTTTATGGTAATTTGCTTCCGGATCTCTTTGCTCTAAGCGAGTTTTAGACGCTTTCGCTAATTCTGTTTCCAATTTCATAATGGACTTCGCATTTGCTGCAGCTGATTTTTCATCCTCTCCGGCCAAGCTTAGCATTTTTGTAACATGCGCCAAATAGGCGTCTTGAATGCTTTTAGATTCAGGGTCTGTTTTAGTATAATAATCTCTATCGCCTAAGCCTAAGCCCGATTGATAAATTTGCACAATTAACTCATCACTCTTTTTTGCATCTTGATTTACAAAAGCTGCAAAGAAAGAGCCACTTCCTGATTTGTGTAAATGAGCGATTTCCGTAAGCACATCGGCAGGTGTTTTAAGCGCTTCTATTTTTGCCAACTCCTCTTTTAATGGGCTTATACCATCAGCATTTAGTTTTACTGAATCCATGGCTACGGCATAAAAATCTCCCACTTTTTGCTCCACACTGCCCGGTGTTGCATCCTTTTTGGCAGCCGCTTCGTCCAATATAGTGTGAAGGTTTTTCTTAATATTGTCGTTCAACATATCAAAACTGCCCCAACGAGATTCAGAAGCAGGAATTTCTCCTTTCTTTAACCAGCCTCCATTAGCATATTGGTAAAAATCGTCGCCCGGCTTCACAGTGGTATCGAAATTCGCTTTTTCAAAAGCCACAAAAGAACTTGAATTTTCAGTTCCCTTTTTTGCATCATTGCTGCAAGAAGCAATAAAAAGCAAACTTGCAAAAGACATACTTAATGCAAGTGTTTGCGTAATTTTTTTATTCATTTTTTTAATTTTGTTGTTAATGATTCTTCTGTTAAAACAGTTGTATAACCCTCTAAAAAGGCGGACGAAGGTAAAAATTATTTTGCTTTCAGAATCAGGAATTATATAATTATCAGTTTTTCTGTTTCGGTATAAAGCAAATATTTTTCAACGCTCGTAAAGCCCATCTGCAAAAGGGTTTCAGCATATTGGTTGATTTGTTCTTTGTGCTTTTCTAACTCAACTCCGGTTTTATAATCCAATACAACTGCTTTTTCAGGATAAATAACAACTCGGTCGGGCCGATAGGAATTGCCTTTTGGTAAAAGTATTTCCGCTTCTGTTTTGATGTGTAAACCGGTTTCAAAGAAGGGTTGTATCTCCTTTCGGGATATTAAACGGCTTAATTTTCGTTGTAAAAAATCCCTTTCGATGGTTCCAATTAAACCTTCCGTTAACATGGCTTGCAAGGAAGTGTCAACATCCGACAAACTTTTTATTTTTGACAATGCGGTATGAATTAAATTTCCATAATCCTTGTCACTGTCGGGGTTTTCCATGTTCCAAAGCTTTTCAGACTGATGGCTCAACACTAATTTTGTGCGCCAATCATTGCTGACAAGTGTGGTTAAAGATTCAAATCCAATTCCTTTCCCGGTTTTCGATTTGGTTTCATTTTTTTGTTCGGTACCGAGCGCATAGTCAAACTGATTATCCTTCCACAAACCCTTTGCTTGAAGGTATTCCACATAGTACTTTCCAATTTTTTTATGTCCATCAGGCAATTCAGCAAATACATACAAACGTTTAATTGCACGTGTAAAGGCAACATAAACCAAATTTATATCATCTAATTCCTTACGGTTAATTTCTGCCTGATAATCGGCTGCATAAGTTGTTTTTGCTAATTCGGCATTCAAAGGCAATAAGGCTGCTTTTAGTTGAGGTAATTCGGGATCCTCCAAATTCACCCACATATTTTCTTTTGGAACTTTCGCATTCCAATTGGCATTTGGAAAAAGTACCACCGGAAATTCCAAGCCCTTTGATTTGTGAATCGTAAGCACATTCACGGCATTTAAGCCCTGTGGGATTACAATCGACAATGAATGCTTTTTACGTTCCCACCACTCCAAAAAATCAAGTGCATCATTTGTATTCGCCAATGTATATGCCTGAACAGCATCTAAAAAGAAAACTACATATGGATCCGCTTTAGCTGTGAGCTTAAAAATTCGAGTTAATGATTCACATAATTCATACAGCGGCAAGCGACGTAATTTCGATTTGTTCCATTCAGGATAATGACCCTTCAAATTCGTAAAAAACAAGTCTTTAGTTTTAAAATAATCATTCAACCCTACAGTATTTACAGCACCATTTTGTTTCAGCAAAAAATCCATCATCGCAGCCTGTGCAATCTCTTGCTGTGAATCATTTAAATAGTGTAATGTATTCACTAAAAAGTTCACCGCCGAGGAGGTTTTTAGCAATAAAGATTCTCGGCTTACCACAGGAATACCGGCTTCAATTAAAAAGCGTGAAAGCATCACTCCTACTTTGTTATTCCTTGTCAATATTGCAATATCACTCAATTGAAAATTATCAGCAAGCAATTTTGTTAGGGTTTGCAATACTTGATTAGCGGTTAATGCATCAGCATTAAAATCCTCCGCACCGGGTTCCAAAAAATGAAAGTGTATACTTCCGCCTGTGTTCGTTGCATCGCTTTCTTGTTCGAGCGCATCATAAATAGATTTCAATTCTTTTGGAAACCTTTCCTGATCTACCACAAATCGAAAAAATGAATTGTTAAATTCAATAATTTCATGTTTGCTTCTGCGGTTGTACACTAACTTTTTTTCTACAAAATTCCGTATTAAAACTGCTTGTCGCGACTGAATAATAGGGTTTGATTCCGATTTAAAGATTTCGGGTAGCATTGCAAACTGCTCCACTTCGCCACCTCTCCAACGGTAAATTGCTTGCTTCGCATCCCCAACCAACATATTAAATTCATTTGTGGCTAAAGAATTTTCAACTAAAGGAATAAAATTTTGCCATTGCAAAATAGAAGTATCTTGAAATTCATCAATAAGGTAGTTTTTATACTTCTCACCAATTCGTTCGTATATAAATGGAACCGGCTCTTTTGAAACAATGTCGGCAATTTTTTTACTAAACTCCGAAATGTGCACGAGGTTCTTTTGCAGTTTTATTTCCTGAATTACTTTTTCAAGCTCATTGAGCACGGATACTGCATAAATATTTTTTTGTATGCCCACATGCAAGAGATAAGCTGCATAACCTGCTTCTATAATTTTTTGTGCCGCATGATAAAGTTTTGCCATTTCATCTTTGCAGGAATTTATTGCATCACGTCCGGCAGGACTTACCTTTGCCGAAGTCCAGTTATCATTACTTACATATTTTTGAAGTGTTGGAGTAGCTTGATAGTTTTTGGCACGCCTTTCTTGTAAGTAAAAGAAATACTTACCTATCCCATTTGCACCACCGGCCAAATCCTTCTGCTCAATACCGTTTGAATTTATATGGTGTATACCGGCAGCACCTATGTGTTGCAATTCAACTTCAAACTGTGAAGTAAGTTCATCCAAGCGCTTTCTTATTTTACTAAACTCAGGCAAGCTTAAGTTTTTCAACTTGTTCAAATAAGTTAAATGCTGCTCTTTCAGTAAATCTTTAGCAAAATCAGCTAAATCCATTTCAATATTCCAGCTCCGTTCTTCATCCGCTTTACGCTCACTAAAATCAACTAATGCCGCCGTCAAATGCGGGTCTGAACCCACCTTCGAAATCATTAAATCGATAGCTGTTTGCAGTAAATTTTCGGTATCCATCTCCACCGTAAAATTGAGCGATATGTGCAAGTCATGCGCAAAACTGCGTACTATCTTGTGCACAAATTTATCGATGGTCGAAATTGCTATATCAGAATAATTATGCAGCATAGAACTCAATACAGCTTCGCATTTACTGCGAATGCTTGCCTCATCCTGTTGCAATTCATTCACTAAATCTTTCAATAAAAAATAGGCTGTTCCTTCCAATTTGTCAACTGATGCAATAGCCGTAAGCGCATCAATCACTCTTTCCTTCATCTCGGCTGCAGCCTTGTTGGTAAAGGTGATGGCAAGTATATTTTTATAGCGTTTCGTTTCCTTTTCACGCAAGGCAATCTTTAAATATTCTTTTACTAGCGTATAGGTTTTGCCTGAACCGGCAGAGGATTTGTAAACCGTAAAACTCATGGCAATTACAAATTTTCGAGTGGGGTAATTATCCCATTTTCATTCTTGTAACATTTCAACTTGTCTTTAAACATCGATGATTTGTAAATGGATTTCCCAAGTAACATGCGTGCGCATTCTTGTATCCCTTCAATTATACTGGGATGAGGATGCAACATGTGCCCCAATTCATCAATTCCCTTATTCATGTATATCAACAACGCAACTGCTTGAATCGCACTCGAGGCATGCTCTCCCACTGCACGCATTCCAAGTATGCGCATTTCATCATCATTCGTAACCAATATTTTAAAAAAACCAACCGTTTTTCGCATGGCGATGGCACGGGAAATGGTAGTAAAATCAATCTTCGCCACTTTATAGGATAAACCTTGTCGCGTCGCCTCTTGCTCACCCATCCCAACAGAAGCCACTTCCGGATTCAAAAACATGATGGTACTGATGTTTTTATAAACTAATGGCTTGGGGTTTTTCCCAAACATTTTCACTACAGCATGTCTTGCCTCTCGCTCACCTACATTCACGAGTGCTATTTCTGATGTTAAATCGCCAGCTACATAAATATTATCGATACTGGTTTGGGTATCATTGTCCCACACACTTCCCCTTTCTGTAACTTTCACTCCTATTTCTTGAAGTCCTAAATTCTCTACATTGGCCACCCTTCCTACCGAAATCAGTGCTTTTTCAACGTGTAGTATCTCAATGCTGCCGTCGTTGTATTTCAATTCATACTCTACCATTCCGTCTTTAATTTCCATACGGGTGAGGGAGGAGTTTTTATGAATTACTACGCCATTTTTCTCCATATTGTAACTCACCATCTCGCTCACATCCTCGTCTTCAAAAGGAAGTATACGGTCGGCTTTATCAATAATATATACTTTGGTTTTTCCAAAATTGCTGAAAATAGTTGCGAACTCGCATCCAATGACTCCGGCTCCTAAAATCACCATACTCTTTGGAAAATCGCACATTTTATCCATATCGTCGCTGGTCATGATAATCTTTCCATCTATGGGGATGTGCGGTAATTTTCGTGGTCGGCTGCCGGTTGCCAATAACACAAAATCGGCTGATATCCGTTTTTCTTCTTTTGTTCCCTTCTGAATGGAAACTTCATTCTTGCTAATCAACTTCGCAATGCCTCTTTCTAAGTAAAGCAAACGTTGTTTGGCTTCCTTTTTAAGCAAAGTAAGGTGCACATCCATTTGAAACTTTTTTTCATACACCGCTTCCTCCACAACCGCTTTAAGGCTTTCAAACTTCACTTCAAAATCAGGAATTTCAGAGCGTATGGAGGATATTTTTTGTGAATACTCCCACATGGTTTTGCTGGATAATGCGCCGTTAAAAAGTCCGGCTCCTCCTATTTTCTCCTTTTCCACCAATAACACCTTTCTTCCCAAATCAATAGCACGCATGGCAGCAGCATATCCACTAGCACCACCGCCAATTACACATAAATCAAAATGATCAAGTTGTTCCATAGTTCAGCTTTGTATGAGGGTTTACGAAAGTAATAAAATCATTCACATATCAAATCAGAATCACCCCGTATGAAAGAAACATTTTTTGAAGCCCAATCACCAAAATAAAATACCTATTTTTATCCCTGTAAAAACTTAAAAACTTAACAATGAAATTTTTTATTGATACTGCAAACCTTGCACAAATAAAGGAAGCTCAAGACATGGGTGTGTTGGATGGCGTTACTACCAATCCTTCCCTTATGGCAAAAGAAGGAATCACCGGAACCGACAATATTTTAAAGCATTATGTGGATATCTGCAACATTGTGGATGGTGATGTGAGTGCCGAAGTGATAGCAACCGACTACAAAAACATCATCAAAGAAGGCGAAAACCTTGCAGCTTTGCACCCGCAAATTGTGGTGAAAGTTCCTATGATTAAAGACGGTATTAAAGCCATCAAATATTTTTCTTCAAAAGGAATTAAAACCAATTGCACTTTAGTGTTCTCATCTGGTCAAGCATTGTTAGCTGCTAAAGCCGGAGCTACTTATGTATCGCCTTTTATTGGTCGTTTGGATGATATTTCTTACGATGGCCTTGAATTGATCGAATCTATTGTGCACATCTACCGCATGTATGGCTTTCAAACACAAGTATTGGCTGCTTCAATTCGACACACCATTCATTTACTTAAGTGTGCTGAGCTTGGCGCAGATGTAGCAACTTGCCCGCTAAGCGTAATTACTGCATTGCTTAAACATCCGCTAACAGACAGTGGACTTGCAACCTTTCTTGCCGATCACGCTAAAGGAAATAAATAACTGTAAGTTTACTTTTGCTTGGAGTTAATGCGCTTGTACCTGTTAATTTATTAAATGTTGGCTCAAATTAATAGGCTTTCAGCGCTTCTTTTGGATTTGATGCCAGCAAACTAATTGTAAAAACGATATGGCTTTTTACGCGCGTAATTCCGAAAAAAAAGTCTTTCACAAAGTTTTGATTCATCAGCTTAAACGCTTGTTTGATGAGGAGGATGAAACTTCGGTGGAGGATTATTTGCGCGCCAAACTCGACCGTATCAAAACATCCGAATCCACACCCGAAAAAGAAGAAATTATTAGCTTGTTGCTGAGTTTCATGAACGATGTGAGTGCAACTTATGATCAGTTCAACAAAAGCCTGTTGCATAAGAGCAGGAGCTTTGCCATCCGTTCCGGTGAACTGAATGAAGCCAATGAAAAACTTTCGAAAAACGACCGCAACATCAACAATTCGGTGGTAAATCTGAAAGTGAGTTTAAAAGATTTAATCGGCAAAAAGAATGAAGATGAAATTCAATTTGAAAATTATGAATTGGAAGAACTTAGCGAACTCATCAAAACCCTTATTCACAAAAATAAAAGCAACGCAAAAAAGCTGAAGCGCAACAACAAAAAACTAAAAGTTCAAAGTGAAGAACTTGCACTTAAGAACCGCAACATAATGGATGGTCTCGAATATGCAAAACAAATGCAAGACACCATTCTTACCGGAAGCGAGCGCTTGCGCAGTATTTTTAAAGATTCCTTTATGCTAAATCTTCCCAAAGAAATTGTTTCGGGCGACTTTTTGTGGGTGCATAAACAGGCTTCAAAAATTATAATTGCTCTTGCCGACTGCACCGGACATGGTGTTCCCGGAGCGTTTACATCCATTATTTCGCACATGGTGTTAAACGATATTGTAGTCAACAATAATATATCCTATCCTTCTGCCATCCTAGCACAGTTGCATGAACGCATTACCCACATTTTTCGGTTGGATGCAAATAGAGCGCACTCGCACGATGGCCTCGACATTGCTATATGTACCATTGATTTAGAAAATGACCGCTTACTTTTTTCAGGCGCCGGTAGACCAATGGTTTTAGTGCGTAAAAATGAATTGAAAGTATTGAAAGGTGACCCTCAGTCGGTAGGTGGAATTGCCATTCAAAAAGAAAAAAAATATCCTACCCATGAACTTTCACTTGAAGAGGACGATTATTTATACCTCTACTCGGATGGATTTGCGGATCAATTTAGCGGACATGATTCTACCAAGTTTTCTACCAAAAAATTTCAGGAACTCTTACTTCAGTTGAGTTCTAATAAAAGTGATACACAAGCAGATTTATTGCTCCAAAGCCATTCAAATTGGAAAGGTCAAACCAAACAAGTCGACGACATTTTAGTTGTTGGATTTCGCTATCAAATACACTAATATGCTACTTCCTATTCATCCGCAAAACCCCAATCCGCGCAACCTTCGTATTTTAATCGACTGTCTTCAAAATGGGGGAGTTGTAATTTATCCAACCGATACTGTTTATGGTATGGGTTGCGACATTTATAACAGTCGCGCGGTGGAACGGATATGTAAAATAAGGGGTGTAAAACCCGAAAAATCAAATTTTTCCTTTATCTGTCAAGACCTTAGCCACATTTCGGAATTTGCAAAGAATATTGATACCCCTGTTTACAAAGTAATGCGCAAAGCATTGCCCGGACCTTTTACTTTTATTTTGGAAGCCAATAGCAATGTTCCCAAGCTGTTTAAAAGCTCCAAAAAAACAGTTGGAATACGTGTTCCCAATAATTTAATTTGTTTGCAAATGGTAACCGAATTGGGAAATCCTGTAATGAGCACATCTATTCACGATGAAGATGAAATAATTGAATATACCACTGACCCGGAACTCATTCACGAAAAATACAAAGACATTGTGGACCTTGTAATTGACGGCGGTTATGGCAACAATGAACCTTCCACTATTGTGGATTGCTCAAAAGGCGAGTTTGAAATTATTCGACAAGGCTTAGGAAATTTGGAGCAATATTTATAATTCCTCCACAAATGCTCCTTGTTCTAATACATCGTAATACTCCATTTTCAGCACCTTGCATTGCTCTTTCCAAAATCGAATTTTGCCCTTAGAATTGCTGGAATCAAAAATTACCTTTTTAAATTTTATACGTTCATGCAACTTACCGATGTGTATTTTCACATTTGCTGAAAGCACAATATAATCAATAGGCTCTGCAATTAAAATCGATTTAATTTGTTCCACATTTTGAGGACATATATAAATTATTTTTTTAGCATTGAACTGAATAATAAAGTTCTTGCTTTTTAAAACCGGCGATTGAAAACCCGATTGCAAATGGCGTTGATCAAAGTAGTGCGAATAACTTAAACCAAGGTCCCACCAATTGTGCTTGACATGAAAAAGCATCCTACCCTCATTTTGAAGCAATGCATTGTCGGCAAAAAAATAATTTTTATCTCCTGTTATAAAATCAATTGCACTGTGATTCTTCACATTATAAATAACCCATTTTTCTTGCTGCAGCTGAGCATACTTTTCAACTACTAAAGCAACTAGCAAGAGCCCAACAACTGCACATCCGCTTATTAAAAACACAATTTTCCGAAAACTAAAAAAAAGAAAAAAACTGCCCATTAACATATACAGTAAAGAGCTTTCGAGAACAGTTAAAGATATTCCTTGAATCACCGAATGCGGCAATTGTTCGAAAAACAGAACAGCCGCATTTAAAAACCACAACGATCCCGAAAGCAGTTTACACAAAAACACCGTTGCCAATTTTAGTTTAGCTAACAAACACACAGCAACGCCCAAATAAAGTACAGCAGTAGAAACCGGAATAACAATTAAATTGGAGAGTAAAAAATAGTTCGGAAATTGATGAAAATAAAATAGTCCGAGCGGAAAAGTACTGAGCTGTGCAGCAATCGAAACGCCGGTGAGGGTCCAAATGTGTTGCAGTAGCTTGTTGCGCGGTTCCCATAGTCCTTGTATCGCGGCCTGAAAACTTACTATGCCAAGCACGGCAAGATACGACAACTGAAATCCCACCTCCATAAGCAAAAAGGGATTCCAAATTAAAAGTGCCAACATGGAGGTAGCCAATGTGTTGTATATATTGGTATGGCGATCCAGTGACTTACCAATAATAATGAGCGAAAACATAGCAGCTGAACGCAATACCGAAGGTGAAAGCCCTGTTAAGGCTGCATAAACCCAGAGTAAAAACAATAAAATTAGCGCCTTAAGTAAGCTACCTCTTTTAAATCTATCTAAAAAAAACAAGAGCGAATTAAGTATAACCAACACAATAGCAATGTGCAATCCCGAAACCGAAAGCACATGCAAAGCCCCACTAGCGGCATAAGCATTCATAATTTCGGCATCCAACTTATCTTCGTAGCCCAAAATCAAAGCGGCACCCACAGCGTATTCTTGCCCTGAAATACCATTTTCGCGAAACACCTTCAGCAAATAATCCCGAAGTGCCAAACACTTTTTAAGAATTACATTTCCTCGGTTTTGTTTTAAATTTATCCAAGCAGAAGCTTTGCAATACGCCTGAAAATGGATGTTGTGAAATTGTAAATAACGCCGATAATTAAATTCAGATGGGTTCTGTGGTGCAGGTATTGCGTTAAAGGAGGTATGTAAAAGCAACAAATCTCCATAGTGCAATTGAGTGCTCATGCTGTCGCGCGCCAAAGAGATCATGGCTTTTCCAAAGCAAGTCTTCCACTTATCTTCTTGCTTCATTCCAATTAGTTTAACTTCTGCTCTAATGGATTTCCCTTTATCAACAGGGGCTTCGTTGATTTGTGCTAAGGCAAAATTTTGTTTTTGAAGCAAATGCACATAATGATTCTCCGAATTAATCGCTGTGTTTGAAATCGTAAGTTGCGCCCCACACATAAAAAAAAGCAGGCTCACCAAAATTCCATTTACCCACCGAAACCGATAGGTAAAACGCACATTTTTGTGGTGTGAAAAAAGGATGAGAAGGGCAAGCGGAGGTAAAATACTAAACTCAAAAAAAGGTATACGAAATTCAAAAAACACTACTGCAAGAATCCCTAGAATAAAGGGAAACAGCAAACGTACAACCGAAGCTTGGTGCCAAAAGTTCATACTGAAAAGTAAAACTTTTGGACATAAAAAAACCTCACCTTTTAGGGTGAGGTTTTTCTAATGAATTATGATAAAAAAATTAAGCTCTTTTTACATTAATTGCATTTAACCCTCGTTTACCTTCGGTAATTTCGAAAGTTACTTTGTCGTCTTCACGGATTTGGTCTACTAAACCTGTTGCGTGAACAAACACTTCTTGTTGCGTATCATCAGCTTTAATAAAGCCAAAGCCTTTTGTTACGTTGAAAAATTTTACTGTACCTGTTGTCATTTAAATTTGTGATTAATAATTAATAATTGCGCAAAAGTAAAGTATATTATCCAAATAAAAAAATTTAGGTGTATTCGGCTTGAAGAAGTGCGTAATAGAACGCGGATAACGCTGATGGGGCGGATAGAACGAATGGAATTGATACAATAAATTCTATTCTTTAAAAAAATGCAGTCTGCTGAGGTTAATGATATCCACATCTTTGTAATAAAAATGTAGAATCCTGCTATAGCTTAATCCTTGTTTTGCCATTTGTATGGCCCCTTCCTGGCATAATCCAACCCCGTGTCCATAACCCTTTCCAACAAATAACAAAGAGTCAGGCTGAAGTTGTATGGAGAAAAAAGCAGATTTTAATTTTAAGTCGTTTCGGATATTTTTGAGTAGAATTTTTGTACTGTCTATTTCAATAAAAAGGCTACGGTGCTCTTGATTAAAATCGCAGCACAAGGCTGAAGTATCCGTAGCACAGGGTTTACAGTTTTGTGCCAAATAGCTGTTCCATTCTTGCTTGGCCACCTTTTTGGTCCATTTCGCATTGCGTTGACGCAAACAAAAAGTGTCCTGTACACTGCGTAAATAGGGCCTGGGCATTCCCCAAACATCTTCCGAATTACAGGTTTCACCTCCGCAATTACTATGAAAAGCGGTGGTAATTAATTCCGATTTGCTGTCAACAAGTACCAGATTTTTGGTGGCGAAGGCAGCCGTTTCAATGGCGGGATTCAAGTTATTAAAACCTTTATATGCTTGGCAATGCACATTGTCGCAAAGGTTGAAATTCTCGGTCTCATGCCGCCGCATATTACTTAATGCATAGGTTCTGCAAATGATTGCTTGTACCTTATAATACTCAGGTGTTAAACTTGGACCTGCTTCCACCTCCACTACTCCGGCAAGGTATTTTTCCAAATCCACCTTATTACGCAGTTTAATCTGATTGGCTTCCACAAAAAACAAGAAATCATTGTCGTAACGTTTAGCTGGCTTTGAGGGATTAATACATTTAAGTTTGAGCGCACCCGTGTCGTTTCCATTAAATTCTATTCGTTTGAACTTTCCATAATTCTTGTCCATTGTTTTTATGCGGATAGAATCATTTTCGAGCACCAATTGATAAACTGCATTTTCATCCGCAGACATGCGTTTAACACCATCCATAAACACTGAATACTTGCCGCTTTCCACACTAAGCACAAGAGCGCTCACCTTTAGCTCATTAAACACACCAATTGTTACTGTTGCGGAATTTGCAACTAAAGAAATCAGTAAACATGCTGCAGTCAGAATGCTTTTCACTTTTTCTCTGTTAGGTATTGAAACATTAAGGTTGCTGTTTTTGCAGATGCTCCGCTGCCTCCTAACTTTACAATGAGTGAGTTATAGTTGGCTTTCAATTGCGCAAGGTACACTTCATTCTCCAGCAGGTTTTTTAATTCAGTTTCCAATCTTTCTTCGGTGAAATCGTTTTGAATTAATTCGGTTACCACAAGGCTATCCATAATTAAATTTACCAGCGAAATGTATTTCACTTTCACCAATTGGCGAGCAATCCAATAGGAAACTTTGCTGCCTTTATAACACACCACTTCGGGTACTTGAAACAAAGCGGTTTCGAGCGTCGCGGTGCCTGAAGTAACCAGCGCCGCTTTTGCTTGCTGCAACACTCCATACGTATTATTTTGAACAAGCTGAACCGAATACCCCTGTGTGAGTGTTTTGTAAAATTCAGGATGTAAGGACGGTGCAGCCGCAAGTACAAAATGAGCAGTTGGAAACTTAGCAATCATTTTCAACATCACCGGAAGGGATTGCAACACTTCTTGCTTTCGACTTCCCGGGAGCAGCGCCACAATTGGCTTATCCGTCTTAATTTCGGCTGCTAAGGCAGTGTTATTTGAATTGGCTATGGCATCTAACAAGGGATGACCTACAAAATCGACCGGATAATCAAACTTCGCATAAAAATCCTTTTCAAATGGAAGAATCACAAACATGCGTTCTACAAAGCGTTTTATTTTATGCACCCGCGATTGTTTCCACGCCCATATTTGAGGCGATATATAATAAAATACACGTATTCCTTGTGCTTTAGCGAACTCGGCAATACGCAGGTTAAAACCCGGATAGTCAATTAAAATTAACACATCCGGCCTTGCTTGAAGCAAATCGCTTTTACAAAAATCAATGTTTTTAAGGATGGTGCGAAGGTTCGCTAATACTTCTACAAATCCCATAAACGCTAAATCGCGGTAATGTTTCACTAGCGCAGCACCTTGGGCCTGCATCAAATCACCACCCCAACCGCGAAACTCGGCTTGCTTATCCAGTACTTTTAATTCGCGCAGTAAATTGGAACCGTGTAAATCTCCGGAGGCTTCTCCTGCAATGATGTAGTATTTCAAATTTTTTATATCGGTTAAACTAATCCCTCTTTAATCTTAAAAAATCATAGTCATCTTAATAAATCAGCGTGCTTACCACCTCCTTACCCCGCCTTACCACCCACTTACCACCCCCTACCCCCGCCGGCGGGGGATACTACAATTTACAAAAGTAGCTAATTTAAAAGCCCTACTTGCAACAAAAAGCCCGATGAATCACCGGGCCTTTTTAACTTAACACAAAAATCGCAATTTATTCCAATACAATTTTTTGAGTGTACACTTTTGTATCGCTAATCAATTTCACAATATAAATTCCCTTTGTCTGATTGCTCCAATCCATTACTGCACTCCAATTAGAGGCTGCGTTTTGAATGGCTTCAGAATACACCACTCTTCCGGTTAAATCCATCAACTGTAGTGTAGACTTGCTAAAGCTTTTGTTACTGCAACGTAAAGTAACATTCCCATTTGATGGATTGGGCATAAATGCAATGTTACTCAAATCTAAATCCCGATTAGCAGTCCCTAAAACGCCATCTACTTTCACATCATCAATTCCGGTATCGTCTGTTCCGGCTAGGTCGCCCGACTCACGGATGCGAATAATTACTGTTGGGGAGTTATTTACCGGAATAGCAGCTGCCACTCTTTGTTTCCATGCGGATGGGCCGGGGTGTAAGGTATCATTCAGCAAAAACTGCGCTGCCGGGCTAAATGTAAATCCTCCATTTGTAGAGTAATCAATATACAAAGTATCGTAACCAATTACACAGCACACTTTATAATACCAGAATGAAAAATCAATACTCGAAAAATTTATGCAGTTCAAATATAAATCAAGGTCTCCATAAATGGGAGGTGCTAAATTTGGAGAAGCGGTGGTATGAAATGCAGCACAACCGCTACCTGTGCGCGGAGTTATGATAGCACTTGGAAAAGACCAGGCACCTCTGGTATAACCTTCATCTTGACGGCGCCAGGAGGTATTTCCTGTAGAAGGTGTATTCTTCCAGTTTTCAGAAGGCACATCGTGGTTATCGCAGGCATCCACCCAATTATCGAAGTTTTGAACATAAATGGTACCCGCCATAAAATCATAATACACCGGAGCTACCATTTCAATTTTCTTGGAAGCTGATGTCGAAGGTGCACCTCCACTGCAACGCAATAAGCAACGGTAATAAGTGGCTACATATTGTGAGTAGGTAAATGTTGAATTTGTTCCAAACGGCAGCGAAGTCCAAGTGGTATTATCGGGAGAGGATTGCCATTCGTAAGTAATTCCGGCTGCAACTGTAGCGCCACTTAGCGATAAGGTAAAAGTATTGAAATAGCAAACGGTATCATCGTTGGAAATAGTTTGGCCGGCAACAGGGGTAGGACTGCATGGAGGGGCTGCAGTTATTGTTATGGTGTAATTTTCACATTCGCCCGAAAAATAGCCCAAGGTACAGGCATCACCTGCCCCATTTGGATTACCCGATGTACGTGTGCGTATACGCATTCCGGTGGTACCTACCGGTGAATTTAATGGCACGTTAAAAGTAGCCAAGGAAGCTACACCTGTATCACTGGCCAAATCAACCTGTATAAATTAACTAACATGAAACGTACTTGATTATGATTAAAATCAATCCATGCCGCAATAATGCTTGAAGTATTGGTGGTTACGCTTAGCGTATAGGAATTACCTTGCTGAATAGAACCGGTTGCTTGCGCCACACTATAAAAATAGTAGGATTGACCTAAACAAGCACTTGTATTGTTAAGACCGGCTCCCAAAATGCTTACATTGGTAATATAACCTGCCGTACACGCATTGTTATAAAACGCATTTCGGAAATTGAACCGGTTGGATCTCCACAATAAGCAGCAAAGGCGGTATTAACAAGCAGTGAGAGGGAAACAAAAACAAGGTAAAATAGTGTAAAAATTCTTTTCATAGTTTTAGGTTTTAGAAGTTTCAAAGGTAAACTTATTTGCTGCTGCTGAAAGTGACAACTTGGAATTTAATAAAAAAGCCCTGTTCATAAATCATGAACAGGGCTTTTCAAAATAGCGGTATTAATTTTTTACAAATCGGGTGGTATAGGCTTCTCCTGATTTTATATCGCGAATGGTAATAAAATACAAGCCGTTATCAATATCTTTAATGTCGGCTTCCAAACTATTTTTACCTGCATCCACGCTTGAATTAAAGGATTTAACAAACTTTCCTGAAATGTCGCGCACTTCCACAGTAAGTGTAGTGTTTACATTCACATAAAAATCGGCAAAAATACTTCCGTTGGCCGGATTTGGGTGAATACCTTGAAAATCAATCATTTTACCGGTTGAAGAGTAAACTGAAATAATATCGGAATACGTATTCATGCCTTGTGTATCTGTCATGCGCAAACGGTAGTAATTTACTCCGGTTAACGGATTATTATCTTCTACTTGGTAATTTAACGTTGTATTGCTGTTTCCGGCACCATCTTTACGCGCAATGCTTTCAAAATTATCGCCTTCCTTTGAACGCTCTAGGGTAAAGTAACTGTTATTTTCTTCGCTGGAGGTTGCCCAATCTAATATATTGCTTCCATCCCTGTTTTTACCTTTAAAGCTTATTAGTCGAATTGGCAATACCACTACGCCAACCAATGGATTCACATTGGTTAAAGTCATGTCAAAATAACAACGGTCGCCGGTTCCTAAACCAGCGTTATAGCCTCCATCCATTAACAAGTAGTAAATTTTACCGGCAGTTAATGCCCAAGTCATTGAGAATTTCCCTGTGCTGGTTGGTCCTGTACCTCCATTAGCATGGTTTGTAATTAAAGCACCACTTGGGTTGGTTGATGAATTGCAATATCTAAATAAGTTTGGTGCTAGAATAAGTAGTTCCATTAGGTGCACCCACAGTAGCCAGTACACCATTCCATTGGGTAATTCCTGAACAATCATAGGTAGATGAAGTGGGTGTAGGTGTTACATCGTATAGTCCGGCACGCATACCAATATTTAACCCGCATAATTGGTTGGAGATATCCATTTTTAAACTTCCGGTAGCACCTGCTTTAATGCGGTAATAAAGCGGCGCTGTAATAGGAACGGCAGTTCCACAAAATCCTTGGTTAAAGGTTGGTCCAATTGGCATACCATCGGGCGGATTTTCGCCGGTAGCACCTACACGAGCAACAAACGGGGTATTGTAATTATCGCCACAAAGGGGTGCAAAATCAGAGCCTACTGTAGGAATTTTGGGATACAAGTTATAGCATTTACCATTGGTATCTAAAGGGAACACCGGCAAGGGGGTACTGCATTTGGTGCCGTTAAAATTACCGTTAGGATTGGTGTTCCACACAATAAAATTGGCATCACCGGGAGTAACTGCAGGGGCGGCACAACCCGATACTACTTTTACCCCACAAGTTGGACGTTCATACACACAAATACTAAAAGTACCGTCAATACCGGTAGAGCCCTTCCAAAAACGAATGTAATAGGTAGCACCAAGTGTTAAACCGGTTGCCACAATACGCGGCATTAACTCGGTAGCGGTGCGGTTATCGTTGGTGGCGCTAAAGGCAGTTGAAAAACCACGGTAAGTTCCCATTGGGCCTATAGGTGAAAGCGGGTTACTGCAATCGGGTCCTGAGTTTGCGGCAGTTGTTAAGGCACCACAATTGGATGAACGCTTGTAAATCCCCATGGCACCATCCGTTAAGGTACCCGAAAGGGTTTCAATTACCCAATCTTGCGAACCACCTGCTACATTGGGAACCGTAAATTTAAACCAAACATCGTTGGGTGAACCTACTCCACCATCCGGTGTAGCATGGGGTTGAACCCAACTGGGCGGTCCGGCATCACTACTTAATAACCCTGCCGCACAACTGTTACCTGCATTGGATGTAGAAGGTGTTGCACCCACAGTAGAGTATACAATAGGATTACAAGTGGTTGAAGGGGTTAAGGTTGCCGCTTGGCAAATACCATCGTTAAACTGGTCTTTTACGCAAATCTGAAAATCGTAGTATTGAGGGAAAGGTGCAGATAGATTCCCTGTAACCGCATCATCATCGTCCACCCGAATGTAATAACGTTGTCCCGATGCCACATAGGTCATCGGGCTAGTTGAGTTTAAAGTATTTAAAGTACCTCCATTATCCGAATTTAAAACACAAGCGCCAAGTGTAGGGCAACCAAGTGCCCCACCCGCTAGCTGGTTGCTTTTGAATACTTGAAACTGAACTCCATTTGCTGCAGAGCAAGGACCTGCCACATATTGCACCAAATCGGTAGAAACAATCATTGGTGATCCACTCACAATGGTAGCTCCTGCAGGAATTGCATTCCCAACAGTAATGGCAGCCGAAATGGTAATTTGACTTGCATTTCTAGCTGTTACAGTTGCTCCTACCGGAAAAGCCCCTACACCGCTGGTAACAAAAATTGTTTCGCCCACATTAAAATTTAAGCCTTGCGGACTGGTAACATTAATGATGGTATTACCAACGTTTCCAGGAAAGGTTAAAGTTGTGCTTGCACCCAGTGGCACATCTACATAAAACCAGATGTCTTGATCTTGCGTTTGCGTACCACAATTGGCATAAGCAGGTTCACCTGCCGTGAGCGATGAATTGGTTGCACTTTTAGTAGTAGTGCTGTAGGGGGTACAAGAACCAACTCCAAAAACAAGTGGCAATGCATTGTTAATTGCTCCAACGCAAAGTTTGTCGTTAGTAGGTGTAACTGCACCTAATGGAGCATCCCAAGTAAAGCGCACCCCATCACCGGGGAATGCATTCGTGGTTGTCTCCGTAAAACGAGATGGGTTGGAGCTATTGTCAATGGCATTGGCCTGATTTAAAAAATACTGGTCACCGGCACAAGTCGTTTTTACCCCTATGGAAGCACCTAAACTATTTACGGTTCCTTCAAATTTATAATTCATTTCTATATCCGGCCCACCATTTAACGGAGATGCGCTATTTTGGTGTAATACAACTTGAAAAGAATAAGCGGTAGCTGTATATTGCGGCCATCTGGCCATGTTCTTAAATTCGATGGTAAGGGTTCTACTTGCTGCTGCGCCACCCACCAAATAACTTACACTACCGGTGGTGGAATTGGTAACCCAATCGTCCCATAAAGGCGCAATCATGGGAAGATAAGAAGTGGTGGTCATGTTATTAATATACCAAGCCCCTAATCCACCACCATTGTTATCACAGTTACCGCATGCACGAGGTGCAACTGCTGATACGGTGTAATTGCACGTGGTTGTGGTTGCACATTGTCCTGGAGCAAGGCAATACCAAGGACCGGTTAAAGTTCCTTGCGGAGAACCGTTGGTAGCACCCGAAGGTTGGCACTGCGTACCCATTGCAGTTTGCATGTTAAGTGCACGAATTGTTGCACCCGTAGGAATGATCGTATTTGGAGCAATGTTTACAGTAAATGAACCTGCTGCAGTGGCAGTAACACGTGTTTGAGGTGAAAACAAACCTCCAGTAGTGCTTTGTACCACTACATATTGTCCAACGGTTAAGCCAAGACCAGGAGCATTTATAGTCGCAGTGCTAGAAGGAGCTGTTGTAACCGTTGTAACAAAGGTTGGATTTCCTAATATTATAAACCCGTCAATATTAGCACTAAATGTATAATAATCAGTACCTCCAAAATTAAAAGGAAATCCGATTACTGTTTCACAAGAACCATGGTCATCACGACCTTTGTTAAGCAATTGATTAAAAACAAGCGTTGCACCGGAAACAATTGCAACGACCGGAGTGGAAGTAATTGTAAATTGAGTTGCATTTGTAACCGCCAACACTCTACAATCCAAAGGCAATCGACCTTGAGATAAGGCATCCGTGCCGCTTGCCACGTTTACAACCATCCCCTTTGTGATACCGGCAGTACTTACCACGTTCACAGTTGCAACACCAAGCCCAACGATAGCAGTGGTTGTTGTAGAAGGGTTAGCATTAAACGCATTACCAGTAGTTTTAGAAACCTGATAATTTAATTGGGCTGTACTAGTGAACGCCGCAACTAACAAGGTGAATACCGTTAAGAGTATTTTATTTTTCATGATTCTGTGATTTATAAAGTGTTGTAAAAATAACTATTATATGCTAGTAAGCCTAAAAAGTTATTCTTTTTTTTCAGCAAATCGATGAGTTGCAATTATTGCTTGACGGCATCCCATTTTTGGGGCTTAATTATGGGGGTATAAAAACGGGCTAAACAACTGTCCGTAATTTAATTAATAAGCTTTTACCAAACTTAATATAGAATCAAAAATAAGCTTTCCGTCAAGGTTACGTAATTCTTTATCTGCTGCTCTTTCGGGATGCGGCATCATGCCAAAAACGTTGCGTTGGTGGTTACAAATTCCTGCTATATTTTCGAACGAGCCATTCGGGTTAGAAGCGTCAGATATTTGGCCATTTTCATCGCAATAGCGAAATAAAATTTGGTCTTGCGCATTTAACTTTTTGAGTGTCTCCTCATCGGTATAAAAACGACCTTCACCATGCGCAACAGGAATTTTTAAAGCTTTATTTTTATTGATGGCTGCTGTGATGCGAGAATTAGCAGTTTGAGATTTTATAAAAGTGTTTTTTGATACAAATTGTTGCGAGTTATTGTGCAGCAAGGCACCCGGCAGTAAACCTGCCTCACACAATATTTGAAAGCCGTTACAAATGCCTAAGACATTTCCACCCGTGTTTGCAAATTCAATAACTTTTTCCATAATGGGCGAAAAGCGCGCAATGGCGCCGGAACGAAGATAGTCGCCAAATGAAAATCCTCCTGGAAGTACAATAAAATCGCAATTTTGAAGATCACTGTCCTTGTGCCAAAGTTGTACTACTCTTTGCTTCATAATAGTTTGAAGCACATAAATTACATCCTGATCACAATTAGAGCCGGGAAACACAACAACGCCAAATTTCATTTTTGAGGAATTTTGAGGGAGCTAAAATACGGAAATTTTAATGAGTTATTGAGTTAATGAGTTATTGAGTTATTATGTCATCCTGAGCGGAGTCGAAGGAGGGTTATTGAGTTATTATGTCATCCTGAGCGGAGTCGAAGGAGGGTTATTGAATTATTATGTCATCCTGAGCGGAGTCGAAGGAGGGTTATTGAGTTATTGAGTTATTGAGTTAACAAGTTGTTGAGTTTAGCCTGTCATCCTGAGCGGTTTCGAAGGGTGAGTTTTGAAAGCTGTTAAGTTGGATTTTAAATGCTCACAAATATAGTGTATTCTGGTATCCCCCGCTGGCGGGGGCAGGGGGTGGAAAAGCACATACTTTCAAAAAAAATCCTACTCACCACCCCCTGCCGATTTGCTTGCACAAACCAGCAGGCCCCGCCGGCGGGGCATACATAAAAATTATCCCCCGCTGGCGGGGGCAGGGGGTGGAAAAGAACGCTGATTTGTTAAGTTGGTGAGTTTAATCTTAGAAACTCAATCATTATCCTCTCTAAAAACCAAAACTTTTATAAGCTGTAAAAAATAAAATTGAGCACTATTACCAAAATAAATGCAATTAACAAAACTTCTGCCCACCAGGCTTTTTTAGCTGTTAAAAAATAATGAGATGCATAAATACTGATGGGAATTGCCATAAAAGAAAAGTAACGGATATTTAAAACCGGCGCCATAAAAAAGGCCAATAAGGAAAGCGCAATCATCCAAGTAAAAACAACCAACATGTTACGAGACAAAATAGTGCTAACAGGTAGGCCTTTGGTGAGTTTCAAAAACGATAAAGCCATAATTCCCAGTATGAAGCCTACTAAAAGTATAAACGAAAAGGGTTCCGATTCGATGCTGTATTTTGCATCTGAAGAGGGATAAAAAATTTTGTCTAGTAAAAAATATTCCACTTTATCATACCAAAAATAATACGTAAAAATAAAGAGATAAGGGAGTAACAATCCAATGAAGGAGATAATCCATTCACGCCACACAAAGGTGCGGATCACAATTAATCCCACCCAAACCATTGGGAAAAGTATTAGCGCCGGGAAATAAAAAAGCGATGCAATTCCAATGTAAAAACCGGCATCAAAAACATGTCCAAATGCCTCGTCTTTATGGTAAGAGTTAAAGATACGCTCAATGCTTAATAATAAAAATAAATTAGCTAGTAAAATGGGGTGCAAGGTTAATAGCAATTTACTGCAACTCATAAAAATCACATACACCAGTGCAGGGAAATAGGTTTTTTTTGAAAGGATATTGTACTTATCGCAAATGTAGTTGAGCAAAAAAGCTTGAGCGATAAGTATTAAAAATGCGAGAATCATTTGCAACACCGGATACTTCAACGTTGCGCGACACAACCAATCAAACAATGGCATGGTATTTTTATTCGCCGCGGGAAGCACATGAATAAATCCTATTATCCATAAACACCCAGCAATGAGCGGGACAAATAAAATGGAAGAAGTTAAGTTGCGTTTAAAAAATCCAACAATCATATTTGATAAATTATTTTTTACATTTGCTGCGTAAATAAAAAAGCCAAATCATATGACAGCAGTATTTCATGGTATAGGAACATTTTTTGAATCCATATTTCCGGCAGTAGAAGCTATCGGTGCATCTTCTAATATCTTATTCAGTATTTTAATGACAATTGCCAACTTTATTTGGATGTGGTATTTAGTTAAGAACAAAGACAAATATACTTCTAACCGAATGGAAGATTTAACGAAGTAAATCTTTACCTATATCTTTTCTAAAGTTTTTTCCTTCAAAATCTATAAGCCTTGCATTTGTTAACGACACTTGCAAGGCTTCTTCAATTGTATCCCCTAAGGAGCTAATCGCCAACACTCTACCCCCATTTGTTTGCACTTTATTTTTATATATTTTAGTTCCGGCATGAAATACCATGGCATTTTTCACTGTATCCAAATTGCTTATTTCATGGCCTTTTTTGTACTTGCCCGGATATCCATCAGCGACAAGCATAACAGTTGCAGCAGTTTTTTCTGAAATAAGTATTTGTCTTTTTCTCAAGGTTTTAGATGCCACACCTTTTAATAAATCTAAAAAATCAGATTCAAGCCGGGGAATAATTGCTTCGGTTTCGGGGTCGCCCATGCGACAATTGTATTCAATAACATAGGGATTACCACCCACATTCATCAAGCCAATAAAAATAAAACCTTGATAGGGTATTTTTTCTTTTTTTAGTCCTTTAATGGTGGGTATAATGATGCTTTGTTCCACTTTGTTCATAAACTTAAAATCCGCAAAAGGCACGGGACTTATAGCTCCCATTCCGCCTGTATTAGGACCGGTATCGCCTTCCCCAACACGTTTATAATCTTTTGCACTTGGCAGAATTTTATATGACACACCATCGGTAATTACAAATACAGATAGTTCGATGCCTTGTAAAAATTCTTCGATCACAACAGAACTACCTGCATTTCCAAATTTTTTACTGAACAAAATTTCATTCAATTCCTTTTTGGCTTCGTGCAAATCGTTGAGAATTAAAACTCCCTTGCCTCCAGCCAATCCATCTGCTTTTAATACATAGGGAGGGCTTAAGCTTTCGAGGAATGTGTAGCCTTCGGCAATCGTTTGTGAAATAATGGTTTGGTACTTGGCTGTAGGTATGTTGTGTCGCAACATAAATTTTTTCGAAAAATCCTTACTTCCTTCCAACTGCGCTGCTTGCATGCGAGGGCCTATTATATGTACCTTTTTGAGCTTTTCATCGTTTAGGAAAAAATCATGAATTCCATTTACGAGAGGTGTTTCCGGACCCACCAAAACCAAGGAGATTGATTTTTCGAGAACCAATTTTTTTACCGCATCGAAATCTGTTTCTAGTAGGTCTATATTTATTCCATACTGCAAGGTTCCGGCATTTCCGGGTGCAATATAAAGTTGTTTGAGAAGTTTAGATTGGGCAATTTTCCACGCAAAAGCGCTTTCGCGGCCGCCGGAACCAAGAATCAACACATTCATAGTGATGGTAAATTTTTTGATTCAAAAGTAAATTAAAAAGAGAGGGAGACAAATTAAATTTTGCCTCCCTCTTTGTTTTTAGAGAACCACCAAACTAAAAACAATATTAAAATTGAAATAAGGATTCCTTTTTGAGTTTGCAATCCACCAAAATAACATCCATAGACATTCCTTTGCAGATTCCGCTAACCACAATTTCTTGATCGGTTTGGATTTGCTTTACAAGTTCCTTTTCTGATTTAGACAGTTTGCAATTCACTGTAAACTGAGGGTTTCCGGCATCTAGTTTTACGGATATTGCTCCATCCCCATTTTGTAGCACTTCTTTCACATTTCCGCTTACTTCAATAACCTGATTAAGGTATTTTGCATTGGCTGTCATCTCTACCAACTGAAACTCTTTAAACAACTTAGCTGCACTAATTTTGTATTCTCTATTTTGGCTATGGTTTACCGTTTTTTTGTGCCGCAATTTATATCCGGCAAAAGTGAGTACAAGGCTTATAATAATTACAGGAAGAATGACCACCGCTTTTTTCATATTTTTTCAATTAATGAACGTATTTGAAAAATTGTCATTTTCAATCTTTCAAGTAAATTTACGTTAGTTGCACCGGAATGAATTATGATTCTTGCTAAACAGGAAGAATGAGAAATTGAACAAGCTTATTTACATCCTTCAAGCGAAAGCTAGAAAGAGATAACAATCCTTAAGGGCCGACTTTTTAGTTCCTCCACAAAACAAAAGCGAAGACATAAAAGAAAGGAAGAGAAGCTTTGTGAAGCTAAAAACTCTGCTAAATTTGTGCGCCCGAATGGAATTAAAAAAGCCTTTGCTCTTATGATTGTAGATTTATTTATACCCTGTTATATCGATCAGTTTTATCCCGACACTGCACTTAACATGATTAAAGTGCTTGAAAAAGTGGGTTGTGCCGTAAATTACAATCCGGAGCAAACTTGTTGTGGGCAACCATCTTTTAACTTGGGATTTTGGGATGAAGCAAAAGAAGTAGGAGATAAATTTATACGTGAATTTCAAAACGACCGCTATATAGTTTGCCCTTCAACTTCATGTGTTGGATTTGTTAAGAACCAATATAACGACATGTTTCACAATTCGGTATTGCACAATGAATTTAAACAAATACAAAAGAATATGTTTGAATTCAGTGATTTTTTAGTGAATGTCTTAAAAATCACCAACCTTGGTGCAACCCTTAACGGAGTGGGCACCTACCATGATTCCTGCACAGCCTTGCGGAATTATGGAATTAAAAAAGAACCCCGCGTATTATTAGAAAAAGTGCGTGGACTTCGTTTAGTTGAAATGAAAACACCAGAAGCATGCTGTGGTTTTGGTGGGGGATTTTCCGTTAAAATGGAACCTTTAGCAGTGAGTATGGCAATGCAAAAAATTGAAGATGCAGAAAGTACTCAGGCTGATTTTTTAATCTCAACCGACTCGTCTTGCTTGATGCACATAGAAAGTGTACTACGTAAAAATCAAAAGCCACTAAAAATTATGCACCTTGCTGATGTATTGGCTTCGGGATGGGATTGAGGTGATTGATAATAAGAATTCAAAAAACCTATACAGCTTTTTTGTGGGCAGCATTTTGAATACTACCATAGGCAGGGCAACGTTCGTGTGTTTTGCAAGATGAAAAAATGCAGGTTCCAATTGCTAACACAAGTAAGGCGAGAATTATCTTTTTCATCCGGAAAAAATAAATTGTGACTATTGTCTGTCTTTTTAAAAATAAGTAGCGACAAATATAAATAATTTATCTTACCAAAAAAAGCAATAATTTTTTAGGCAAAAGAAAGACTTATGGCAACAACAATTGAAGAGAGTTGGAAAAAATATTTAAAGGCGGAATTTGAAGCACATTATTTTGCGCAACTAAAGGACTTTTTATTAGATGAAAAAAGCAAATACCGCATTTTTCCTCCCGGCTCAAAAATTTTTAATGCGTTCAACAGTACACCATTCAATAATATAAAAGTGGTTATCATTGGGCAAGATCCCTACCATGGAGCTGGGCAGGCCAATGGACTCTGTTTTTCGGTTTCGGATGGGATAAAGCATCCACCTAGTTTGCAAAATATATTTAAAGAATTGAATCAAGATTTAAATCTTCCAATACCGCTTTCAGGAAATTTGGAACCTTGGGCGAAACAAGGTGTGCTATTGCTTAATAGCACCTTAACTGTGCGAGAGAGCATGGCCGCATCCCATCAAGGGAAAGGATGGGAACAATTTACAGATGCTGTAATTCGAGCTATTTCGGAGTATAAAGAAGGTATTGTTTTTTTGCTCTGGGGAAAATTTGCACAATCAAAAATTCCATTAATTGACACGCACAAACATTTTATTTTGCAAGCAGCGCATCCCTCACCCTTTTCTGCATACAATGGTTTCTTCGGGTGCAAACATTTTTCAAAAACTAACTATATCCTTGCGGAAAATGGCGGCACACCCATAGATTGGAGAATTGATTCTTGATTAATCGCGCAAATCCTTCTTCAACAAAATAAATTTCTTATTTTAGCAGTCAGAAAAATTTTAAACCCTTAAATAACTAATCTTAAATTAAAATGAAAAAAATCTTACTTACACTTGCTGCTATAACCTCCTTATGGACAGCATCACAAGCTCAAACTTCGGGCGGGCCAGATTTGTACGGCTATGTTTGGCGCGATAATAACGACCCAAATGGTCCCACTTATAACTGGATTGATATTACCACTTTAGGCGATGCATCGCAAGTTAGCGGTTTAGATGATGATAACTTTGTAGGCCCTTTTAGCATAGGCTTTCCGATGCATTATTATTGGTATGATGTTACCAATTTTTGGATTGGAAGTAATGGGTATGTCGGATTTAATGCCGGATTGTTAGCATCAGGCGCACAAGGTTTTACAACTATTCCAAGTACTGCATTGCCACAAAATTATGTTGCTCCTTTTTTGGCTGACTTAAGTCTGGTTCCCTATTCAGGAGCTAACCCGGCTCAAGTTTGGAGATGGACAAGTGCAGATAACGACACATTAATTGTATCTTGGATTAATACTCCATTTTGGGCAAATAATAACTTTTCTACAACCGGTACTCCTGATATAGACGGATCGAATACTTTTCAGGTTATTTTCTCAGCTCTTGATAGTTCCATTACATTCCAATATCAAAGTCAGATTGGAGCAAGTGCAGCAACTGCTAACTATTTTACTGCAGGAATTGAAAATAATTCAGGTAGCGATGGATTGCAACATGTTCATGATGTTTATCCAACTGCTAATACAGCCGTTAAGTTTTATTATCCTGCTTCTTCCACTTTCCAAGTAAATGATGCTTCGACGCTATACGTTGGTAATGCTGAATCAGCCGGTTTGTTTTTGGCAAAAGATACTGCAACTGCAAATGCATTTCCTTTGACAGCAGAAGTTAAAAATACCGGTAATACGTCATTGGCTTCATTTAATGTGGGCGCAAATATTAAAAATCAATCCAATGTAAATCAACCTTTAGTTGGGGGTGGTAATACTGCAACTTACGCAACAGGAGCTTTAACAATGGGACAAACAGAAGCAGTAACTTTTCCAAAAACATGGAAACATGCTACCGTTGGAGCTTTTTCGTTTAACGTTTCTACTCAATTATCAGGAGATGCAACGCCTACTAACAATCAAAAAACATGTGAGATTCGTGTAGTTGATACTTCCACCACCAGCACGCGTTTAGCATTCGACAATGGAGTTGCAGCCGGAAATGGTATCGCTTGGTCGGGAGGAAGTGCCGGTATTGGTGTTGAATTTCCATTGCCTTATTCTCCGGTACTTTTGAATGCTGTACATGTTTTTATTGCGGCAAATGCGACAGTGCCGGTAGGTTTTTACATTAAGATTTATGACAATGGCGGACTTAACGGTGCACCGGGAGCATTATTGGATTCTATATTTGTTGATCCATCTTTAATTACTGTTGGAGTATACAATGATGTGGTGTTGCCTTCACCACTTACTATTACATCAAGCAGCATTTATGTAGGTTGGTTAATGGGTGGCGAAGGTGTTGCGATTGGTCAAAACACTGTTGCTCCTTTTAGCAATAGAATGTATGAGATTTTTGGTCAAAATTGGTCACCATACAGAGACAAAGAAATCGAAGATTTGATGTTGAACATCACTATTGCAAACCCACTATCTGTTGGGGTAAAAGCAAATTCAGCAGCCGCTAACGAATTGGGTAATTTTTATCCAAATCCAAGTGGAAATAACGTTTCCATCCGTTTAACTTCAGATAAAAACAACCAACGTATCGATTATAAAATTTACGATATGAAGGGTCAACTGGTTGCGGCTTCTAAGTTTTTCTCCATACAAGGTGAACAAAAAGTTGAACTTCCTGTGAGTCAATTAAGCAACGGTATTTATACCTGTGTGTTTAACATGAACGGTAAAACAATTAACCGTCAATTTAATATTGTTAAATAAGTAATATTACTTTAAAAAAAGAGGCTGTGTCTTAACGGATACAGCCTCTTTTATTTTATAAACTTTTGAGGTATTTTTATGTTAATCTAGAATGAAAACAGTACTTATCACCGGAGGGAGTGGATTGGTGGGGATGCGCTTAACTGCGTTGCTGCTTGAAAAAGGATATAGGGTAGCCCATTTAAGCAGATCTGCAAAAGCAATTCCTGGGATTCAAAATTATTGCTGGGACATTGAAAAACAAAAAGTGGATTCAGAAGCTATTGAAAAAGCTGACTATATTGTTCATTTGGCAGGTGAATCGATAGTAGCAAAAAAATGGAGAGCATCCCGAAAAGCGGCTATTGTAAGCAGTCGTGTAAAAAGTTTGGAATTACTTAAAAAAGCGATTTCAATGGCGCATCACAAACCGGAAGCTCTCATTTCGGCATCGGCAATTGGGTATTACGGCTTTAGCACTGCTGAAAAAATATTTACAGAACGCGATGCACCAGGGATTGATTTTGCAGCAACAACTTGTGTGGCTTGGGAAAATGCAGCGCTAGCATTTGAGCAAAAAATGAGAACTGTGCGCATTCGATTGGGAATTGTTTTAGCAGCTTCGGGAGGGGCATTACCACAGATGTCTTTTCCCATTAAACTAGGCGTAGGCTCAGCAATTGGTAGTGGAAAACAATATGTGCCTTGGATTCACATTGATGATGTGTGCAACATTTTTATAAAAGCAATTGAGGATTCACAATTGAATGGAGTTTACAATGCTGTAGCGCCCCTTCAATCAGTAACACAAGAACTCCTTACTGAAACAATTGCCGGAGTTTTGCATCGCCCCTTATTTTTACCCAATTTACCAAAGTTTTTAATGAAAATTATTTTAGGTGATAGAGCATATTTAGTATTAAACGGCAATAGAGTATCGGCCGAAAGGATAGAACAAACCGGATTTCATTTTGCATTTACAGATTTAAAAACTGCTATAAAAAATATTTATGAACGCATGTAAGTGGAATGCCAGCTGGATTCGAAGAATTAAGTACCTTAATAATAACATAAAAGTTAGGAATTTAAATACAGGTAATGTTTTAACAGAGTTCATTTATCTCCGTTGATTATTCGTAATTTTGCCGGTGAATTTTTACATTAAAATGGAAAAAACACACCAAGAAACAGCTTTGTATTGCACTAGTTTAACTGAATATTCGCGCTACAAAAGCCGCGTTGTTCAAATTGGAAATCTTGCGCTTGGAGGGAATCATCCCATCCGTATACAAAGCATGACCACCACCGACACCTTAAACACACTTGCAACCGTAGAACAGAGCATTCGCATGATTGAGAGCGGCTGTGAAATGGTGCGTATTACAGCGCCCAGCATAAAAGAGGCTCAAAATTTAGCTGAAATAAAAAAAGAATTAAATAAGCGTGGGTATTCTGTTCCGCTCATTGCCGACATTCATTTTACACCGAATGCTGCGGAGTTAGCAGCGCGAATAGTGGAAAAGGTAAGGGTAAATCCGGGTAATTATGCCGATAAAAAAAAGTTTGAAACACTTGAATATACCGACGATACTTACGTTTCGGAGTTAGAAAGAATTCGAGAACGCTTTACACCACTGGTAAAAATTTGCAAGGAATATGGAACTGCAATGCGCATTGGCACCAATCATGGCTCGTTGAGCGATCGTATCATGAGCCGTTATGGCGATTCACCTTTGGGGATGGTGGAATCGGCACTTGAATTTTTGCGCATTTGTGAGGAGCTCAATTATTACAATATTGTGTTGAGCATGAAAGCAAGTAATCCAAAAGTAATGGTGCAGGCTTATCGATTGCTCATACAAAAAATGCAAGAAGAAAACATGAATTATCCTTTGCATTTGGGTGTAACCGAAGCAGGTGAAGGAGAAGATGGAAGAATAAAATCTGCTGTAGGTATTGGCACTTTATTAGAAGATGGAATTGGAGATACTGTGCGTGTTTCGTTAACCGAAGACCCTGAATTTGAAGCTCCGGTTGCATTGGCATTGGTTAAGCGCTATTCGACACGTGAGGGACATGAACCGATTAAAGCCATCGCTACAGCACAAATACCTTACTCACCTTATGATTTCGAAAAACGAAAAAGCGAGGAAGTGCAAACTATCGGTGGACACAACGTACCTCGTGTAATTGCTGATTTTAGTGACGAACAAGAAATAAACGCAGCAAATTTGTTTTCGGTTGGATATGCTTATTCAATCCCGCTTGATAAATGGAATTTGAGTGATCAAGCCTGCGACTTTATTTATGTGGGTGATAAAAAAATAAACTTTGAACTTCCCGGAACGCTTGGTATTATAAATAATTATGAAACTTGGAAAAATCTGATTAATCCCATAAGGAATTATCCTTTATTTCATTTATCCGCATTTTTAAATGCGCCAATTCATTCAACTGAATTAAATTTTGTGCTTGTATGTGCAGCGGATCTGCTAGATGCTAAACCAGATTTTTTCAGCATCTTAAAAGCATTTAAAAAAAACCTTGTTTTGGTATTTGAAACTGCCAATGTGCATGGAATGGCCGAACAGCGGAGAATGTTTATGGAGATGCAACTTAAGCAATCAGGTATTCCTGTAATTGTGAAACGAAATTACAAAGACCTAAATGAAACTGATTTGCAATTGCATGCAGCTACGGATATTGGTGCATTGCTGTTGGATGGATTTGGCGACGGAGTATGGATAGCTGCAAAAAATTGCGGAAGCAGAAGCAATGTAAATCGTACCGCTTTTGGATTATTGCAAGCTACGCGAACGCGCATTTCAAAAACCGAATACATCTCTTGTCCTTCTTGTGGGCGCACCTTATTTGATTTACAAGAAACTACCTCCAAAATTCGACATAGAACGGATCATTTAAAAGGAGTTAAAATTGGCATCATGGGTTGTATTGTTAATGGCCCAGGAGAAATGGCGGATGCCGACTATGGCTATGTTGGTGTAGGGGTTGGAAAAATTACCTTATACAAAGGTAAAGAAGTGGTAAAAAGAAGCATTAACAGCGATTTAGCGGTTGATGCTCTGATTGAGCTCATTAAGGAAAATGGTGATTGGGTGGAAAAGGAGCTCATAGATGTGTGAAAATCATCTACTAAGCGAAAAATAAGTCAAAAAATTCCAAAATAGTATAAATTCGCATTTCAAAATTTTATTAACCCAAATATTCAATTCATTTTATGAAGAAAATCTCTACACTTTTGTGCCTGCTTAGCTTGTACTCAACAAGTTTACTTCAAGCGCAATCACAACGATTGGTGCTTATTGAAGAATTTACAAATGCAAGTTGTGGTCCTTGCGCATCGCAAAATCCAACTTTTAATACCTTGATTGGTGCGAACACTGTGAAGGTTGTTTCAATTAAATATCAAACTAATTTTCCGGGATATGATCCAATGAACGTACAAACTGCGGCAGAGGTTCTAACGCGTCAGAATTATTACTATAATTTAAATGGGGTGCCATATGGAGTAATTGATGGTGATACGGCATCTACACCATTAAATGGATATTATGTTGGAGCTCCGCACAACATTACACAAACTACTGTAAATACAAAGTATGCGATTGCATCACCTTATGATGTAATATTAACACATAGCTTTTCCTCTGACTACGATTCCATTTTCATTACCATGAACATTACCAATTCCATGGCTGTTAGTGGTGCGAATAAGGCAAGAATTGCTTTAGTAGAAAAGAAAATTACATTTGCCACCGCACCCGGAACCAATGGTGAAAAAGATTTTCATTTTGTAATGCGAAAAATGTATCCTACCGCATCTGGAACACTTGTAACGGCAAATGCTTTAGGTCAAACACAAACTATTACCATTGCTGCTGCAATTCCTTCTTACATGTATGATTTTAACCAATTGGCGGTAGTTGGATTTATTCAAGATGATATTTCTCAAAACATTCGTCAAGCCGCATTTAGTGATGTGCAACCACTTGCTGACATGGTTGGAATAAAATCAATTTCCGGTTTACAAACCGTGCAATGCGATAGCAGTTATACACCAGTTATCACACTTAAAAACTTAGGAACTACACAATTAACCAGCTGTAGCATTGATTATAAGTTTGATGCAAATCCATTTACTTCCATTCCGGTAAGTTGTAATATAGCACCGGGTTTAACACAAGTTATTTCATTGGCGCCTATCAGCACAACAAGCGGAGCGCACGACTTAGTAATAAAAGCAACTGATCCCAATAACATCAACTACAAATCGTCCTACTTATTTAATACCGTTTCCAAAAAATCAATTGTTATTTCTAATTTTAATGCAATACCCAAAGTTGAAGGCTTTGAGGGAGCAGCATTTCCTGGTGCTGAGTGGTATATTGATAATCCGGATAACGGACCAACGTGGACAAGAAAAGCAGGTGTTGGAGGAATGGGAGGAAGCAGTGCATGTGCCAAAATGGATATTTTTTCTTCCGCAAACGTAAATGGTCAAATTGATGATTTTTATGCTCCAGCATTAGATTTAACAAATGCTGTTTCGCCGGTAAATTTAGATTTTAATGTCGCTGCTGCACAAAAAACAGCCACATCAGCGCAAAAATTAGAAGTGCGCTTATCTTATAATTGTGGACTTAGTTGGACTCCTTTATACTCAAAAACAGGTGCAACACTTGCCACAGCACCCATAAATGCAAATGCATTTACACCTACAGCAAGTCAGTGGCGTACAGAGAGCATCGATTTAGACCCTTATATTGGTCAAGCCAATGTAATTGTTGCATTCCGTGCTACTAAAAATGGCGGAAACAATATTTATATTGATGATGTGAACTTTTATGATGGAACTTTAAAAGTGAAGAATGTTTCAAAATCCAACGCTGTATTTAATGTGTATCAAATTTCTGAAAACTACTTAAACATAAAATTAAATTTAGATCAAGCGGAAGAAATAAGATTTGAAGTATTTGACATACTAGGTAAAAGAGTTTACAGCGAGAACAAAGGAAAACTTCCAGCAGGAAATCAAAGTTTTGCATACAATGTTAACAGCTTATCGGCCGGCATTTATGTGGTTAAATTAACTGCAGGATCAAAAGTATTTAATCAAAAAGTAAATCTTACAAAATAATTTAGAACAAAAAATAAATCAGTTCCGTTGAATTCGGAGCTGATTTATTTTTTTAACCCAATACAACATGCAAAAATTCATTCTTATTTTACTGGGACTTGGTTTAAATTTTATTTCAGCAGAAGCGCAAAATAAACAGCACATAGCTTCTGCAGATGTAAAGAAATTGGATGGAAGCTCTTTTAACACTTCTCAATTAAGCAATGACGGAAAACCTATGTTGGTGGATTTTTGGGCTACTTGGTGCGGCCCGTGCAAAGCAGAGTTGAATGCGATAGCCGAAGAATATGCTGAATGGCAAAAAGAAACCGGAGTTAAGCTGGTAGCGGTATCCATTGATGATGCACGTAATATGGAAAAAGTTGGACCTTATGTAAATGGAAAAAACTGGGAATATGAAGTTTTGCTCGATCCTAATGGCGATTTTAAGAGAGCTATGAATGTTAACAATGTTCCCCATATTTTTTTAGTGAATGGCAAGGGAGAAATTGTTTGGCAGCAAAATTCTTCGGCTCCGGGCGATGAAGATAAAATTTTTGAATTGGTAAAAAAGGTAGCAAAAGGGGAAGAAATAAAATAATCTCACACTATTTTAACGTGAATAAAATCCAATTAAAAGCAGCCCTACTTTATGTGAGCTGCTTTTTTTATTTAAGCAGTATTGGCCAACCCAATTTAGGCGAAATACATGGGAATTTTCAAACGGACGTACAATACTACAATAAGGATACACTGATTGGTGCACCAATAGTTCCGGAAAAAGTACTGATGAACGGTTTTGCAAATTTGAATTTCACTCGTGAAAATTTTTCATGCGGGGTACGCTACGAAAGTTATTTGAATGCTTTGCAGGGTTTTGATACGCGATACAAAGGGAATGGCTTTGGATTTCGTTATGCAACTTACACAAAGGATAATTTAACGGTTACAGCCGGAAATTTTTATGACCAGTTTGGAAGCGGATTAATTTTTAGAAGCTATGAAGAACGTACACTTGGAGTGGACAATGCGATGGACGGTTTACGTTTAAAATATAGACCCATTTCAGGACTTTATCTAAAGGGTTTTATTGCCAAGCAACGCTTCTTCTTTGGGCAAGGGGAAGGAATTGTGCGTGGAGCAGATGCTGAAATTAATGTGAATGAATTATCAGAGCAACTTGCCAATGCCAAACTTAAAGTGCAAGTTGGTGGTAGTTTTGTGAGCAAGTATCAGCAAGATAAAGACATTGTATACAAATTACCTGAGAACGTGGCTTCTGGCGGTGGGCGTCTAAAAGTTGCTTACGGAAAATTCAGTTTTAGCGGGGAATATGTGCAAAAAATAAATGACCCTTCCACGATGAATAATTTCATTTACAAAGAAGGAAGTGCCGTCTTACTTGGGCTTGCTTATTCGCAAAAAGGATTAGGTATTAATTTAGGAGCCAAGCGCATTGACAACATGAGTTTTCGTAGTGACCGCGGGGCGATTGGGAACAATTTAATGATTAATTATTTACCTGCACTCACCAAACAGCAAAGCTATAATTTAGCTGCGAGTATTTATCCGTATGCATCGCAACCAAATGGTGAAATGGCCTATCAAGCAGAAGTAATTTACACCCTAAAAAAAGACAGTTGGTTAGGTGGGAAATATGGAACTACAGTAAATGTAAATTATTCGGAAGTGCATGACATTGACAAACAAATACCAAACGATTCTACTTCCTTGCTTGAGCCGCATACTATGGGTTATAAAAGTGAATTCTTAAAAGTAGGTGAAACCGTTTTCTTTAAAGATTTTAATGTGGAGATAACCCGTAAACTCTCGAAGAAATGGAAGACCGTTTTCTTTTATGCCAATCAAGTATACAACATAGAAGTGGTGCAGGGTCATCCCGGTGAACCCACTATTTACAGCAATTTGGCAGCCGCTGATATCACTTATAAAATAAATTCAACAAATGCCATTCGCATAGAAGTGGAAGGATTATTTACCAAACAAGATATTGGAAGTTGGGCAGCAGCGTTGTTAGAATATACCGTGGCGCCACATTGGTCGGTTGCGGTATTAGATCAGTACAATTATGGAAATCCTGAATCAGAAAAGCAGATTCATTATTATACCGGAAATATTACTTATACCCAAAATGCCAATCGTTTTTCAATTGCTTATGGACGCCAGCGTGCGGGCCTTTTATGTGTGGGCGGAGTGTGTAGGATAGTGCCGGCATCCAATGGATTAACCCTGAGTGTAAGCAGTAGTTTTTAATTTCGACCTTAGTTTTATCATGAAAAAAATAATTCCATTTCTCGCACTAATTTTTGCACTTTTTCTTATGAGTTGCGATAAGGTTGAAGGGCCTTATACAGAAGTATCCACAGGAAGCACAGGAACTCGAAAAATTCTAATTGAAGATTTTACCGGACACCTTTGTCCCAATTGCCCGCGTGCTGCCGAAGCAATAAAATCCTTGCAATTGGTGCGTCCCGGAAGGGTTATTGCGATTGGAGAACATGTAACTTCTATTTTTGCTTCCCCGGGTTCAGGGATTTATAACATTGATTTTAGAACTCCGATTGGCAACTCTAACGACAGTTTGTTTCATGTAAGTGATTTGGGATTGCCGAGCGGAATGGTAAACAGAATTAGTAGAAATGGAGCACGAAGAATTGAATACTCTAAATGGAGTGAATATGCCGACTCGTTATTAAACCTGCCTGCTGAAGCGACTATCACTATTGAAAATACCTATACTTCTACAAATCGAATTGTTATCACCACGGTAAAATGTGAATTTTTAAAAGACTTCAACAGCACTTATAAATTGGCAGTTTATTTAATTGAAGACAGTATTTTACATGCTCAAAAAGACAATCAATTGCCCTCTCCTGCTAACGATTCGGATTATGTGCATCAGCATGTTTTGCGCGGTGCATTTAACGGTGCCTTTGGTGAAATATTAACTTCAGCAGTAGTTAGCCCCGGTACCAACTTTACCAAAACTTATGCACGTGCCTTAGGGGCAAGTTGGAAAGAAAAACATTGTGCTGTGGTTGCTTTTATTTATGATGATAGCACCAAAGAAATCTTACAAGCAGAGGAAAAAGAAGTGATATATTAAATCTCACGTTCCTTATGAATAATTGCATTTAATTTCACTACTTTATTGTGTTTTAACAGCACAAATAGTTGAGCTATTTCAAAATAGAAACCTCACCTTAAATTAATCTGACTTTCTAAAATCAAGATTGTAGTTGAGAACGAGTTGAAGGTAATTTTTTGAGATGGCGCCTACCGTTTGCACCAAATAACCGCATTGTACATTGGCATTCTTATTAAATTGAAATCCTGCTGAAGCAAATAAGCGGTTACGATCGAAAGGATTTTTGTTCAAGTTCAAAAAAACCTCATCGTAAAAACTCAAGAAGAATACATTTTTTGCTATCACTTTATTTGTAAGCGGAACGGTGGTTCGAAATAAATATCGGATTCTGTTTTTGTAGCTTACTTCTTCATTCGCCTTAATCCAACGTTGTTCGACACGGTATCTGTGCTCAAAAAGCAACCTACCTTGATTCGATTTTAAAGTTATTTGTTCCCAACTTCGGTTTTCACTAAGAATTCTTTCATTGTTGAAATGCGATTCGTTTTTAAAAGTTCCAATATGGGCAAGCCCTGCGGTGATAATGAGGTTTGCATCGAAATGATAATTAAGTCCAACTCGAAAAAGCGATTGCTCAGTGTTGGGTAATAAGTCAAAGCTCCGATACTGGAGCTCGTTATGTAGACTCCAATTTTTATGCAGACGTGTTTGATTCACAAAAATCGTCCAATTACCAGGCTCCCCTGCAGTGGAGGAATGCGAAATAAAGAACAGGAGTAATAGTGGGGCACAGAATATTCCCAAAAAATTGTTTTTCAAAACTTGAAATTTTACGCTAATGATCCATATTGAATTTGTCAAAGTACTTATGAAGAGCGAAATGCAATGGGATGATATGCCTTTTGATGCTGCCCCAAAAAGATGCGTGCATAAATTCGTAAGGCAGCAATTTCCATCACTAAAAAGCTAAGCGAGGTAAAAATAATTATGATCTCTTCGTGCTTGTGAATGTGACTAAACAGAATATCAATGCCAATAAACGTAGGAGTAAAGGGCAAGCCAATAAAACCCAAACAGGCCAATAAAAATACAAAAGCCACTTTGGGATGTTCATACACATGTCCATGAAATTTATTTAACCTAATATCTCCTTCCTGCCTTTGAATTCTTTGAAGGCATAAAAATCCAACTAAAGCCGAGATAATGGAACCGCTCAGGTAGATGAAAATATGATTTTGACCAAAATTTTCATTCAGCATGCTAATAGCTATGGTAATAAATAATTGTCCGGAAACAGCGAAAACCCAAGCACGAATGGCATTCCCCGATTCAACGAATGCTCTAATAATAATAATCAAACCTAAAAATGAATAAAAATGGGGCAAATAGGAGAATATGTTTTCGGGTAAACTATTTTGAAAAGCTGCACAATATAAACCAATAAGAAAAAACAATAAAATCAATACACTAAAAACTTTGCTATTGAGTTTGACCAATGATTTTCCTGCAATTTTAAAGGGATTCCACATAAATCGCTGCATATTGAAATCTAAGTTCCACTCCTTTATTGAGAGTAAATAAATTGAATTTCTTATTCGTGATAAGCTAGTTTTAGAGGAATTTGTTGCACTTGGTACAAAGCTAAATAACATGTCGTGTATGCGATAGCTCATCACCGAAGGTGAAACGAGTAGCTGATAGGTTTTAAAGCACGCATTGCCAACAAAATGTAACAATGCAAGTGTGTGCAGACCCAATGCAATTTCACAAAAAATTAATCCGATTTGGGCAATTGATGCATAGGCAATTTGTGTTTTTACCGTAGCTTGAACTTTAGCTATTGCGCTTGCGACCAAGCTTGTTGATAGTCCAATGGTTACAATAACAACCTTTATTGCAAATAAACTTTCCCAGTATGGATAGGTGCGAAGTAATAAAAAAACACCTAAGTGCACGGAGAGCGCACCATAAAAAATAGCGCTTGAAGTAGTAGGTCCTTCCATGGCACGAGGCAGCCAGGAGGAAAAAGGCAACTGAGCAGATTTTGCCGTTGCTGCCAATACAATCATACCGGCAATAAACACAGCATACCAATTGTGTTCGGCAAGGTGTTGAAGTACCAAATTGGTATCATTTAGTTGATTAAATGTAATGTTTTGATGCCATAAGTGATGGCTCATCCACATGGCTAAAATGAGGCAAATATCGCCGAATCGATACACAGAAATAACCTTCAAACTATTTCTCACCGGCAAGTATCGGTCGCGGTAAAAAGCGATTAACAGAAAGGAGCACATGCCCAAAATTTCCCACCCAATAAACAGCGTTTCAAAATTGCCGGCAAATACAACAAAGTTATAACTCATAAAAAACAGCAGTAAAATGCTGAAGAAGCGCTTAAACCCTTCATCTCGATGCAAATAGTAACGACTAAACAGGCTTACAATAAAAGTAAGGATTGCCCCCATCACGGAAAAAACGGCAGAAGTTTTATCAAAATAAAAATCGATAAAAATCTCAATGTTCTCGGTTTGAAAGAGCACTATATGCTTAATATCAAGTGTTGGGCGTGCTTGCTGCAACCAATAAAAAATAAAACCAATATTTCCTAACATACAAATCCCTGTAATAAGAAGGGCTGTAAACGAAATCCAACTCTCTCTCTTTCGAGGTAGCAGCGTACTGATAAGAAATCCGATGAAAGGAATCCAAATAAAAAGTTGTAAGAGTTGAGACATGCTATTTTTCGTTTAGAAGAAATACCGGTAAATTTTCGAGTGTTGCATCAGCAATATAATTTGTTTCCATTTCCTTTGCTGAATCAATGAGGGTATTGAAATTATTCACGGTTGGTGTGTTTTGGGCTAAGGGTGAATAGCTTGTGAAAGCCCCTTCCTTGAAATAGTAAAATTGACGCGTTTCTGGATGTATTGCTACCAAGTGTACCCATTCATTAATAAACCATTCGTACATTTCGGGTACGGATTGAATGGTAGAAAGCACAACTTCCGGAAAATGTTCCACCACAATCATTAAACGAACGGGGTCGTGCACTTCTATCATTTGAAGTGGAAGTCCTGGTCTTAAATCTCCATCGCAACTGTTGGCCACACCAATTAATCCAATCACATTGTGGGGCAATTTTGTTCCAGCACCAAGCTTGTAGTTATCGACTCTCGAAAAATAATATTCTAAATTAATTCCACCACACACCGGTCCTAGCGGTTTCATCACACCGCACAGTATTTTTCCATCCAAATCAGAACGATAATCATAGGAGTTTAGAAAAGCCCTGCGGTCTAAAAACAAGCCCTTTGTAAGCGCCCTGCCTCCAACAATACACAAAGTGTTAGTGCCGTGTCCCAATTCAGGTCTGGGTTCAAACATAGATACAGAGCGGTCTTTAATAGCCTTTCGAACTGATTTGAGATCTTTTTTGGTAGCTATAGAAGCAAACCTTCGTGATCTTTCCTTTGCATTAAGGTCAAGTGCTTTTTCGAAAATGGTGGTATTGTTGATGTGAAGCACTGCATTTTTTTCGGTGAGTGATTTTTCTGAATAAAATTGAATTTCGTCGGCAGCAGTATCATGCAGTGCTCCCACAAACTGAGTTTTATCAGGAATAAATATTCCTTTGTTTTGAAGTATTTCGCGTACCTTAGGGTGGTTGGCCATAAAAGCAAACACTTTCGCATTAACCGATCCGGGTCTACCACTGCAGGCACCACAATCGTGTGCTCCGTGGTGTGGATTATTTGCACTGCTTGAGCCATGTGCAACGACATAAATGATTGGTGAAAAATTTTTAATTAGTCCAATACTTCGAAGAAAGCCTTCTACTCGCAACGCCATTTCATCGATTGTAAATCCTATTTGGAGTCCATTCTCGGTATCGGAGCTATGCTTGTTTTCGATACTGAGTTCTGAATGTTTGTCCATGTGAGCAAATGCGTTGGATATAGCCGGGCTCATTTTGGGTCGGAAGAGTGTTAGCACCAATTTAATGGCCGACAAGAAACCAAATGCAAATGCGCTTACGAAACCGGGAAATAGAGCAAGCGATTTAGGTGTATAAATGAATTCATGTTTACGTTCGGTTTTTGCATCAAACTCTTTTATCAAGTATTTTGGTGTAACCGGCGCGGGACATAATTTTTCGTAAAACTTTCCACCTTGTGGTTGAAAATAAAATTCTACGCCAAAAAATCCGGGAGAACCAAGTGTTTCACAATTAACATCCACTTTCTCGAGATGACGGCGAATCGAGCATTCTCTTTCATCGATGCAAAAAATGGCTTGAAAACTTTTCTTTTCAAGTTCATTTTGCTCTCTAGAAAGATTTGACATGCCAGCTAAAACTTCATCATAATACGACCATTCAAAAGCATTTTGCCAAATAGAAAGTACTTCATTTAATTCAGATTGAAGAGCCGGAGCGAGCACATTTTTGGGTTCAACATAAATTGTATCCAAGAGTGCAGTCCATTTATTTCCGAGCTGCGCTTCCAGGGCATCTATTTCGAGTAATGATTCAAAAAAGATAAGGTCGTGTAGCGAAATAATGCGGGAATCCAATAAAGTGTGTGGCTGAGTTTCAATAGTTGCCACCATTCCCGACCAACCCCTGTGACCAAATTGCTGATCAAAAACATACTGTTCAAAATGAGATGCTCTACCCACCAACAACTGCAACAAATCCGATAGTTGTAAATTTTCTTGAAAGAAAAGTTGCCGCGCTTTATTGGTTTTAAAAATACTGCCAAATGAGTTTCGCTCAAGTTGTCGCAATGCTTCTAAAAAGCCCTTTTCGGTAGCAGGAAACTTCCAGGTTGATATACCTTGATCTAAATAACTGCTGAGGATTCGGAAAAGAAGTGGTTGTACTAATGAATCCAAATCGACTTTGTATATCGTCTTCCAGTACATTCGCAACTGGCCAATTGCCGGGGTAATATGCTCCTCGTAAGATGCATGGAGCAATTTGTTTTTCCAATCCTGTAGTGATTCTGCGCCTTTCCAATTCGTAATTTGTTGTTCGAGCACCGACTCTTTAATTCGGCCAACTTGAAAGAGCTTTCTATAATCCTTAAGCTCAAGTGTTACCTGATATCCAAAGCTATTGGCTGCATTAAAAATTGCAGTATAAAATTTTTGCTTTTGAAATGCATGCAAGGAATTATGGTGAATAAAATCCTTTAAGGGAGTTTGGGTAGGCAAGTAATGCTTTAGTTCCTTAATCAGGTGATCAACCTGAAAAACAGCATTTAGATTACTCTGCTGCTCCGATGCATGCGAAGTTACTGAATCCTTAATGGCAGGTTTAGTTAATACTTTCGAGTTGGTCATTTATACCAATTTATTAGGTAATATTTTTACTAATAGCTCATTTGCGCTCTTACATCCGCTTTATTGGAAATCATACTTTCTTCATAAAATTCTACTACACCACTTTCCAAATCATGTTTTGCCCCGATGATAGCCACTTCTCCCTTTTCGATCATTTGCTCAAGAATGTAGCTACGGTCCACAATTGTTTTTACTGAGCGCTTCACATTTATGGTAGAAACATTTTCAACAAAATCTTCGTTTGAGGAATTACGCATATCTTTATCTGTAGTAAGTGTTTCCTGGTACACAGCAGGTTGAATTTTAGCCAGCAATTCGGTTAAATTGCCCATCTCCACATGATCGCAAGCGCCTTTGATAGCGCCGCATTTGCTATGACCCATAACAACAATCAATTTGGATCCGGCAACCTTGCAAGCAAATTCGAGGCTTCCAATGATATCGGTATTCACAATATTACCGGCAATGCGAATAGAAAATATGTCGCCTAGGCCTTGATCGAAAATTAATTCTGCAGAAGTTCTACTATCGATACAACTAAGTATAACCGCGAATGGCCATTGACCTTGCCGGGTGTCATTTGCTTGTTGAAGTAAATTTCTGTTTACTTTTAAATTACTAATAAAGCGCAGGTTTCCTTCTTTTAAGATTTGTAGCGCATCGTGAGGTGTTATGTTACTTTGAGTTATTGAGGTGTGTGCTTTCATATCGAATATTTTCAAAATTATTTTGGTTCTAAAAAGTTAATTTTTTCAACACTTATGTTTTTTGATTTTGCATTGCTTTCGTAATCCTTAATGAGTTCAACAACATCATGAGCAATAGATTTTGATTTTGAACAATCAATAATAACCTTGGAGTTAAAAGGTATTTCATCCAACACTTTTATTACACTTGCTTTATTAAAAAAAGACACTTCTTCTGCTAAAACAAGGTGATGTACTTCTTGCCCTTTTTCATTAGTAGTGATGTCTTTCATGTGATGTGAATTACGATAGCTATGGCGAAGTGTATAAAATATGCCCACCAATATTCCTACTGTTATTCCTTTTAGCAAGTCGGTAGCAAGTATGGCGATAACGGTTGCAGTAAAAGGCACAAATTGTTCCCATCCCAAATTATACATTTGCTTAAATAGCGAAGGTTTTGCCAGTTTATAGCCCACCATTAAAAGTATTGCCGCCAAGCTGGCCAAGGGCACTAGATTTAAAACCGATGCAATTGTAATGGCACTAATTAAAAGAAAAACGCCGTGTAAAATAGCTGACATTTTTGTTTTCGCACCAAAAGAAATGTTTGCTGAACTACGCACAATTACTTGTGTTACGGGCAAACCACCAATTAATCCTGAAACAATATTTCCAAGACCTTGCGCCTTGAGTTCACGGTTTGTTGGAGTAACACGTTTTTCGGGGTCCAGTTTATCGGCTGCTTCAACACTTAACAAGGTTTCGAGGCTACCAACAACAGCAAGGATGATTGCAATTTTATAGATTTCTACATTTGACAGGGCCGAAAAATCGGGAAAAGTAAACTGACTAAAAAAGCCCGAAAAGGATTGCGGTACCGGCAGTCGAACCACCTGATCATCAGCCAAACTGAAGGGAAGTATGCCTTGGCGGAAAGAAATGTTAAACAGAATGCCTAGTACAACAACTACAATTGGTCCTTGAATTAATTGAAATATTTTATGTTTCTTGCTCAATACTTTTTCCCAAAGAATTAAAATTGCAAGTGATACTATTCCAATCAATACTGCACCAGGCGTAATAAACTCAATTGCTTTAAAAATTTCCGAAATTGTATTTTGTCCGTCGGCCTGAAAAAATTCATCATCACCAATAGCATCTTTGTCCCAACCCAAGGCATGCGGCAGTTGTTTTAGGATTATTAAAAGACCTATACCCGTGAGCATTCCTTTTATCACAGAGGATGGAAAAAAATAGGCTATGAAACCGGCTCGTGCATATCCCAAGCCAAGTTGAAGAATCCCGGATAATACTACCGCTGTTAAAAATGCAGTATAAGAGCCATTCAATGCTGAAATAGAGGTGAGCACAATCACAGCTAAACCTGCTGCAGGGCCACTAACACCAAGTGCGGAACCGCTAGCAAAGCCAACTACAATTCCTCCCACAATACCTGCTATAATACCCGAGAACAATGGAGCTCCAGAAGCAAGGGCAATTCCAAGGCATAGTGGAACAGCCACAAAAAACACTACAATACTGGCCGGTAAATCATTTTTAAAATACTTAAATGTAATACCACTGGAATTTTCGTTCATAGTCGACATATATAGATTAATGATTAAGAAATAAATGATGACCCTGTTCAGGATCTTACAAAAACTTTGGAATAAACAATGAGAAGCATCAAGGTTGAATTCCCTGATGGTAAAGATTACAGCAATTCTGGGGGTGAATAAATCACTTGGCTGTAATCAGAAGATGAAAAATTAATTCTGTTGTGAAATTGCTTTTGTGTTTGAGGGAGGGTGAAATAACTCAATTTAGAAAATGCGTAAAAATCATCGATGGCATTTTTCTTATCCGTCTTTTCATTCGATTTCTCTGATTCTGAATTTTTTTCTTCACAATCAAAATCCTTTACATCCAATAGTGCAATTGGATTTATTTTTTGATGCAACAATCGAATCGACTCAAAGCTGCTGGCAGCAGTAAAGAGCAGGAGGATAGAAATAAGTAATATTTTCTTAAAAAGCACCATAGGTTTGCAAATGTAAATTAGAATCCGATTAAAAAGCAGGTACGCAGTTATATTTAATGCTTTTTAACATTTAATAGTGGTACAAAAATTTTGTTCAGATTACCTGGCGGATATTATTAACGACCCTTGCTTGGGTCTTTTAAATCTAATTTTTCCGCAAAATGATCACAAAAATCGCGCATATCAGCAGCCATTTTATCTTCTTGGGTAGCACGTTCCAGCGTGTTTGCCATAGACACCAATGTTTGATGCATAAACACTTTCATTTCATCTACCATCATATCTTTAGTCCATAAATCGATACGCAGTGTGTTGCGTTCCTTTAAATCCCATACACTTAGCATTATTGATTTAGCTGCACTCTCTCCAGCAACGCCCGAATCAGTTGCTTCCCATGTAATGGTTTCAGGTAAATTATTTTCATCAAGAGTAATGTTGAATTTTATTTCAGATTTTTTCATGTTGAGTATTGAGATTATAGTATTGAGATATGAGTAATGGGCTTAACTAATAATTATTTTTTGGGTTTGTAATGTGATTCGTTCAGAATTTTTTGTGCATTTTTTTCCTGCATCAATTGTGGAATGGTTATAGCAGCATTATTTTGCATGTAAGCTGAAACAATTTTATAGCCAACCCACACACCCACTCTACCGGGCGATTCCTTTGGCATTCCGGCGGTAAAAGGAGCCGGATTTATATACTTTATATTTTCAGAAAAGCGTGTAGAATAGAGTAAATTTTTATCAATAAAATATTTCCAGATGGATGCCTCTGAGTTTTCAAGCCAACTTAATTGCTTGGCCGAAAATTCCATTTTAATGCTGTCAGGTTGAGTTGGCATAAAGTAATCAATTGTGTAAAGCAGCTTTCCCTGAAATATCATCTCACTTAAAAGATTATTGTGTGCGTCGTTGTTTTCAAATTCAGTTTGTAACCAAGAACGCATGGCATCGGTAACAATGTATTCCTTTCTCATGTATTCAATTTGGTATTGGGGCATTGCCATAAGTTTGTAGTAGTTGTAATTTTTCCCCAAATACATGTCGAGGCCAACTCCTAAAACACTATCCGTAACTGCCAAAGGATAATTAAATCCGGAAATAAAAGTGGAAATGTGCGGAATAAGTTTATCCGGAAAATAATACTTGTAGTGTTTTAACGCATCTTCGAATTGTTCACCCAATTTTTCGGTTGTGGCAAATTCCCTTTCAACATCTGCAAATACTGTTTGTATCGCTGCATCATTTAAAAAACTCGAAATATTTGTGGCATAATCCGCTCTTTTTGAACTGCCAATTTGAATAATGTTTTGATTAAAGCGTTCGAAAAATACACCATATTTTTTTTCAAGTATGGAAACTCTTTCAGGACTTACATCCGACTTCAAAGTTTGCAAATCCAGTTCAAAACGTGAAAATTGAAAATCAATTTTAACCTCCGAAACATCCACCTCCTTGCTGTTATGCGTACAGGCAGAAATGGTGAATAAAACAGTTAAAAACTTGCATGCATGTTTTAATGTCATTCTTTAAAATTGATTATTATTGTGTAATCAAAATAGGAAACTAAAAAGACAAAATTATGAAATACATGTTCTCTGCACCCACATTCTTTAATAATTCCACCAAATTAACTCGATTTGCTTTTACTGCACTCGTATTGTTTTCTTTGAGTTTGCGCGCCATTGCTCAAGAAGATGAGCCATTAAAAAATTTCAGATTTGGCTTGCGTGTTAGTCCGGAAATATCTTGGCTCAAGCCAAGTGATGTAAAAAAACTGGATGGTGCGGGAGCTAAATTTAAATTGGGCTATGCTTTAATGACGGAGTTCCGCTTAAACAAAGTGGTTTCATTAGCTACCGGAATTGGATTTGAAAAAAATGGAGGATCCCTTAGTTATACGGATACCGCTCGCTATTTGTACCATGATGATGCGCCACTTGAAATAAAAAGTGACACTTCCGGCATCAGCAAAACAACCGAAGCGTATCAATTAAAAACACGCAATTTCAGTATCGCCTATTGGGCAATTCCAATTACCTTAAAAATGCGTACCAAAGAAATTGGGGTGATGACGTATTTCGGTCAAGCCGGAGTGAATATCGGAATTAGAACAAAAGCTATTGCAAAAGACGATGTGTTGAGTTCCAAAAACTCTTCAACTTCATTGGATGACATTAACATCAGCAGCGATATGAGCATTTTTAAAGCTGCAATAAATGTGGGAGCCGGCGCTGAATATAACTTGGCAGGATCAACCTCACTGGTATTTAGTGTCAATTATTTGAATGGATTAACTAATGTATCTAAATCAAAATCAGATTATTTGTATCGTTCAGACCGATCAGCATACAAACAAAAATTCACCAACAATGCTGTATCCATTACTGTAGGCGTATTATTTTAACCTTCTCAAGTAATAAAAATCCCGTTTTTGTGCTAAACAGAAACGGGATTTTTATTTTTGCACTAAATAGAAAGCATAAAAAATGAATCACAAAAAAATTATTGCACACCTTGTATCCTGGCTGAACTCCTATTGTGAATCTTCCAAAATGAATGGTTTTGTTATTGGAGTATCAGGCGGAATTGATTCGGCACTAACTTCCACACTTTGCGCCTTAACGGGAAAAGATGTCGTATGTTTAAACTTACCCATTCATCAGAGTCCATCTGAATATAGTCGCTCTCATGAACACATTGATTGGCTTAAATCACGATACGAAAACGTTACTTCCTATGAAGTAAATCTTTCGAATTTATTTATCGAATCAGAAAAAACTTTTCCTGCCGAAATTCAAGATCACCTCACACTTGCCAATACCCGGAGCCGATTGCGCATGATGACACTTTATGCCTTTGCGGGAAATAAAAAATTACTTGTTGCAGGAACCGGAAATAAAGTAGAAGATTTCGGAATTGGTTTTTTTACCAAGTATGGTGATGGGGGTGTTGACCTTTCCCCTATTGCAGATTTAATGAAATCGGAAGTGTATGAACTTGCAAAAGAACTAGGCGTTGTTTCTTCTATCCAAACAGCAGCGCCAACAGATGGTTTGTTTCACGATGGAAGAAGTGATGAAGATCAAATTGGAGCCAGTTATGATGAGTTGGAATGGGCCATGCGACTATTGGAAAAAAAGGAAAGGCCTCAAAATTTATCCACAAGGGAGCAAGAAGTGCTTAAAATATATGAATCGCGGCATCGAGCAAACTTGCATAAAATGAATCCTATTCCGGTTTGCCTTATTCCAAAAGAATATATGAGTTGATTTTCATTTACAATCACCATCGGGCGTGCATACCAGGTCATCGCTTAGAGCTGCATTCAAATCAAATTTCGTTGATTGATATTCGGCAAAAGATTGTTTTAATGCTTGCAAAAATGCCTCGCTTGCTTGCGCACCTGAAACGGCATACTTTCGATCAAATACAAAAAAAGGAACTCCACCCACGCCTATGTTTCTTGCTTCTATTATATCCTCTTGAACGGCATCGCTAAAGGAAGTGCTTTTTAAAAGTTCCTTAAGTTCTAATTTATCCAAGCCAATTTCAACACCAAGTTCCACAAGGGTTGCAGCATCAGCTGTATTTTTTCCTTCCGTAAAATTGGCTTTAAATAAGCGCTCTTCTGCGGCATCTTGCAAGCCTTTTGATTTAGCGAAATGAGAAAAGCGATGTGCATCGAATGAATTGGCTACAATTGCTTTTTCGAAATGGTAAGTTAATCCTACTTCCTTTGCCATTGCTGTTACACGCTCATTCATTTCTTTTGCTTGTTCAAGCGATATCCCTTTTACTTCAGCCAAATAGGCATCAATTTTTTTATTGGGATTGGTAATCATATCGGGATTAAGCTGAAAACTTTTCCATTCAATTTCAATTTTATTCTTGTCTGGGAATTGCTCTAAAGCCGCTTCAAACCTACGTTTACCGATATAACAAAAGGGACACATAACATCGCTCCAAATTTCGACTTTCATTTTATTTACATTCATTGTTTCCATTTTCTTTCTAAATTTTAATCTTAAAAGGTTGCATGAAAGTAAACATTAAATCGCACCGGTTTCAATTAGGATACTGATATTGCAATCATATACCCTCTTTGTAGCAATAAATTTATATTTCCCTTTTAGGCATTCAAGCGTCGCGTTCGCCGTATCCACCAAATTAGAGTTTGATTGAAAGTATATTATTTGATGATACTTTTCAAGTGAAAGCTTTTGCATCGAATTACTTCCTGATAATGGAAAAATACCCCTTTTATTTAGCTCCATTTTTGCAGATGAATACTCTTTGAAAATAGTTTTATCATAGTAATATAAGAATGTTGCCTCGTACCAATCAGGGTTTATAAGCAAGGCTGTTGAATCATTTTTTAAATGACTCAACAATTCAACTAATTGCTTGTTGGGTCTTTTTCTGTTGGGATTAAAATTGCTGGTTACTAACATGCATAAGGGAAGCAAAATAAAAAGTAGACTAAACCCCTTTCTTTTTGAAGCAGCTTCTTCAATAAAAACGCATATTAAAATATAAAATGGGAGTGAAATAATTAACAAGTAGCGCTCGATGAAAAGAGGAATTTTTTGTGATACCAAAAACAATCCTAAATAGGGAATAAAAAACAACATTAATAAAGCCTTAATTTGAATGCTTGTTCTTTTCTTTGCAACAATTAACTGTAAGCTACCCAAAGTGAAAATACTTATGAAAAGCACTGTTAAGAATGGTTTATTGGAATAATCCCAAAGGCGAATATATAAATCCTCATAGGTTGGTGCAGTAACCCAAGTGCCGAATTTGGTAGTAACAGCTATTCGTCTAATAAATATGGGTAGGTAGGGAAGCAGTAATAAAAAATTTATCGAAAAAACAGCTCCAAACTTTTTTAAACTTGCCGCATTAAATTCAATTAGGAGCAAACTGATTTGTACTAAAATAACTATCCATCCAATAAAATGCGTGTAGATAAGCAGACTATTAACAAGGCAAAACAAAATCCAATATCCGTTTCCAGCATTTCTTTTAATTAATATAAGCAACAAATACATTGAAAGTAAGCTAAGAAAAACCAAGAGTGAATAGGCTCTGCAATCATGCGCAAACTCAAAATGTGACTCCGAAAAAATAAATAGAAATGAAGAAGCCCAAGCTATTTTATTTGAAAAAAAATCACTTCCTATTTTATATATAAAAATCACAGTAAGTGCGCTGAATAAAGCCGGTAAGAATCGGACAGAAAATTCACTAATTCCAAAAAGTTTTATCCAGTAATGAAGAAGTATAAAGAATAAGGGTGGGTTATTCTCTGTCTTTAACATTTCACCAATGTTGCTTAAAGACATTTGCGAATAAAAAACAGTAAAAGGCTCATCAATATTGAGTGGGTAGAAGTTGAGGTAAAGAAGACGAAGCGCTAAAGTTACTAGAAAAAGTAGCGCCAATAAAAAGGGGGAATCAGAAAATTTGAGGCAGATAGCATCGAGCCTTCCTCCCGTTTTTAGCAATTGCATTGGGTAGATAAAATGGTTAGAATTGCATTACTTCTTCACGTAAGTTTTCAAATGCCTTTCCTTTTTGCTTTCGTAGATGTCGGCAATAGTAACAAGTATGCCTGTTTCTTCTACTTCACCAAAGGTGCTATTGAGTGCGGTGCCAAAGCTTTTCATTGTTGGTGAAAGATTCATATAGGTATTTACCAAAGGGGGAATATTTTCTCCCAACTCTCCCACTTCGTGTTTTAGTACTTTGTATCCTTCTTTGTAATCTAGGTTTTTAAAGAGCGAATTCAAATAGTTTTCATCGGTAGTAATGGGCAATGCGCTTTTGGGACGAAGTAAAAATTCGGGATCTGGAAAATACGTTTTAAGAAAATACAAAATCATATCGCGTGCCCTTTCATTAAAATGACGGTACATGGTAACCTTTCCGTAAAAATATTTAATGTCAGGATTATCCACCGTAATAGCTCCCAAGCCATCCCAAATATTATCAAGTGAAAAGAGTCCTTTGCGGTTACCGGCCACAGGCTGAAAATTAGGTTGCACAAAGGAACGTCCTAATTCAATTGTGTAGGGCAGAATTTCTTTTACAAATTTTTCGGATAAATCAAATAAGCCGCTGGTTGCGAGTTGCAAATTTCCATTGGCATCTTTATCAGCTTTATCACAGCGAATATATCTGTATCCGCCCACTATTTCGCGGTATTCGGGGCTCCACACCACTAATTGTTGATAGGGATTATTTCCGGTATCGTAAATGTCGATATCCAATTCTTTGCCTGTACCTCCACCTGCATTACGGAATGTAACTTCACGCAAGCGACAAATTTCACGAACCAGATTAGGTGAATTGTGAAAATTTACGATATAAATTAAATTTTTTCCATTGTTGGTTTGACGGATAAATTTATCTTGAGTGAGCTCACTTTCAATTAAATCAATAGCAACGGGAGGAATTATTTCTTGCATCATAGGTTTATGGTTCAGCAAATTATTTTTTTGATTCAGCTAATTTGTAAACTATTTGCTTTACTTCATGTGCCCATTTCAAATCGCTTTTCGAATTGTCGAAAGTGCTATATGGAATAGGTTTACCAAATATAACAGTAATTGTTTTATTTCGCTGCCGAAACATTTCATCTACTAAAAAAAACATTTCCAAATTCACCTTTATTCCTAGCTTAGTTCTCCATCTTGCCAGGTTATAAAAGCGATTCGAATTGCGCCCATCCACATATAATGGAACTATCATTCGTTGGTGCTTTTTTGCTTTGGTAATAAAACTCTTTTTCCATTCCAAATCTTCAATCTTGCCACTATCTTGTTTTCGTGATACTAATCCTGCAGGATAAATAAATATTGCTTGTTCAGAAGCATACGCGGCATCAATATCTTCCAGCATTTGAACTGAATTTTTTCCATGTTTATTAACCCCTACAAAAAGTGGTTTCAAATTTTTAAGGTTGAGTAAAATATCGTTTACAATAAATTTCACATCGGTTCGAACCCGACCAATCGAATCTAAAATTACCATGGCATCAAATCCGCCTAAAGGGTGATTAGAAGCAAATACAGCGCCTCCTGAAGCCGGAATATTTTCCATGCCTTGAATCTTAACTGTAACATTAAAGAACTTCACCACGCCGCTCGAAAATTGGAAGCCATTATCGTTTCGATGCTCGTATAGAAACGTATTTACTTCATCCTGATGGATTATTCGTTTTACATAATTCAACAAAAAATTGGGAAGGAATTTTGCTAAGCGCGGATTCTTACTTCGTATTAATTCTTCCAAATCAATGGTACGCTTTTCTGCATCATCCTTACTTAATACAGAATGGGATGGAGTAGTCATAATTATTTTTGCTTCAATTTAAATGCACAAAAAGTAAATTTCAAAAATAGGAATTCGCATTTTCTATTTTCCTCAAACCTAAAACTTTTTCACTTCGAAAAGTAGCAGAACCGAATTTGTTTTGCTCAAACGCGAATTACAAACGCTGATTTTTCCTCCCACTTTTTACCCAATCTTATGAAATGCTTATCAATAAAGAGATGCAGCTCAAATAGTTTGGAACGAAATGACACCAAAACAGTTAATAACCAAAAAGTTTTGAACAAAAGTGGTAAAAAGTAGTAAAATGTGGTAAAAATTGTTTTAAATTTACCGCTCGAAGCGAAACACCAGCAATGACGAACTACATAGGCGAATTTGAGTGTAAGGTGGATGTGAAAGGAAGGGTTATGATGCCGGCCGGGTTGTACAAACAATTTCCGACTGAGTTGCGGGAGAAGTTTGTGATTAACCGAAGTGTTTTTCAAAAGTGTTTGGTGCTTTACCCAATGGATGCATGGGAAGAGATAGTGAAGGATTTGAGTAAACTAAATCGATTTAGAAAAGAGAACGACGATTTTATTCGGCAGTATACCAATGGGGCAAGTACAGTGGAGTTGGATGCCACGAATCGCTTTTTATTGCCGAAGCATTTGGTTGATTTCGCAAAAATTAAAAAAGATATCGTGCTCACATCGAGCTTGAATAAAATAGAAATCTGGTCGGACAAATTGTATAAGGATGTAATGAAAGGCTACGATCCGGACGCATTTGCACAGCTTGCAGAGAAAGTGATGGGTGGTAATCCTCCGCAAGAAAATTAAGATGATGTACCACCAACCCGTTCTTTTAAATGAATGTATTGAAGGATTGCAGATTGACCCAAGTGGCACTTACGTAGATGTAACCTACGGTGGTGGCGGGCATTCGAAAGAGATTCTAAAGCACCTTACAAGTGGGAAACTGATTGCTTTTGATCAGGACGAGGATGCTGAAAAAAATAAAATGGAGGAGGGCAAATTAATTTTTGTGCGTCAAAATTTTAAGTATCTCAAAAACTACCTGCGCTTGCACAAAGCAATTCCGGTGAACGGGATCTTGGCAGACTTAGGCGTTTCGAGCCATCAGTTTGATACTGCAGCTCGGGGATTCTCGACACGATTTGAAGCAGAATTGGACATGCGGATGGATAGAAACAATCAGAAAACTGCCAAGCTGGTTTTGAATGAATATTCGGAAGCGCAATTGAAAGAGGTATTTAAAGTGTATGGTGAAATACCCAATGCTGCAAAATTGGCCTATCGCATTTTTCATCAACGTAAGGAAAAAGCGATACAAACAGTAAGTGAATTAAAGGAGGCCATTGCACCATTAATCACCAGAGGGAAAGAAAATCAATACTTGGCTCAACTTTTTCAAGCCTTGCGCATTGAGGTAAATGATGAGCTACAGGTGTTGAAAGAACTGCTAATACAAAGTGAAGAAGTTTTAGCACAGGGGGGCAGACTGGTGGTAATTTCTTATCACTCACTTGAGGATCGATTGGTGAAACACTTTATGCGCAAAGGAAAATTTGAAGGCGAGATTGAGAAAGATTTTTTTGGAAACACGTTTACCCCTTTTGAATCAATAACAAAAAAGCCCATAGTTCCGGGTTTGGAAGAGATGGAACAAAACCCAAGGTCGCGCAGCGCCAAACTAAGAATAGCTGAAAAAAAATAAAAACGCTGATTTATTTAATTAATGGAAGAAACTAAGGAGACAAAAATTTTAGAGGAAGTTAAAAAAGATGAGAACACTGCGTCATCTGCGTCTCCGACTCCCAAAAAATCAGCTAAAAAAGACCGTGCGGTAATTGATGTAATAAATGGAAATTTTCTTACCAATGAAAGTGCGGTTAAGCAAATACCGTTCATACTGTTTTTGGTTTTAGTAGCCATAGTCTATATCTCCAATACCTATTACGCTGAAAAAATTATGCGCAAAACCAATACTGTTAACAGTGAAATAAAGGAATTGCGATCCGAATACATTACTTCTAAATCCGACCTGATGTTTATCAGTAAGCAATCGGAAGTTGCACGTGCAGCTGAGGTGATGAAAATTGGAATTAAAGAATCGGTGGTTGCACCTAAAAAAATAGTTATTGAAAAAGGAGAAGCAGCAAAATCAAATGCTTCTGAAACGTCATCCACCTTAGCCAGCACAAAATAAACTTGGAAACAAAAAAAGACATATTGTGGAGAGTATATCTCGTATATCTATTGATGTGCGTATTTGCCCTTTTCATAGTTGCGCGGATTGTAAAAATTCAGTTTGTTGAAGGACGGGAGTGGAAAGAAAAAGCACAAAAACTCACCACAACTTATTTTAATATAGAAGCAGCGAGAGGTAATGTTTTTAGCAACGATGGAAGTTTGCTTGCCACCTCTGTTCCCATTTATGAAATACGCATGGATGTTTGCGCGGGGCCTATTACCAGCAAACTCTTCAATAAAAATGTTGATTCTTTAGCCTTGTGTTTATCCAATTTATTTAAAGATAAATCTGCAAAAGACTACAAACGCATTTTGGTTCGTGCCCGTAAACAAAAGGAGCGTTACCTCTTTCTTCAAAAAGGAGTGAGCTATTCCGATGTAAAAACCTTGCGCACTTTCCCACTTTTTAAAATGGGAAAATACAAAGGCGGCTTAATGTGTATACAAAACAACCGTCGTGAAATGCCCTTTCGTGAGCTCGCTGCCCGCACTTTAGGTTATCAAAGAGAAGGCATAAAACCAGTAGGAATAGAAGGCTCTTTCAACAATTATTTAAAAGGCGTGAGTGGCAAGCGCTTAATGCAAAAAATATCAGGAAACAATTGGGCACCGGTGCACAAGGAGGATGATATAGAAGCCACAGACGGAAGTGATATTTATACCACAATTGATGTGAACATACAAGATGTGGCGCATAGTGCATTATTGACGCAGCTAAAAAAACAACAAGCAGATCACGGATGTGCAGCACTGATGGAAGTTGCTACAGGAGAAATTAGAGCCATTGTGAATCTTAAAAAAGTTGACTCTACAAATTATGTTGAGAGCTATAATTATGTAATTGGTGAAAGCACTGATCCTGGTTCTACCTTTAAACTGGCATCGCTAATTGCCGCAATGGAAGATGGATATACGGATTTGGATGAAATGGTGGATACTGAAGATGGTGATGTGGTTTTTTATGATCACCACATTCGCGATTCGCATGAAGGAGGGTATGGAAAAATTACTTTGCAACAAGTGTTTGAAAAATCATCGAATGTTGGAATAGCCAAAGTTATTTTCAAATACTATCAAAAGAACCCACAAAAATTTATCGACCGCTTGTATAAAATGGGTTTGAATACACCGTTGAATTTGGATATCACCGGTGAAGGACTTCCTTATATTAAAAACACAAAAGACAAGACCTGGAGTCCGGTAACATTGCCTGTAATGGCAACAGGATATGAATCACGCATGACTCCCTTGCAAATTCTTACCTTTTATAATGCGGTTGCAAATAATGGCAAAATGGTGAAGCCCATTTTTGTAAAAGAAATTCGCAAAAGAGGTGAACTGGTAAAGTCTTTCCAGACTAATGTGATTAACCCTTCCATCTGTTCAAGAGAAACTATTCGCAAAGCAAAAATAATGTTGGAGGGAGTAGTTGAAAGAGGCACAGCCACCAACTTGAAAACAGCCGATTACAAGATCGCAGCAAAAACCGGAACAGCTCAAATATACAATAAGGCCTATGGTTATAAATATCAAGGTAAAGTGAGCTATCAAGCCTCTTTGGTGGGATACTTTCCGGCAGCAAACCCAAAATACACTTGCATAGTGGTGGTGAATGCTCCAACTCAAAAAGTATACTATGGGAATGATGTTGCAGGTCCTGTTTTCAGGGAGATTGCAGATAAAGTGTATGCCACCAGCACAGAAATTCACAAAGAACTTCAAGCAGATACAAGCCGCACATTAAAGACCCCATTGGCAAAAACAGCTAACAAGAGTGATTTAGAAATTGCCGCAAAAAAATTAGGAATAAAAGAAAAAGATAATTCAGGAAACGCTGAGTGGGTTGCCTCCTCAAGCGATAGTAGAGGGTTAAATTTTTCGCGTAAAACAACGGTTAAAACCGGTGTACCAAATGTACTGGGCATGGGCTTAAAAGATGCCATTTATTTACTCGAAAACAGTGGAGCATCTGTACGCATAAATGGAAGGGGAACTGTTGTAAAACAGGTACCGGAAGCAGGAAGCAAAATCATAAAAGGAACACACGTTTATATCGAATTATCGTAATGAAATTATTGCGCGACATACTTTACAAAACCCGAATTGAGGAGGTAATTGGTAGCACGAATGTGGCTATTGAGTCGATTTGCTTTGATTCACGTAAGGCCGATACATTTGCACTTTTTGTTGCCATTAAAGGCGAGGTTGTGGATGGTCACAATTTTATTTCCACTGCAATAGAAAAAGGTGCCATTGCGATAATTTGTGAAGTACTTCCCAAACTATGTGACGATAAAATTACCTATATCAAAGTTAAAGACAGCAGTGAGGCGCTTGCCATTGCTGCGGCTAACTTTTATGAGCATCCTTCTGAAAAATTAAAACTTGTAGGTGTAACCGGCACAAATGGAAAAACAACCTCTGTAACGCTGCTCTACAATTTATTTAAACTGCTTGGCTACAAAACAGGAATGTTGAGTACAGTAAGCAATTATATTGATGGGGAACAATTGCCTGCCACGCACACCACACCGGATGCACTTCAATTAAATGCTTTGCTTCAAAAAATGGTGGAGAAAGGCTGCACACATTGTTTTATGGAAGTTAGTTCACATGCAGTAGTACAGCATCGAATTACTGCACTTGAGTTTACCGGAGCAGCTTTTACAAATATCACGCACGATCATTTAGATTATCATAAAACCTTCGACAAATATATCCAAGCTAAAAAGGGGTTTTTTGATATGCTCTCTCCCAATGCATTTGCACTGGTAAATAAAGACGATAAAAATGGAGAAGTGATGTTGCAAAACACACGTGCTCACCGCAAAACATACGCACTTAATTCGCTAGCAGACTTTAAATGTAAAATAGTTGAAAATCAGTTCTCAGGTTTAATTCTTACAGTTGATGGAAAAGAATTTTACTCCAAACTTATTGGAAGTTTTAATGCTTACAATTTACTGCTTGCTTACAGTATTGGAGTGTTGCTTAAAGAAGACTCCACAAATGTACTCACAGCGCTTAGCACATTAAGCGCTGTTGAAGGAAGGTTTGAATATATCCGTTCGCACAGCAAAGTTACCGGCATAGTTGATTATGCACACACTCCGGATGCTTTAAAAAATGTCTTAAACACCATTCAAGATATCCGTACCGGAAATGAAAAAGTAATTACGTTGGTAGGTTGCGGTGGAGATAGAGACGCTTTGAAAAGACCAATAATGGCGCGTATCGCCTGCGAACTTAGTGACCGTGTAATACTTACAAGCGATAATCCGAGATCGGAAGATCCGGATGAGATTTTGAGTCAAATGAAAAAAGGAGTTCAGCCTCCTTACAATAAAAAAACCTTGTCGATAGTAGACCGCAGAGAAGCGATAAAAACTGCCTGCTCCTTAGCACAACCCGGCGACATCATATTGGTGGCCGGTAAAGGACACGAAAAATACCAAGAAATAAAAGGAGTAAAATATCCATTTGATGACATGGAAGAATTGAAGAGTTCATTTGAATTATTGAGTTAAAAACGAATAAAGAAAAACCACAAAATGCTTTATTACCTTTTTGATTATTTGCACAAACACTTTGATTTGCCCGGTTCCGGTGTATTTCAATACATCTCCTTTCGAGCAGCGATGGCAATTATAACGTCATTACTTATTTCGCTGATTTTCGGAAAAAGAATTATCGAATACATCCGCAAAAAACAAGTGGGAGAAACCATTCGAAACTTAGGTTTGGAAGGACAAAATCAAAAGCAAGGAACACCCACAATGGGAGGGCTAATCATCATTGCGGCCATCCTCATTCCCACTTTACTGTTTGCTAAACTGCACAATGTATACATCATACTGATGTTGTGCACTACCATTTGGCTTGGAACAATTGGCTTTTTAGATGACTACATCAAAGTTTTCAAAAAAGACAAAGAAGGTTTAAAAGGTATGTTCAAAATAATTGGTCAAGTAGGACTGGGCTTAATTGTTGGCTTCACTTTGTATTTCAACAAAAATGTGGTGATTAAAGAAAAAGTATACAATGCACAGGAAGTAGTGATGGAGAACGATATGTTTTCACATGATTTAAATGCAAGCAATTTACCACATTATGCCAATTCAGCCACAAAGTCATTAAAAACAACTATTCCATTCGTAAAGAATAATGAATTTGATTATTCCAATCTCATCTCCTTTATGGGAGAAGGGTATCAAAAATGGGCTTGGTTGATTTTTGTTCCCATAGTTATTTTAATTATCACCTCTGTAAGTAACGGAGCCAATTTAACCGATGGATTAGATGGACTTGCCACCGGTACATCAGCGATAATTGGTGCTACACTTTTGATTTTCGCCTATGTGTCGGGTAACATGATTTTCGCGAATTACTTGAACATTATGTATATCCCTAATACAGGAGAGTTGGTAATTTTTATGGGAGCATTTATTGGAGCATGTGTTGGATTTATGTGGTACAACTCCTTCCCTGCGCAAGTATTTATGGGCGATACAGGAAGCTTAACACTCGGAGGTATAGTTGCTGTATTTGCATTAGCCATTCGAAAAGAATTACTCATTCCAATTTTATGTGGAATCTTTTTAGTTGAAAATCTCTCGGTAGTACTTCAAGTAGGGTATTTCAAATACACGAAGAAAAAATTTGGTGAAGGGCGTCGCATATTTAAAATGGCACCGCTTCATCATCATTATCAAAAGCTTGGGTTTCATGAATCAAAAATTGTAACCCGCTTTTGGATTGTGGGTGTGATGTTAGCCATCATGACTTTCGTTACGCTAAAACTTCGTTAAAATAATGAGCACAAAAAATACAAATTCTTTAAAACGACTAGTTATTCTTGGCGGTGGCGAGAGCGGTGTTGGCACTGCTATACTCGGGTTACAGAAAGGTTATGATGTATTTGTTTCCGACAAAGGAGGGATACGCGAAAAATACAAAAAGGAGTTGGAGAAACATCATATTGCCTATGAAGAAAACCAACACACTTCCAAGAAAATAATGAATGCCGATGAAGTGGTAAAAAGTCCTGGTATTCCCGATAAAAGTGAACTAGTGCAAGCACTTTTAAAAAAGAAAATTCCTGTGATTTCGGAAATCGAATTTGCAGCACGTCATACCAATGCTACACTCATTGGAATTACCGGAACAAATGGAAAAACCACAACTACTTTGCTCACCTATCACATTTTATCAAAAGCCGGACTAAATGTTGGCCTAGCCGGAAATGTGGGAAAGAGTTTTGCGATGCAAGTAGCACAAAATTCGTTCGACTATTATGTACTAGAACTAAGCAGTTTTCAATTAGATGGCATGTTTAAAACACGTATCAATTTGGCGGTATTATTAAACATTACACCGGATCATCTTGATCGCTATGAATACGAATTGCAAAACTATGTGGATTCAAAATTTAGAATTAGCCAAAATCAACTCAATCAAGATGTCTTTATTTATTGCAAAGACGATGAAATAACACAATCTCAAATCGCCACCAAAAAAATTGCCGCGCAACTCATTCCGATTTCCATTCACGAAAAAGTGGAGCATGGCGGCTATTTAAATGAAACCGAATTAATCCTGGATATAAACAATAAACCCTTCTCTATGTCAATACACAGTTTAGCCTTACAAGGCAAGCACAACATTTACAACTCTATGGCCGCAGGCATAATTGCCAAAGTGCTTGACATTCGCAATGAGGTTGTTCGCGACAGTCTGTCTGACTTCGAGAACATCGAACACCGATTAGAGTTTGTAACCAAGGTGCACGGCATCGAGTTTATTAACGACAGTAAAGCAACCAATGTAAACTCTACTTGGTATGCTTTGGAAAGCATGACTAATCCTACAGTATGGATTGTTGGAGGTGTAGATAAAGGCAATGATTATTCGATGCTTAGAGAGTTAGTAAAAGACAAAGTAAAAGCGATTGTTTGCTTAGGCAAGGAGAACGAAAAAATTCACAATGCTTTCGCAGATATCGTGGAAATAATTGTGGATGCACATTCATCGGAAGAAGCAGTTAAACGTTCTTATAAATTGGCCAAAAAAGGCGACACTGTTTTGCTTTCACCGGCCTGCAGCAGTTTCGATTTATTTGAAAATTATGAGGATAGGGGAAGGCAGTTTAAAAGAGACGTAAAATCATTATAAAATCAACCAAATATTAAATTATGGACGCAAAGAAAATTAGCAGTAATCCGATTGAGTACATGCGCAAACTTTTGCAGATGCGCAAAGAAATTGACCGTGAAAACTATGCCGACATCAATGGTTCAGAACATCGATTAGAAAAGGTGGGCGAGTTTAACTACGTTGAGTTTATCAATGACAGCATGTCGACTGATATTGATAGCACTTGGCTTGCGCTAGAAAAAATGGAGAAACCCATTATTTGGATAGTTGGTGGTGTTGATAAAGGAAATGATTACGGTGTATTGGCTGAAATTTTGCGTGAAAAAGTAAAAGCTATTATTTGCCTAGGAAAGGATAATAGCACACTTTTCAAAATTTTTCAATATCAAAATATTGTACCCTTAATCATTGATGCAAAAGAAATGAAAGAGGCTGTTGAGTATAGCTATCATTGGGCAAAAAAGGGTGATGTGGTGCTGTTTTCACCCGCTTGTCCGAGCTATGATTTATATGAAAACTATGAAATACGCGGAAATAGTTTTAAAAATTCAGTGCGCGATTTTTTTGATTCAAGAATTAAATAATTAGTGAAGTGAATAGAATCCTAAATAAGTTAAGCGGTGATAAAGTAATTTGGGTAGTTGCAGTAATGCTATCTATCTTTTCTGTGCTTGTAGTGTACAGTGCTTCGGGCTCGCTGGCTTATAAATACAAAGGTGGGAATACTGAATTTTTTCTTTTTAAGCAAGTAGGATTTGTTGCGCTTGCATTAGGTTTCATTTACCTTACTCACCTGTTAAAATACAGCTATTATTCAAGAGGGTCCCAAATAGCTTTATTTGTAGCTGCCCCACTTCTGCTGTTTACATTGGTGAAAGGGGTAAGTGCCGGGGATGCAAGTCGATGGATTGCGATTCCGGGAATTGGATTCACTTTTCAAACCAGCGATTTCGCTAAGTTGGCACTTGTAGTGTATGTTGCACGATTGCTTTCGATGAAACAAGATCAAATTAAAGATTTTAAAGAAGCATTTGTTCCAATTGTATTGCCCATTCTGATTATTTGTGGATTGATATTGCCAGCTAACTTTTCAACAGCAGCAGTACTTTTTGTAACCTGCATTGTTTTGATGTTTATTGGCAGAGTAAACATTAAATACATATTGCTTTTGATTGGAAGCGGCATCGTATTTCTTGGACTCTTTATTTTGTTAGTCTTCACTTTCCCACACATCAACAATCGGGTAGAGACCTGGAAAACACGTATTGAAAGTTTTGTAAGTGGTGATAGTGATGAAAACTATCAGGCGGAACAGGCTATGATAGCGATTGCTACCGGTGGGCCAATCGGCAAAGGACCGGGTAAGAGCACACAGCGCAACTTTTTACCGCAAGCTTCCTCCGATTTTATTTTTGCCATCATCATTGAAGAATACGGCTCCATTCTAGGCGGATTTTTGGTCATATTTTTATACATGATTTTACTATTTAGGGCCACTCGAATTGCTACCAAAAGTCCAAAAACCTTTGGAAGCTTATTGGCTATTGGGCTTTGCTTTATGTTGGTCTTTCAGGCTATGATAAACATGGGCGTAGCTGTGCACTTATTTCCCGTTACGGGGCAGCCCTTACCCATGGTAAGTGCTGGTGGTACCTCTGTTATTTTCTCGAGCATTGCCATTGGAATTATATTAAGTGTGAGTAGAGAAATTGAATCTGAAAAGAAAGGAGAGTTGGCGGATGCTTAATGTAATCATAAGTGGTGGAGGAACTGGCGGGCATATTTTTCCGGCAATTGCAATTGCAAATGCATTAAAAGAAAAATACAATGGTGTAAACATCCTGTTTGTAGGAGCCTTAGGTAAAATGGAAATGGAAAAAGTACCTGCTGCCGGATATAAAATTGTGGGCTTAAACATCAGCGGTTTACAGCGAAAATCAATACTTAAAAACTTTTCCTTTCCATTTAAATTAATTTCTAGTGTAAGTAAATCACGAAGAATCATAAAGGAATTTAAACCCCATGCAGTTGTAGGTGTAGGCGGATTTGCGAGCGGCCCCTTGTTATATGCTGCCACCCAAATGGGAATACCTGCCTTGATTCAGGAGCAAAACTCTTATCCGGGAATCACCAATAAATGGCTGGCAAAAAAAGTGAAGCGAATTTGTGTTGCTTATGAAGGAATGGATAAATACTTCCCAAAGGAAAAAATAATTTTAACCGGTAATCCAGTTCGACAAGATATTAAAAACCTAAGTGGCAAACGCGAAAGAGCGTTGGAGTTTTTTGAATTAGATGGCACAAAAAAAACAGTATTGGTTATCGGTGGAAGTCTTGGTGCAAGAAGTATTAATGAAAGCATAAAATCCATTCTACCTGAATTCGAAAAACATTCTGTTCAGTTAATATGGCAAACGGGAATTAATTACAAACCTATTGCCGACGAGGCAAAATCAGGTAATGGAAATCCTAATATCAAAGTATTTGATTTTATTTCAAAAATGGATTATGCCTATGCTGTTGCCGATGTAGTTGTTTCGAGAGCAGGTGCCAGTTCCGTTTCAGAATTGTGCATTGTGGATAAAGCTGCAATCCTTATTCCCTATCCATTCGCTGCTGAAGATCATCAAACAAGCAATGCGCAAGCCTTAGTAACACATCATGCTGCTGTTCTAATAAAAGATAGTGATGTAAAAGAAAAGCTAAAAGAAACACTATTCGACTTGTTACAGAACGATGAGAAAAGAAAAAAATTGGAAGAGAATATAATTCGACTTGCCTTTAGAGATGCAGCCGAAGTAATAGCAAGTGAAGTAGTTAGTATTGCGAATCAAAATTAAAATGGATTTTAACACCATCAAGAGCGTTTATTTTTTAGGTATTGGGGGCATTGGCATGAGTGCCTTAGCACGCTATTTCAAAACCTTAAATAAAACTGTTTGTGGATATGATAAAACTCAAACTGCTTTAACAGTTGAATTACAAAAAGAAGGTATCGCTATACATTTTGAAGACACTATTTCATTTTTCCAGTCAACAATAAATGATTCTAAAGAAGAAATATTAATTGTTTACACTCCTGCCATTCCTAAGGATCATCAAGAATACAATTATTTTTTAAGGGAAGGTTATACCCTCAAAAAACGGTCAGAAGTGTTGGGTATAATTACACAAAACACATTTACCTTAGCAGTTGCCGGAACACATGGAAAAACAACTACTTCCAGCATTTTAGCGCATATCCTAAAATCGGCAAACAAAGATTGTAGTGCTTTTTTAGGAGGCATAACTCGAAATTACAATTCCAATTTTTTACTTTCTGAAAACAAAAACGGAATGGGTCCAACGGTAGTGGAAGCCGATGAATACGACAGGTCCTTTTTGACTTTGCGTCCGAATATATCTATCATAACTTCGGTTGATGCTGATCATTTAGATATTTACACCGAACACAAATACTTAAAAGAATCGTTTGAGCTCTTTGCAGGACAAACCAAAGTCAATGGTCACATTATTTCAAAAAAAGGATTGGATTTTAAATTGCCACAAGGTGATTCGTATAAAACTTATACGTACGCTTTGAGTGAAAAAGCAGATTTTTATGGTAGTGAAATCCATATTGTAGATGGCAATTATGTGTTTAATTTTATTAGCCCAATTAAATGTATTAAGGAAATTCAATTTTCCTTTCCGGGTTTACACAATACCGAAAATGCCATTGCAGCCTGCGCTGCTGCGCAAATTTATGGAGTAAGTGCTGCTGAAATAAAAATTGCACTAAATACCTTTCGTGGAGTAAAAAGAAGATTTGATTATCGTATTAAAAGCGAGAACTTAGTGTTTATTGACGATTATGCTCACCATCCGGAAGAACTAAAAGCTTGCATTAACTCCGTGCGAGAATTATATCCTAACAAAAAAATAACGGGCATATTTCAACCTCATCTTTTTTCGCGTACACGTGATTTTGCCGATGAATTTGCGAAAAGCTTGGATTTACTCGATGAAACAATACTACTCGATATTTATCCTGCACGTGAATTACCTATTGAAGGTATAAACTCAGCATTGCTTTTAAGTAAAATGAACAGCAGTAAAAAATCAATTTGCAGCAAAGAATCACTTTGTGAGAAAGTGGTTTCACTTCATCCGGAAGTATTGCTAACTCTTGGCGCCGGTGATATTGACAAGTTAGTAGAACCGCTTGAAATTGCTTTAAACAACGCATATAAATTAATCGGATGAGCACATTTAAAAAAATACTTTACGCATCCTTTTGGATTGTTTTACTCTCAGGAACCATTGTATTGTTAGGCTTTGTGAAGAACGAACACAAGCGATTAAAGTGCGGCGCTGTGGAAGTAAACATTGACAATACCGACGAAAATGAATTTGTTAGCCGGGCCGACATTTTGCAAATGGCACTCGAAAATCGCGACAAGCTGGAAGGACAAACACTTGAGACGATAGATGTAAATAAATTAGAAAAAATATTCAATACGCATCCGGCCATTTCAAACGCCGAAGTTTTCGAAAATATTGCAGGTGACCTAACCATCAATATCACCCAAAAACGACCAATTGCACGTGTTATTACTGCTTCAGGTGAAAGCTATTACATCGATTCAAAAGGCAAATTGATGTTGTGGTCACGCAACTACACTGCGCGTGTACCGGTGATTACAGGAGAAATATATGAAAGTTTTGCAAAGAATAATCTACTAGATTTTTCAAAGAATGATATTAACGATTCGCTGTTGAAAAAAAACACCCTCTTTGGCCTTTATTGCCTTGCGAAATATATTGATTCAGACGAATTTTGGAAAGCTCAAATTCAACAAATTACAGTAGGCGAAGACATTGAGCTAATACCAACGATGGGGAATAACCGAATTATATTTGGAGACACTCAAGACATCGATGCAAAATTTAAAAAGTTGATGGTTTTTTATACGCATGGTTTAAGCAAAGTGGGATGGAATGCTTATACCGAAATCAACTTAAAATTCAAAGATAACGTGGTTTGCAAAAAATAAGGGAAATGAAAAACAACGACATAGTTGTAGGGTTGGATATAGGCACAACAAAAATTGTTGCTTTAGTGGGGCGTAAAAATGAATTCGGAAAAATTGAAATTCTAGGACTTGGAAAAACCGAGTCTGTTGGTGTTTCGCGCGGGGTAGTTTCCAATATCGAAAAAACAGTTCAATCCATAAAGGTTGCTATTGAAGAAGCTCAAAGTAAATCAGGAATTACAATTAGTGATGTGCATGTTGGAATTGCAGGGCAACACATCAAAAGTTTGCAACACCGCGGCATACGCATGCGCAATAGTTTGGAAGAAGAGATTAGTCAAAAAGATGTGGACGCCTTAATTGACGACATGTACAAATTGGCTATGCTTCCGGGCGAAGAAATAATTCATGTGTTGCCTCAGGAATACATTGTAGACAATGAAATGGGAATTAAAGATCCTATTGGAATGTCGGGAAACAGACTGGAAGCCAATTTTCATATCATTACCGGACAAGTTGCGGCAATAAATAATTTAATAAAATGTGTTACGCGTGCCGGATTAAAACCGAAAGAAATTATGCTGGAGCCACTTGCTTCCGCAGATGCAGTATTAAGCAATGAAGAAAAGGAAGCAGGTGTAGTATTAGTAGATGTAGGGGGTGGAACTACCGATATTGCCATTTTCCATGAAGGAATAATACGGCATACAGCTGTTATTCCTTTTGGCGGAAATGTTATCACAGAAGATATAAAAGAAGGCTGTACCATTATTAAAAACCAGGCAGAATTGCTTAAAATTAAATTTGGTTCGGCATTAGCAAGTGAAAATCAAGATAATGAAATAGTGAGCATTCCCGGTCTACGTGGAAGGGAGCCTAAAGAAATTTCATTAAAGAATCTTGCGAGTATCATTGAGGCGCGAATGGAAGAAATAATAGAGCACATCTATTATGAAATCAAAAATTCGGGTTACGAGAAAAAATTAATTGCGGGTATTGTTATCACAGGTGGTGGAGCCCAACTCAAGCACATCACACAACTCATGGAATACATAACCGGTATGGATGCACGCGTGGGATATCCCAATGAGCATTTAAGCAAAGGTTTGGAAGATGTAACAAGTCCGATGTATGCAACGGGCGTTGGATTGGTGATACGCGGTTTAGCTTTTCTTCAACCCGAAACGGAATCAACAGAAGAAAAAAATCCGGAGACTCCGCCGCCTACACATACTGAAATTAAAGACCATTCCGTAAAAAAGAAAGGCAGCTTTTTCGATAATTTAATTACAAAAGCAAAAGGAATCTTTGACGAAGACATACAATAAAAACCACTTATAAAAACCACTAGTTAATACAAATTAAAATGCAAAACGAGATGATGAAATTCGATTTACCTAAAGACAACTCTTCCATTATAAAAGTAATTGGAGTAGGTGGAGGAGGCAGCAATGCTGTGAACCACATGTATCGCATGGGAATTAAAGGGGTAGATTTTATGGTGTGCAATACCGATCAGCAAGCCTTGGACATTAGCCCGGTTCCCTGCAAAATTCAGTTGGGCTCAACCCTTACAGAAGGACGTGGCGCTGGATCACAACCCGAAGTAGGTAAAAATGCGGCTATTGAAAATATCGAAGACATAAAAGAAGTTCTTGGAAATAATACCAAAATGGTCTTTGTTACTGCCGGTATGGGTGGCGGAACGGGAACAGGTGCAGCTCCAGTAATTGCCGGCGCTGCTAAAGAAATGGGAATTTTAACAGTAGCCATTGTGACTATTCCTTTTGGATTAGAAGGCCGAAAAAGAAGATTGCAAGCGGAGCTAGGATTAGAGGAATTGAAAAAAAATGTGGATACCCTGCTTATCATCAACAATGATAAATTGCGCGAAATTTATGGTAATCTTCGTATGACGGATGCTTTCGGTCATGCCGATGATGTATTAAGCACAGCTGCAAAAGGAATTGCCGACATTATCACTACAACGCTTCACATCAATACCGACTTTGCAGATATTCAAACAGTCTTGAAAGATAGTGGTGTTGCCATAATGGGATCAGCATCTGCAGCAGGTGAAAACAGAGCCATTAACGCAGTTGAACAGGCGCTTTCATCGCCCTTGTTAAATGATAGCAATATAAAAGGTGCAAACTATGTACTCTTAAATGTTACTTGTGGGACCGAAGAAATTACCATGGACGAGTTCGGTGAAATAGCTGATTACATTCAGGATGCAGCCGGACAAACTGCGGAAGTTATACAAGGTTTTGGGGTAGATGAAAGTTTAGGCGACAGAGTAAATGTTACCATCATTGCAACCGGATTTAACAAGAAAAATGATTTGGGTTATGATGTGGTGAAAAAGCCTGAGGTTAAAAAGTATTCATTGGATGATGTGATTTCAAGCAGTCCTGCACCAAGTGTTCCTGTTCAACCAATCAGCACAACTACTGCTACATCACAACAACCCATTGTGCACCAATTAGAAGATATTGATGACACTGCTACAACTCAGAAAGAAGAACAAATTGAGCAAGTTAGTTTTGAATTTGAAATTTCATCCACATCTGGTGAACAGAAGGTTGAAGAGAAGGAAGAGTCGTTCACTTTTAGCATCAAACAAGATGAACCTACATTGATTGTAAAAAACACGGAAGAGAAATTTGAATCCAACATCCCGTCTGACGACAGAATGAAATTGGCGAACGACCGTGTAAATCGTTTGAAAAATTTGAGTCATAAATTCAAAACACCGGGTGGGTTAAGTGAAATGGAAAGTCAACCGGCTTACTTGCGCAAAAATGTAACATTATCTAATGTTCCGCATTCAAGCGATTCGCAGGTATCTCGATTTACTTTATCTGAAGGTGAGGATAAATCAACAGAGATAAAGCCTAACAATTCATTTCTTCACGATAACGTTGACTAATAAAAAAGCTAAATGACTTTAGAAGAACAAATAAATGCGGATATAAAAGCAGCGATGCTTGCAAAAGAAGCCGCTAAATTGGAAGCTTTGCGTGCTGTTAAATCGGCAATTCTTTTACTTAAAACTTCCCCGGAAGGATTAAGTCCTGAAAGTGAAATGAAGGCTTTGAATAAAATGGTGAAACAACGTAAAGAAACAGCCGAAGTTTATATTACGCAAAACAGAAAAGATTTAGCTGATGTAGAATTAGCACAAGCAGCCATCATCGAAAACTATTTGCCAAAGCAAATGGATGAATCAGAATTAAGAACAGAAATTTCTAAAATAATTGCAGCAGTTGGCGCAAGCTCCCCTGCTGATTTAGGCAAAGTAATGGGCCTTGCTACAAAACAATTTGCGGGAAAAGCAGATGGGAAAGTAGTAAGCACCATTGTTAAAGAGCTGTTGAGTAAGTAGTGGTTTACTTAGTTTAAGGGGAGAAACGCCTATACAGCAATGTGTGGGCGTTTCATTTTTTAATTTAAAAATAGCATTAAAAATATGGTAAGAATAATTTCATATAATGTAAATGGAATTCGTGCAGCCTTGAGTAAAGATTGGATGGCCTGGTTAAAAAGTGCTAATCCGGATATTGTTTGTTTGCAAGAAATTAAAGCCAGTCCCGATCAATTGGATATTTCCATCTTTTCGGCTGCAGGATATACACACTACTGGCATCCTGCAGAAAAAAAAGGATACAGCGGTGTCGCGATATTATCAAAAATGCAAGCAGATAAAATCACCATTGGATGTGGTATAAAAAAATACGATGAAGAAGGCCGAGTAATCCGAGCTGATTTTGGGGATATTTCCATTATAAGTGTTTATCATCCATCCGGCTCAAGCGGAGAGGTACGACAAGGCTTTAAAATGGAATGGTTACAAGATTTCCAAGAGTATATCAATCAACTAAAAAAAGAAAGGCCCAAGCTCATTATATGTGGTGATTACAACATTTGTAACAAACCCATCGATATTCACAATCCAAAATCAAATGCCAACACCTCCGGATTTCTTCCAGAGGAGCGCCTTTGGTTCGATAAATTTTTAGCCAGTGGATTTGTGGATTCGTTTCGTGTATTTAATCAGGAGCCACATCAATACAGTTGGTGGAGTTATCGAGCAAATTCGCGCGCAAAAAATTTAGGTTGGAGAATTGATTATAACTTAGTAAGTGAAAATCTACGTTCCAAATTAATTCATGCAGCAATATTGCCGGAAGCTAAGCATTCGGATCATTGCCCGGTACTTTTAGATATTGATATGTAAAATGAACATTATTAATTCCAAATTAAGTATGACTAAATTATTTTTTGACAAAATAAATTTTATCAAAAGCTATAGATTTAGATTATATTTGATTGGATGAAATTCCATTTTTTAAAATTATGAAATCGATTTTTATTTGCTGTATTAGCCTATTATTATTCTTCTGCTGCTGCAGCAATCCTCAACCCAAAGCAGCTCCCAAAACTCGCATTGCTAAAGGGAATATAACTTTTGGGGGCGTTTTTAAAATCAATGAAAATGAATATTTTTCCAGCTTATATCCGCATAAAGTAAACGAAATTATTGCACAACAAATTGCCAGTCAGGTGTACGAAGGATTGGTGAAAATATCACCCAAAGATTTGTCCGTACTTCCTTCTATTGCCAGCCATTGGGAAATTAGCAATAATGCCAAAACCTTTACATTTCACCTTCGAAAAGGAATTCATTTTCAGAACGACGCCTGCTTTGAAAAAGGAATTGGGAGAGAAGTTACTGCACAGGATTTTAAGTATTGTTTTGAAAAACTTTGCAGCAGTAATGAAGAAATAAATTCGGGTTTTTATATTTTTCAAGATAGAGTTGTGGGGGCAAATGCCTATTATGAATCAACCGAAAAAGGAGCGCCACTTTCAGAGGGAGTAACAGGGGTAAAAGCGTTGAACGATTCCACCTTAGAAATCGATTTAGAATATTCGTTTCAAGGTTTCTTAAACATGCTGACCATGCCATTTGCCTGGGTTTTCCCGCACGAAGCTGTCGAAAAATATGGGTCTGAAATGCGCACCCATTGCGTTGGAACAGGCCCCTTTTATGTGAAGGATGTCAAGCACGATGAATCCATTATTTTAGCAAGAAATGAAAACTATTGGGATACGGATAAACTAGGAAACCAATTGCCCTATCTCGATATCATTAAATTCTCATTCAATAAAGAAAAAACAGCTGAATACCTCGAATTTAAAAAAGGAAATTTGGATATCGTTTCCGGAGTTCCTTCAGAAATGCGGGAGGAATTAATGCGGGAAAGCAATAGCGGTAGCGCTAATTTCAATTTGAATATCACACCAATCATGTCTATCAGTTATTATGGATTTCAAACACAAGGGAAATTGTTTCAAAACAAAAAATTGCGACAGGCTTTCAATTATGCAATTGACCGCGAAAAAATTGCAAAATTTGTGTTGTTAGATGAAGCACGTCCTGCGCTGTATGGAATAGTTCCTCCCTCCTTTCCAAATTACGATACACGTGCCGTAAAAGGTTTTTCGTTCAATCCAGAACTGGCACGCAAATTATTGGCTGAAGCAGGTTATCCAAATGGACAAGGATTCCCGGTTGATTTTGCATTGCTCTTAAACAGTGGAGGAGAGCGCAATATAGAGGTGGCACAGGCCATACAAAAAATGCTTTCCGACAATTTAAATGTAGCCATCAAATTAAACGTGTTGCCCTTTCCGCAAAAACTCGATCAAGAAAATAACGGAAGTGCTCAATTTTGGAAATCGGGTTGGGTAGCGGATTACCCCGACCCGCAATCGTTTTTAGATATTTTTTATGGTAAACTGGTTCCTGACTCTGGTGGGCTTTCACCGGTGAACTCGGGCCGTTATAAAAGTGTGCGCTTTGATTCGCTTTATGAAGCTGCTCTAAAAGAAGTGGACATACAAAAAAGATTTTCGCTGTATCAGCAGGCTGATCAAATTGCTATTAACGATGCGGCTTACATGCCCATTTACTATGATCAAAGTACCTACCTTACTCAAAAATATGTGCGTAATCTCGACTTTAATGCACTTGATTATTTAGATCTTTCGCAGGTATATTTTCAAAAGAAAGAAGCTACACAGCAAGCTTCAAAATCTAGCGGAAGCGCACAAAGTAAGGCTGCACAGAAATAGTTTACACACTTCGGTGCCTTTGTAAAGTAACATGTTGCTGTTACTAACTATACATTTCCTTACCTAAAATTATGCTTGGAGCTTAGTAATTTTACAAAATAAAATAAACCTGTCATGAAAACATTAATCAGAAATTTAGCTCCGTATATACTTAGTTCCATACTTTTTTTAAGCGCTTGCGTTCCGGCGCGTCAATACGAAGAATTACAATCCCGTCAAAAAGGATGTTCGGATGAAAACATTTCTTTAAAATCGCAAAATCAAGATATCAGCACAAAACTCACCGAATGTGATGCAGCACTTACTGAAGTGCGAAAGCGTGTGGCACAATTAGCAAGCGACAGCATGCGTCAATCGAATTCGATGAACATGCTTACCAAAAATTACGATAAGTTAAATGAAACGAATGAATTGCTCTTAAACAAAAATCGTGATTTGCTTTCTGGAAATGTTGCCGAAAATAAAAAGTTGGTGGGCGACTTGCAAATGACACAGGAAGAATTACAACGCAAACAAGATGCTTTGAAAATATTGGAAGGTGAATTGAATGCCAAAAAGAAAAACCTGGATGATTTAACCGCCGATTTAACAGCATCTCGCGCTGAACTTAAGAAACGCGAAGAAAAAGTAAATGAACTGCAAACCGTACTAGCACGAAAAGACAGCACCGTGAGCGCCTTAAAGAAAAAAGTTTCGGATGCACTCTTGGGTTTTGAAAATAATGGACTTACCATCCAACAAAAAAATGGTAAAGTATATGTGTCTCTGGAAGAACGTTTGCTCTTTGCCTCCGGAAGTATTGTTGTAGATCCGAAAGGTGCCGATGCCATAAAAAAACTGGCCAAGGTATTGGAGCAAAATGCGGATATAAATGTTTTGATTGAAGGGCATACAGATAATGTTCCTTATAACAGTGCCGGTGGTGCCATTAAAGACAATTGGGATTTAAGTGTATTACGCGCGACTTCTATTGTAAAAATCATTACTCAAAACAGTAAAATGGATCCTACCCGTTTAGCTGCTTCGGGCAGAGGCGAATTCTTTCCTATTGATGCAGCAAATACTGCTGAAGCAAGAAAGAAAAACCGAAGAACCGAAATTATTCTTACGCCAAAATTGGATGAGATTTTAAAGGTGTTGGAGACGAATTAGTGATTAACAGATTGCAATCATTAGAAGTGCTTTATTTTGATGTTTGATGGGACATTCGGTTAAGTGAAAATAGTACAATATATCTCCAATATTTTACCTAAAATATGTTGTAATATTTTCTAAATAGGATCTAGAGCGTGGTAATCTTAAAACCAGTTCTTCTTTCCAAATTCTCTTTCTGTCATTGTTCCAAAAGAAAAATCATTTTGTCTTTATCAATTACTTATGTAAAAGGTAAGCAAAGACCAAATTCATTCTAAACTCAAGGAGCAGAATTTATCCTGTTTGCCCTATTCGAGTAATGTGGCATAACATTTTTAAGCTTGGCATTGAGGCTGATTTTAATACAAAGTTCAATAATATTTCAAATTTTTAAAGTATGCATAAATGCTCTCCTTTTGACAAACCTCTTTTAACTGTGAGATTTGATGTATTTTGCTTATTTTTTATTGCTTTGTAGACATTAAAAACAGTGTTCCAATTATAATTACGTCTTGAATAAAATGAATTGTCCAAGCCCAAAAGAAACCATTTGTTTCGTAAAGTGATTTAGCTAAAACGAGTCCTAACACTCCTGCCATAGTTGCACCTATCAAGCCATTTGGCATTCCTGCTAAATGGGGAATTCCAAATAATAATGCAGAAATTATATAAATTGTCATTGGTGTCAAAAGCCCTTTTAGGGGCGACACTATTCCGATTCTATAAATAATTTCTTCGCCAAAGGAATTGGTTATAGAAAAAAGGAAAATCCAAAAAATACCACTTTGTAAAGTTGCCCAACTTATTGGTATTAGTTTCAATTGTAAATACATAAATATACCCGTTGCTAAACTAATAACAATAGATAACGAAATTCCGGTTTTCAGCCAACTGTCATTGGCTTTAATACCAAACAATTTCATTTCTTTTGCAGGGCTTGAAATGTTGCCAAAGTCGAAATAATTAATAAAATTCTCTTTGTTTAATAAATAGGTTGTTCCAATCGAAAGTACTGTTATCAATAAAAGTAAAAACTGATAATTAAATTGAACGTTTACATAATCATATTGTGAAACTGAAATCAATCTATTTGTTTTTGATTGCTGAGCAGAAAAAAGAATTAGTGCTGTATAAACAACTACAAGAATTATCGGTATTACTATTTTAAACTTCCCCATTTTTAAACTTATTAAATCAAGTGCAAAAATGAAAACATAATTCCCGAAAAAACATATCCTAGGGTAAGAAATGAAAATTAAGAAATTTTTTTTCTTAATCGACTAAAACTTTCTGGTGTAATTCCCAAATAGGAAGCAATGTATTTGTTAGGTGTTCTATGAATAATGTTTGGTTGCTTTGTAAACATTTCAAGATAGCGCTGTTCAGCAGTTTTAGAGAGTAGTTCTAACTGTTGCGTTTGTTTGTGAATGTACATACTTTCGGAAGCAATTTGGCAAATTTGTCGTCCATATTCCGTTTTTGCCAATAGTTCAAAATTTTGCTTATCTATTCTAAAAAGGGTAGACGGTTCAAAACAAATAACTTCAAGGTTGGTTGCCTGATTGGTAATAAAAGAAAAATAGTCTCCAAAAAAATCACCTTCATAACACAAGTCAATGCACAAATAATTATTGTTTTGAAACAACATAATTCCTCCTGAACCTTTTACTATAAAATAGAAATATTTTTCTCGCTCATTATACTTTTTAATCACTTCATTTTTTGATGTGTCAATTACTTGTCCACTTTGAGCAAAAGTCTCCCAAATTTCAATTGGTGCTATAAAATATGGGTCATATGATTGCTTAAATATTTCCGCTAAATGTTGCATTCCTTAAAGAGTGTTATAACTTGTAATGCGCCCTTTGACCTTCAGGTGATTTCCAATCACCTGAAATCCCAACAAGTTGATGATCCCACCCACTACTTAATTCCTCCGATCAATCCCCCACATCAATTTTTTGCGCAATGTATCGTGAAAGTGCTGGTTTTGCAGGCGTACCAAATTTATTTTAAAAGGGGCACGTTGAAGTGTCATGTCTATCTCGGAATGAATATTTTCGGAACGTGAATCTAAGGATACCAAAAAGTTTTTATGTCGCCCTTCAACCTTTAAGGTGAGGATATCTTTATCGGAAATAATGATAGGGCGCACATTTAAATTATGCGGTGCAATCGGAGTAACAATAAAATTTTCGCAATCGGGAACAACAATTGGTCCGCCGCAACTTAAGGAGTAGGCCGTAGAACCGGTGGGCGTGCTTACAATTAAGCCATCGGCCCAATATGAGTTCAAAAACAAACCATTCAAATACGAGTGAATGGTAATCATGCTGGAGGTATCCTTTTTAAGAATGGTAAATTCATTCAGCGCAAAATTCATGTCGCCAAACAAATTATTTTGTGTGCTCAACTGTACCAGTGTTCTACTATCTAACGAATAATTATCGGTGCATAGGGAATCAATAGCAAAACCAATTTCCCGCTCCGACACACTCGATAAAAACCCTAATCGCCCGGTGTTAATTCCAAGTATGGGAATGCCCGAACCCTTTATCAATGCTAATGTTTCGAGTAAGGTGCCATCACCACCCAAACTAAACAAAAAATCGATTTTATTTACAATATGCTTGCTTTGCGAAAAGGTTGTGATATCACTTCCAAGTTTTAATTTATGCTTAATGAGTTCATGAAAAGGTTCGAATACCGCAATCTCAATGGCACACCTTTGCAATTTCGAGATCAACTCTACTACTGCGTCCTCATTAAGTTTGTCAAATTTTTTTCCGTAAATCCCTACTTTCATTGTTTTTAAATTGGGGCTACTAAATGTAAGAAAATTCCTGTTTTATGTTGCGCATTCACTGCTCCTTCTACCCTAAAAACCAAATCATAATAGGTCACAAAATCAATCCCAATGCCGGTGCCGTATATAAATTTATTGGCTAAATAATTATCCCGCGCATTATTATTGTCGACCACATAAGCTGCATCTGCAAACAAATTTACATAAAAGGCGTAATGAAAAGTATTAAATTTTTCGGATGGTACCCATGTCAGTTTTTGCACATGCGGTTTCACCAATTGATACTTTAAGTTGGTTTTTAACAAACCGTAATTTTGTCCATCAATTACATACAATTCATATCCTCTTACAAAATCTGAAAAGCCCAATCCGCGTTGCACAAAATAGGGTTGATTGGCATTGGGTGACAACTTAAATTTAATTCCCTCTGCTGCATACACTCTATTCCATAGTTTATCGTAGCGATTAAAAAGCACTTCGGTTCTAAACACATTAAAATTTTCTTCTTTTAATAAGCCAAACCCAACTTGAGTCACATCCAACATGGCAATAAATCCATTTAAGGGATAAGGCTTGTTATCGCGCTCATCCTGTCGGAACTGAAAATTGAGTGAAAAAAATTGTGTTTTTGTTGCATTTCTGCTGAAGTAATTTTGCGTTATGAATCGTATTGTATCCTCCACATGCGCTTCATTATAGCGCAATTCCATACTGTGCGAACCATAAATTCCAATGCGATAACCTAAGCGTATGCGCGCACCCAATTCTTGGCGTACATACTTATTGGGATCCTTGTAAAAAATTTGCTTGTTGTTTTCCGACTTATATTGTATTTCGTGATTTCGCGAATAGGCAAAGGATAGTCCCAATCCAAGGTTTTGCTTTTTATTGAGATAGGGAATATTGTATGCAAAACCGTATTGTTCTGCATAGCCAAAACGGGCTCTAAATTGTATGTTTTCTTTCCGTCCTCTGAAATTGTTTTTCACTATATAAAAGCCGTAACTCACGCGCTCCATATTTGGATTTTCGAGCCAGGTATTAAAGTTTCTTTCCGAAATTTCAAATATTGGATTGGGCCATAAATACCAGCGTTCAATTACTTTTACAAAAATATGCAAGGTATCTGATTTCACATTCTGAGTATCCACCGTAGCAAAATTAAATAAGGAAGTATTGATTATATTTTGTTGTGACTTCTTTAGCAAATCACTTAATTCATTTGCATTTATGGTATCGCCAGGTTTTGCAGGAATTTCGCGGAGTATGATTTTATCTTTGGTTTTTTTATTTCCAAACAAACTAATTGACCCGAGAATGTATTTTTTTTGATAGGTGCTGTCCATCACGGTTTGCCCGGATGACTTAAGCACTACTAAGGAAATTAGAAAAAGTACTACAAGGTTTTTCATCAAAAAAACCTCTTACACATTTAAGTAACTTAAGAAAGAATCGAATCGGTCTTTCATTTCGGTATCGCCTTCACTTTCGTGGATGGTGTTTTTTACCGAATAATTAAAACGATAAAAAGTTTGAAGGATGGAGGATAAATCTGCGCGATTTATTTTTAAGGTAACTTCCAGTTTGGTTGAATCAGTTGGTGAGGAGATATATAAGCTCAATATTTTAGCATCATTACTCTCCACAATTTTAGCTATCTCAGCAAGGTAATAATCATTGGTGTTTAACTCCAAAACAATAACCCCACCGGGTTCCTTTAAAGAGGCCATGTCCGCAAACTTTTCGAGCAGGGTTGAAAGTTTTATGCTTCCCAAAAAATGTTCTTGCTCGTCCAAAACCGGTATCAGCGAAAGCTTGTGTTGCGACAACATGCGCAATACTTCATAAAAATGCTGATGGCTATACACAAAAGGTCGAACCAACGAAAGCGTATGATTTCCAATAGGGTCGTTAGGAGCATTTAAATCCAAAATGTCGTTTTCAGAAATCAATCCCAAAAATGCCACATTGTTTACTATTGGCAAATGTGATACGCGCAACTCATCCATCCACGCAAGTGCTTTCACTCCGGTATCGGAAGTTTTAAGCGGTGGTATATCGTCGGTCATTAACTCTAGAGCTAGCATGATGTATACGGATTAGTATTACAAACCTAAGGATTTTAGCGCAGAACACAAAAGCTGCATTTTACTACCAACGTAAAATCTAATTTCTTTATTTTACAGTCTAATATTTATTTAAATGACAAAACTAAGTGTAAACATTAATAAAATTGCAACCCTTCGAAATGCGCGTGGTGGCGCTATTCCGGATGTATTAAAATTTGCACAAGATTGCGAGCGCTTTGGTGCACAAGGAATAACTGTGCATCCACGCCCCGATGAGCGACATATTCGCTACCAAGATGTGTTGGATTTAAAACCGCTTTTGAAAACCGAATTTAATATTGAAGGATACCCCACACCTGATTTTATTGACTTGGTAAAAAAAGTAAAACCAGCGCAAGTAACACTTGTGCCCGACCCTCCTAATGTGCTTACTTCGAATGCGGGATGGAATACAAGAAAGCATCAAAATTTTTTAACCGAGGTTATAGCAGTATTTCATGTCGACAACATTCGCACTTCACTATTTGTGGATACAGCTGCTAAAAACCTCGAATATGCTGCTAAAACAGGCACCAACCGCATTGAACTATACACAGAAAGTTATGCTAAATTATATCCAAGTGGAAAAAAAAATGCGGTAGCTCCTTTTGTGGAAGCAGCTAAAATAGCCCAGTCGCTAACATTAGGTATTAATGCCGGTCATGATTTAAGTTTGGAAAACTTAGCCTATTTCGCGCAGCAAGTTCCCGGATTATTGGAGGTTTCGATTGGTCATGCCCTTATTTCCGATGCTTTGTATTATGGCATCGAAAACACTATTCAATTGTATTTGCGGCAGCTTAACATAAAATAGCGCTTACGGTTTTTACCGCAGAGGACGCAAAGAGGACATAAAGAAGCCGCAAAGTACGCTAAAGTGATAGGGATAAAATTCATTTCGCTTTTAGCGACTCATCCACAGGCTTTGCGATAACTTTTTAAAACTCTATTTTTTACCTTAACGTGCACTAAGAATTCAAAAATCAAGCTGAGCTTGATGTTGAACTATATCTCTGCGTGCTCCGCGACACCTCCGCGAACTTTGCGGTTAATTTTTGAGCTCCCAATTTTTTACCTAATCCCCATTCTTAATAGTAAGCTGAAAAGTATCTATCGGAGAATATCAGATAAAAAAAACGGCCCTGAATACCAGAGCCGTTCTTTTTGAAAGCGTTACGAATTACTGAACAGCAACTCTAACTACTTTTGAACCTGTTGAAGTTTTAGCAACAACTGTGTAAATACCTTTATCAGTAGAAGTTGTATTCCACTCGATTTGGTGAACACCTGCAGCTTGTGCTTCGTTAACTAAAGTTGCAACTTCAGCACCTAATACATTGTAAACTCTTACAGTTACATTTTCGTTGCTGTTTAAAGAATAAGCCAATTTAGCCAATCCGTTTGCAGCTGGATTTGGAGAAACAGTTAATGCATTAATTGCATTGTTTACTGATTTAATTCCTGTAATGTCAACGATAGTCATTGTAGAATCGTTAAAAACACAATTTACAACAATGCTAGAACCAGCTGTGTAAGTTGATAAATTAAGGTGTCTGTTACCATCGCCTACACCACGCAATTCGTCATTTCCCCAAGCATGGTTGATTCTGTATTTAAAAGGTGAATCTGATGGTGTTGCAGCAGTAATCAAAGCTGTTCTCTCATAAATTCCATTTCCAACTAGAACAAAATCAGTTCCATTTGGAGTAAACGGATCTCCGCAGTTTACTGTTTCTGCAGCTGACCAACCATTGTAATCACCGCCCATAGCTTCAACCACATCTGTAATAGGGTCAAAAGGAATAGCAGTACATGCAGCATCAGCACCTAAACTTGCTGCTGACATGTCCACTCGAAAAGTAACTAAAACTTGCGCGTTAGCAAAAGATGCCATCGCAAGAGCAATCATTGTAATGTAGATTTTTTTCATTTTTGTTTTGATTTTGTGTTAGTATTAAAAATTATCGTTCAAATTTATAAACAATTAAAGCTAATAACAAGGCTAATTATCGAATTGTTTAAACCTAGAAGTGTTAATTTATTTAAACGGCTTTGGACTTGTGCTCTTTTGCAAGTAACTCTAATTGAGCGTACCAGTCATTTCCAAACTTGCGCACCAAGGGTTCTTTTAAGAATTTATATACCGGAACATCTAGTTTTTCGCCGCAGTTACAGGCGGGTTTACATACATCCCACTCTTCATAATTAACGGCTTCAAAATGCTTATACTTGGTAATCCTAACCGGATATAAATGACAAGAAATAGGTTTTTTGAAATCCACTTTTCCGGCATAAAATGCCTTTTCAATCGAGCATTTAGCGATGCTGTTTTCAAAAATCACAAAAGCACAATGTTTCACACCGTCTACCAAAGGCGTAACTAAATCACCATCTGAATCAATTAAAGAAACGCCCATTTTTTCAATTTCGGCAATTCCCTCTGCATTCATAAAAGGCTTTACGGTAGGATATATTTTTGCAAGAATTTCTGCTTCTTCCTTTTCCAAGGGAGCACCTGAATCTCCGGCTACACAGCACTCGCCCTTACAAGCATTGAGGTCGCACACAAACTTACGCTCCAATATATCGTCTGATACCAGCGTATTGTCTATTTCAATCATAAAACTGTTGCTTTCCAAAATTTAAATAGCCTACTTAGAGTTTAACAAATCGCGCAGCGGTAGCGCTTTTCCCGGACTTTACTTCAACAAAATAAATACCCTTTTCGAGCCCATCTAAATTTAAGTTATGCTTAAACTTAGTACTGCTTTTTATTAATTCTTCAGAATAAACTAATCTGCCTAAACAATCCGTAAGTGTTACTAGTATTTTTCCGCTTAGTGCTGAATTAAGTTCTATCGCAACATTACCACTCGATGGATTTGGGAATACATTAAGCGCATTCGCTTCAAAGCCCACCGACTCTACACCATTAGGAATTTGAATCGAAAAATTTGCATTGCTCATGTCAAAGAAAATATTTCCAACCGATTGCACTTTTATGCGGGCTTGATTTGTATTTACTTGTGGTAAGCCACCGCTGGTAGGGATTGTAACTGTTTCGCTGCCATCGTTTGGAGTATTGGCTAAAAGTGTATAAGGAAAAGTAAAACCACCATCTACCGACAATAGAATATTCACGTTAGCACAGTTAATGGGTGCTAAATCAGTGGAACTTACATCCCAAGTAACTAATTCGTTTGCACCAAAATGCCACAGCACCGATCCCACATTAGGATCTGTAACTAAAAACGGATTCGTTGTATTAATCACATCCACTGCTACAGAAGTAAGATTATTTGCCACTCCACCTCCGCCGGTTCGGTTATCTCTAGCGGTAAATTTAAAGTGCATCGTGCGTGCATAAGTAGGCAATTTTTCACCCAAAACGGTGGTGTTGTTAATGATACTAATTAAACGAGGAAAAGTGCGTGATGAATCAGCAACGGGCGTCCAATCTCTAAAAATAGCTGCGTCCCCACTTGGCGTATTGGGGTTTCCAAATGGTCCTGAATCATACTGTTCCCAAATGTAAGTCATTGGATCCCCATCAAAATCAGTAGCCGAACCGGTTAAAACAAAAGGCGTTTTAAATGGAATTACGTAATCGTTTAACGTATTAATAACAGGTACGCTATTATTGGTAAAACTCACGGCAGCGCATGAATTCCCTGCCGAAAAAATCGTGTAATTAAATATTTCATTATAACTTTCTGTATGAAAAATAGGATCACTGTGGTTTTGTAAATCAAAAGGCGAGCACAAACTGGCATAAGCCATAATGGTACTTCCGCTGCCCGGTTCAAAATTATGCCCTTGTGCCGCATTACCGTTACACCCACCCGAAGTATTATTATTAAAGGTGTGATTTGCACCAAACTGATGCCCCATTTCGTGTGCAACATAATCCACATCAAAAGCATCGCCCACAGGATTAGGCAAACCAGTTACACCATTAGCTTTTTGAGAATTATTGCAGATTACGCCCAATCCGGCAATACCACCACCGCCTGTGCTAAACACATGACCAAAATCGTAATTTGAAGTTCCAATGCGATTTGTAACAGTAGTCTGATTTTGCCCTAGCATAGCACCTCCGCTATTGTTGGAATAAGGATCACTTCCCGCATTCAAAAATATTAAGGTATCAGTATTGGCAACTAATACCATACGCACCGCTACTTCTGTTTCGTAAATGCCATTTACACGATTCACCGAAGTTACAATTCCCGATAAAGCTCCGGGCACTGTACCGCCTTTGGTTGCTGCATATTCGCCGGTGCAGGCCATTGCTAAACGATAGGTACGTAGCTCATCTCCGGTATCGTGAATTTTTAAATTGCCTTTTGAGGAATGTGCTCCAATTTTTTCAACAAGGCTTTCTTCTTCCGACTTACTGCCCTGCAATTCACAATGCCTTTCGTACGCATTGGGCATATCAGATTTGTAATAACAGATATAATTTTCAAGTTCAGTATTATTTACAGGATCAATAAAAACATATCCATTTATTGTCGAAAGCATAGCATGAAAGCCAAGATAACTCAAATCAAGGCGCATCCATGCATGCACATCATCAATACCTTGCGCCACATAAGTTTTTATGAGCGGATATTTTGCACTTAATGCAGGATGCATCACTTCTGTTTCAACAATCGAAAAACGACTGAATGTACCATCGGGCAATGGAAATTCCAAAATCAACCCTTTGTTGCGGTCAACTGTATATTCTTTCGGAGCTGCATTTAATGCGGTTCTTAATCCGACCAAATCCAAACGATAGCCCAAAAACTTTTCCGGATAAACGGTTCTTTCTTGGCTAAGGTTAAAGGTGGTTATGGTGGCTGTTTTCCAAAATGCACTGTTTTGTGCCGTTGAAACTGCAGCAATAAGCATGGATGCGGCAATTGCACCGAAAAATTTTTTTAAATTAAGTGTACTGATTTTTTTCATCTGGTTAGATTTGGGTAAACTATAATAATGTAAAACAAATATACAATTTTGTAAGGGTAAATGTTTATTAACGATTGCCTTCTTCAAATGGCAACTTAGGAAATGGACTGTCTTCCTTATTAAAAACCATGTAGTAGTTTTTCTCATCCCCATCAACTGGCGCAATAAAATATTCGCCGGTTAAAGTCATAAAATAAGCATGGAAATTTTTATTGTTGAAATCAATTCTTACCCGGTTAGCACTATTTACTATATCAACACCTTCATAGGTTTTAAACTTGGGATACTTTGCTGCCAATGCCGGCGACATTACCTGCACTTCAATAATACTATAGGTAACAAAACTGCCATCCGGCATCGGAAATTCAACAGCCACTTTTAAGCGTGTTGAATCCGGCGCAACTAGTTTTCGAAGGCCTTCTTCATCGAGTCTATAGGCCATGAATTTTTTTGGTAGTGAATCTTTACTTTGCTTTATATCGCTTATTGATATTGCTTTCCAAACTGATTTTTCCGCTTTTACTTTATTTGAATCCTTCACTTTACAGGATACATTTATTAAGAGCAAGAAAAATAAAAATGCTTTTTTTAAAAGTTGTTTTTTTAGAGTCAATTTTTGGTGTTTTTAGGTTCAATTACTATTAAAAGTTTCCTCCTTTTCGGGTCCTTGGATGGATAAGCCAACTCCATAAAAAATAAAACATACACTCACCATCATAATTACGTGAGCAATGTCTTTAAAGTTAAACCAATCGTTAAGCGAAATTTTTAAGGTGTAAATAATTGCAGTTAAAAATGAAATAGTAATTCCAAGTGCAATCCATCCTGCCGGACGGTTACCATATTTTTTTCCGGATATGGCATGTATAAAAAGTACCATTAAAAATCCTACTGTACTGTTCACTACAACAATCAAAAAATTTTGCAAGGTGAGTGTAGCTAGTGCAAATACGAAGAACTGTATCCTGCAAATCAGTAAACTCTTATCTTCCGAACGATATATTGGAATATTTGCATTGGGTATACTATAAATTGTGGCTACTTGCGCTGCATACACAGACAAGCCACTTAAAATTTGCATGGTTATCCAAAAAATAAGATAGCCGCTGGTGTGATGGTTTTCGAAAACAGCATGGGTGATACCCCCAATAAAAGTAGAGCAACCCATAAATAAAAAAAATAATTTCCAATACAGTGCTCCCTTATCCTGCTTGGCAGCAGAAAATTGAAAGTAAAACAAAATACATAAAAAAGCTAAAATAAAATCCGTAAAAGCCGTTGTAGGTTCAGCTATTTGAACTCCAAAAAAGGTGGCGTGAGTAATCATTAACTCAATGGGGATTTGAAAAAGCAAGAATAGTGCAATTAGTTAATTTTTAATTGGTTCAATAGCTTGCGCGCTCGATTCTTCAATCCTTCAAAAGGTTTCTCCTTTCTTGCTTCCACAACAAATAAAGCGGTTATAGCGCCGAGGATAAAAAACAAAATCGATTTATTCCTGTCTTTCAATGATGAACGAATTTTTGCAAAGATAATGATTCCAAATAATTGGATTTTAAGCTTTATTACACAACTAAGAAATCCAAATAAATAAGTGCTCCATACCACCCCCTACCCCCGCCGGCGGGGGATATAAAAATCTGAGTTCCTTGCTCTTCCCAATTTTAAAATTTCATCCGCTTATCGGCTAATCAACAAATCAATCTTAAAAAATCATAATCATCTTAACAAATTTGCGTTCCATGCCACCCCCTGCCCCCGCCGGCGGGGGATACTTTAATCTGCGTTCCTTGCCCATCTCAATTTTAAATATTCATCAGCATATCGGCTAATCAACAAATCAATCTTAAAAAATCATAATCATCTTAATAAATCTGCGTTCCAAGCCACCCCCTACCCCCGCCGGCGGGGGATACAAAAATCCATCGGCTAATTAGCTAATCGGCTAATCAGCAAGTATTCGTAATAAAACTACCTTTGCAAAATGGACGATAAAAAGAAGAACTTTAAAACAGTTGACAAGAGAACCTTATTAAAAGAAGTTTTTAAAACACTTCAATTCATTTTTGTGGATGGAACTTTCATGGATAAAGCCATGGAAAAAACCATGCGTAACAATAAAAAATGGAAAGTGCGTGAACGTTCCTTTGTAGCCGAAACGATTTATGATTTGGTGCGCAATTGGCGGCTTATCTTAACTTGCGCCGATACCAAAGCCGAACTAAGCGAACACAATTGGAAAACTATTTACGGCACGTGGCTGGTAATAAAAGGCGAAGAACTTCCCGAAACAGCCGAATACAAAGACATCAACGAAAGCAAAATCATTTCGCTTTTAAAAAAATACGAGCACATTCGCAAAATTTGGGAATCTTATCCGGATTGGCTGGATGAGCGTTGCGAAAGAGAACTAGGCGCAGCACAATGGAACAAGTTAGCTCCTGCCCTAAATCACAATGCCTCCATGGTGTTGCGTGCCAACTCACTAAAAACAAATGTGCCCGAATTACAAACTACCCTCGCCGAAGTGGGTATCGAAACCGAAACACTTCCTTGGGCACCCGAAGCCTTACAACTAAAATTTAGCCGAAACGTATTTCGTTACGAACCTTTTAAAAATGGCTGGTTCGAAGTGCAGGATCCTGCATCGCAAATGGTTGCTGATTTTTTAGGCGCAAAACCCGGTATGCGGGTGGTGGATGCTTGTGCTGGAGCAGGAGGTAAAACACTACACCTTGCAGCGATGATGAAAAACAAAGGAAACATCATTGCCCTCGACACCAAAGAATTTAAATTGGCCGAGCTAAAAAAACGTGCCAAACGCGCAGGTGCTGCTATTGTAGAATGCAGAGTTATCGATTCCACAAAAGTGGTAAAACGATTAAAAGATTCGGCCGATCGACTTTTGCTCGATGTGCCTTGTAGCGGACTGGGTGTATTGCGCCGAAATCCCGATACCAAATGGATGTTGAAACCCGAAGAAATTGATAATGTTATTCGCACCCAACGTGAAATTCTGGAACGCTTCTCCCCCATTACCAAAGTGGGCGGAATGATGGTATATGCCACTTGCAGCATTTTGCCTTCCGAAGGAAAAGAACAAATTCAATGGTTCCTGCAAAACAATGCAGGCTGGACGCTCGAAGGAGAAAAGCAATATTCGCCCCTTGCTTTTGATTGCGATGGGTTTTATATGGCCTTAATGAAACGTATTAGTTAGTGTTGACATAACTGCAATAATACTTAAATATTGCACTTGGATAAACCCTCTTTCTCTATGTTTTCTATGTGACTATGTGTTTATTTTAACCAACATCATAGAAACCACAAGTAATACTATCCACCACCCCTTCACCACCACTCGCTCGCATCCTGCGAGTGTCTGCTATTCCTATGCCTCTGGCATAATCCCACCACTCGCTCGCATCCTGCGAGTGTAAGCTATTATTATGCCTCCGGCAAAACCACCATTCTCTCGCATCCTGCGAGTGTCTGCTATTCCTATGCCTCTGGCATAATTACAAACGGCTCGAAACATCCAATCTAATCAACCGCACGTCCGCATTAAAAACCTAAAGAATAACAAAAAAAAAGAGGCTGCCCCTTAGGAGACAGCCTCTTTTTAATATGCAATAGTGAAGCTTATTCTTCCACCACTTCAAATTTAATATCCGCAACTACATCACGCGATAAACGTGCTTTTGCAGTATACTCACCCAAAGACTTAATGTGCTCGTCATCAATGGTGATGGATTTACGGTCGATTTCGTGACCTAATTTTTTAATTGCTTCAGCCAATTGCAAAGAAGTAACCGAACCGAAAATTTTTCCGTTCTCTCCTGCTTTTGCACCTACTTTTACTGTAACTTCTTTTAAGAAATCGGCAGTACTCATAGCGGCTTTACGCAATTTTTCTTCTTTAAAAGCAGTTTGCTTTTTTGTTTCAGCAAGTACTTTTTTCGCAGAAGCATCAGCAACTTTTGCTAAGCCTTGCGGGATAAGGTAATTTAAGCCATATCCGTTTTTCACTTTTAAGATATCATTCTTATATCCTAAGTGTTTTACGTCTTGTTTTAATATAATTTCCATTTTAAATTTCGTTTTTCTTGTTTGTAATTTGCTATGGCAAGAGTTACTCAATAATCAATAGCTCTATAACCAATAACTGATTTATTACTTCAGCATATCTGCAACATAAGGCATCAAAGCCAAGTGACGCGCTCTTTTAATAGCCGTTCCCACTTTGCGCTGATACTTAACAGAAGTACCGGTTAAACGGCGTGGTAAAATTTTACCTTGCTCGTTTACAAACTTCAATAAAAAGTTTGGGTCCTTGTAGTCGATATACTTCATGCCGCTTTTCTTAAAACGACAATATTTTTTCTTTTGAGTCTCCACTGTTGGAGGGTTCAAAAATCTAATTTCTGCTGATTTTGCTGCCATGTCTTTGTCTTTTTTAAAATTAAACGGTTGCGGATGCTACTTTTTTCTCAGCCGAACGACCAATTCTTTTAGAAGCCCAGGCAACTGCATGCTTATCTAAAGCAACAGTTAAGAAACGCAAAATACGTTCATCGCGTTTGTAAGTAACCTCCAAGTTTCCAATCAAACTGCCTTCAGCCTGAAACTGAATCACATGATAGAATCCGGATGATTTTTTTTGGATCGGGTAAGCCAATTTTTTTAGGCCCCAACTCTCATCGTGCACTAATTTAGCACCATTTGTAGTAAGATACTCTTTGTACTTACTTACCGCTTCCTTTGTCTGATCTTCAGACAAAACGGGAGTCATAATGAAAACGGTTTCATAATCTTTTAACATTGTTTTGTAAGATTTTGGTTTATACTAATTTATACCACATTTTTTTTGCGGGCTGCAAATGTAAGCAAAGTTTTTGAACTACCAAAGTAAAATACCGGCTGTTTTCCAGGCTTAAGTCATTGGATAGTAGACGCTTGTTAAACCCAATTCAGTGCTAGCCGGCACAGCTTCCCAAGCATTCAATAAAGTTTACCCATCAGGGCATTCCCTCCTGCGTCGGGCCGGGCTTTCGCCACTCGCTTCCGCCAGCTGGCGGAGAGCTTAAACAAAGGCTCAATTAAGCAAAGCGAATCACGAACACCTAAAATTAAACTCTCGTGAGTAATCCCTAATGCGTGGTACTTCGGCAACATAGTGGTCGGACCACTATGTAGTACAAACAACTACAACCATATCCTATTTTGTACTATTTCAGTCGCTTGCCAAGCTTCTTTACTTTGAGCTAACAATATCAATCAAATTAAATCGTTCTACTAAAAATAAAGAAAATGAAAAATTTCATGAAAAAAAAGAAACCGCTTGAAGACAAGCGCCCCCGCTTCAAAATTCAACTCGATCACAAAACCATGGTAACTGTTCGTTCACTGGCTGTATTTAACAATTGGAAAATAAATTTTCCGAATGCTAAATTAGTTGATTAATTAAAAAGAAGTAGGATCACTAAGTACCAGTACCTACTATAAAATACCCTCAGGTAGCGATATTTTTAGTGCTTTTTAGCGAGTAATTTCGAAAGGAAAATAAATCCAATTGTAATTCTTACTAAAAAAACTACTAATGAAAAAAATTACCTGCGTTAAATTATTAATCATGTCACTTTTTCTTCTTGGAAAAGGTGCATCAGCTCAAATTCCATCCAACGGGCTAATAGGCTATTTTCCATTCACAGGAAATGCAAATGATCAAAATGGAAATGGAATTAATGGCACTCCTTCCTCAGGTGGATGGCCGGGAAATACCTTTCCTGCCTTAACTGCCGATAGGAATGGCAATGCTAATAGTGCCTACGATTTTGTACCCGCAAGCCTATCTACAACTTTTATAGATTTCGGTCAACCTTCCCAATTTAACTTTGGCACAAACAGCTTCAGCATTTCCTTATGGATGAAATTAACGGTATTTCAAGTTTCTCCAACCATGTTTGCCAATGATGCATGGCAGTTGGGAATTAGAAACCTGGGTGGAAACAATCACCTCAAATTTACCTTTGGAACGCTTAGCTTTAACTCTGATATGTTAATTATTCCGGGAACATGGACGAATGTTGTGGCGGTGTATAATCACTCCAACGAAACCATGGAAATGTATATAAACGGAGCATTAGCAACCGGCTTCTCCTACAATGGCGGGCCTATTGGTCCACAAGGCCAGGCTTCTCTTAGCACAGCAGGACTTGGACTTAATGCAACACCAGTTGGTACTTCGCAAGCTGGTTTAGCTGGGGTAATTACAGCTACAGGCTTTAAAGGTGTTTTGGACGATATATTAATTTACAACCGGGCATTATCAGCTTCCGAAGTGAATGGTATTTATACTGCAACTGGTAGTCCTTCTACTATAAATGAAAAATCAAAAGACAATTCTTTCCTTGTGTCCCCGAATCCCAGCAATGGCATATTTAAGATCCAATTTATCGATAAGAATGAAAAGGATGCAACATATAAAGTTTATACATTACAGGGTAAGCTCATTTGGGAGGAAATAGCTCCGACTGATCAACATAACATTGATTGCAGTTGGCTTGAAACTGGGAATTACTTATTGAAAATAGAAAATTCGAAAGGCATTTTTACAAAAAAAATTATCGTTAATAAATAAAATGAAACGCAATTAAAACAGACTGGTCGGACCACTAGTGGTCCGACCAGTCTGTTGCTTTTTTTTACACATGCCCTTGCGCAATCATCGCATCAGCCACTTTCACAAATCCGCCAATGTTGGCACCTTTTACATAATTGGTGTAGCCTTTTTCTGTACCGTGTTTAATGCAGCTTGCATGAATATTTTTCATGATGTCATGCAGTCGCTTATCCACTTCTTCGCGCGTCCAGGATAAACGCAAAGAGTTTTGGCTCATTTCTAAACCGCTCACTGCTACTCCGCCGGCATTGGAAGCCTTTCCTGGAGCAAACAATATTTTTTTATCTATAAAAATATTTACTGCATCCGGTGTAGAAGGCATATTTGCTCCTTCTGCCACAGCTATACAACCGTTCGCTACCAATTTTTTAGCATCGGCTCCGGTGAGTTCATTTTGAGTGGCACATGGCAAAGCCACATCGCACTTCACTTCCCAAGGGGTTTTGCCTTTTACAAATTCGCATTTAAATAATTTCACACAATCCTTAATGCGGCCTCGTTGCTCATTTTTGAGTTTCATGATGATGGCCAATTTCTTCGCATCAATACCGCTCTTGTCATAAATGTAACCTTCGCTGTCGCTCATTGTCAGAACTGTTCCGCCCAACTGAATAACCTTTTCGGCTGCGTATTGCGCCACATTTCCGGAACCACTAATGACTACTTTTTTGCCTTTAAAATTTTGCTTTTTTGTTGCCAACATTTCTGCGGTAAAGTACACGCAGCCGTATCCGGTAGCTTCTGGACGAATTAAACTTCCTCCAAATTGAACTCCTTTACCGGTGAGTACGCCTGAAAAAGTATTACTTAAGCGTTTGTATTGTCCAAACATAAACCCAATCTCTCTTCCGCCTACCCCAATATCCCCGGCAGGGACATCCGTATCCGGTCCAATATATTTATATAACTCGGTCATAAAACTTTGGCAAAAACGCATCACTTCATTGTCTGATTTCCCTTTGGGATCAAAATCACTTCCGCCTTTACCACCACCCATTGGCAAGGAAGTAAGAGAATTTTTAAATACTTGTTCAAAAGCTAAAAATTTAAGAATACCTAAATACACAGAGGGGTGAAAGCGCAAGCCACCTTTGTAAGGTCCGATAGCACTGTTCATTTGTATGCGAAATCCTCTATTTACACAAAGTTCTCCCTTGTCATCAATCCATGGAACACGAAACATGAGTACACGTTCAGGTTCCACAATTCGTTCTAAAATTCTGGCTTTTTTGTAGCGTGGATTTTCCTCCATAAATGGAATTACCGACTCTGCAACTTCCAGCACCGCCTGGTGATACTCAGGTTCACCCGGATTTTTAGTGCGCACCCGTTGCATAAATTCATCAATTAATTTTTGATACTTGCTCATAGGTTTTTAGTTTAAAGGTTATTGGGTAAATATAACTTTTTGACAATTAAGCACAAAAGAACTTAATCAGCTTTTGAAAAAGGAGAGTGAAGGCTTATTTATATTGATTCTGCATAAAATAATTTTGTACTTTAGTAATCCCAAAGGATTAAATTAAAATAATAGTTTTGCACAATGCAAGAAAACGAAGAAAATACAATGACCTCAGGCGAGTCTTATTTTGAGACATCGACTCAGCAGATTGCTGTCGAAGAACCTATTTTACACGAAGATGAAAATCATGTGGAAGAACACCACAACGAACTTGATTTTTCGGGCTTAAACAAAGAACAACTCTTTCACAAGCTGGAAGAAATTGTGAAATCGGATGAAGTACAATCCGCCTCCGGCAAAGTGCGCTTGTTGCGTGAAGCCTATTTTGAACTGGTGAAAACCGAAACCGACGCGAAACGTAACCTCTACATCGAAGAGGGTGGCTTAGCCGAAGATTTTGAAATGCGCAAAGATGCTTTAGACGATAAGTTTGAAGCACTGGCAAGTCAGTTTAATAAAAAACGCAGTGAGCTAAAGGCGCAAAAGGAAAAGCAAATCCTTGAAAATACAGCCACCAAAAAACTCATCATTCAGGAGTTGAAAGACATGATGATGGGCGAAGAAAATATTTCCAAAGCCTATCAAAAATTTCAAGCTTTACAAAGCAAATGGCGCTCTGTTGGTGCAGTAACACCGGCCGAAGCAAATAATTTATGGCAAAACTATCAGTTTTGTGTGAGCCAGTTTTTTGACGTGATGAAAATCAGCAAAGACTTGCGCGAACTCGACCAGAAAAAAAACCTGGAGCTCAAAACTGAATTGTGCGAAAAAGCTGAAAAACTAGCCGAAGAAAATTCGCTCCGAAAAGCGGTGGATGAATTAAAATTACTTCAAAACCAGTGGCGCGAAATCGGAAATGTTGGGAAAGAAGCCAATGAGCAAATATGGGAGCGCTTTAAAATAGCTGCCGATAAAGTATACGCCAAGCTAAAGGAAAATTTAGTAAAAGTAAGGGCAAAACAGGATGAAAATCTACAGGCAAAAACTGCTTTGTGCGCCAAGCTCGATGAAGAGTTAACCGTAAACCATACCAATTTTAACGATTGGAAAAAAGCGACCGAACGGGTAACTGAAATTTGGAACCAATGGCAAAAAATTGGCTTTACTCCAAAAGAAGATAACAATGCAACCTGGAATCGCTTTAAGCAAACACGTCAAAAATTTTACAATCAAAAGGATGTGTTTTTTAACGCTTTGCGCGATGAGCAAAATAAAAACCTGGCTTTAAAAACTGCGCTTTGCGAAAAAGCTGAAAGCATGGTGGACAATAAAGACTGGGCTGCCACCACCGAAGCGTACAAAAAAATTCAAGCCGAATGGAAAAAGGTGGGAGCTGTGCCCCGCAAGGTTTCTGACAAAATTTGGTTTCGATTTAAAAAGGCTTGCGATTTGTATTTCGAAAATAAAAACAAAAATTTCGCAGAGCGCGATGCGGTTTTGATTGACAATCATACTAAGAAAATGGAAGTGATTGCAAAATTTCAGTCACTCGAAATTCAAGATGATAATAAAGCCAACTTAGAGGCAGTAAAAAATTTACAACAAGAATTCAGTGCCATTGGCGAAGTTCCTTACAAGCAATTTGAGTCGCTACAAACTACTTATCGTGCAGCTGTGAATGAGTATTTGGGTAAAATCAAAGAAAAGAAAGGTTCAGAAGACCGTACTTTTTATCAAATGAAATACGAGCAATTGCAGCAAACTCCCCAAGGTAAAGACGAAATTTCGAAGGAACGATTTCATTTGCAGGATAAAATAAAACGCATTCAAGCAGATATCAATCAATTGGAAAACAACTTGGGTTTCTTTGGCAAATCAAAGAATGCAGATGCGATGAAAGCAGAGTTTCAACAAAAAATTGACCGAAGCAAAGAGGAAGTAACAAAGCTCAAAGCGCAATTAAAAATGATTCCTCACGTTTAGGTTTTATCACCTTTTAAAAAAGAAAAAGTCCGAAGCTAGCTCCGGACTTTTTCTTTTTTAACTTAACCCTATTTCACAATTAATTTCTGACTTAAGGTTTTGGTAGAAGAATAGCCTACCACTTGGTAAATACCTTTTGCCAATTCTTGCGTAGGATTTATTGCGGTTGCAATGGCACCATTATCATCTGTAATCATAACTTTAGAGTACACCAAATTTCCTAAGATATCCATCAATACCACTAAAATTTCTTCCTTCTTCTCGAGTTTCACGTTCAGGTTAATTTGATCGCCGGGGTTTGGATTGGGATAAATTTTAAATTCATCTGCAAATTCTGTTTTTGGCATTACTTCTATAGTGCGTAAGTAAGCACTGTTTCCATCTGCATCAATTAGTGAAATTTTATACCAAATGGAAGCACTTGCGTCCTGTGCATCAAAATCAACATCTTCAATTTCATACGAAGCACCACTAAAAGTATTTTGTTCAACAAGCACTGTCTTGAATGGTTCAAATTCATTACCGTCAGTTGATTTTTCAATACTATAATAAGAAGCGTCTTCCTCTTCCGTGCTAGTCCACTTAATGCTTATGCCTAGTGTAGTGCGCATGGCGGAGGTTTGAGAAACTGCTTTTGTGGTTGCTCCTTTTGTGTTAAAGACAAATACGGCAGAATAAGCACTACTCAAGGAAGCAGAACAAACCGATTGAACCTTGAATTCATAAGCTGTTGCTGATTTAAGTGAGGAAATTATTTTGTAAGTATTGGCAGTTGTTTTATTGGTCCAAACACTTGAGCCAACTTTTCGGTATTGCACTTTATAACTCGATACTCCACTTACAGCTGTCCAATTAAGTGTTGCCGAGGTAGAGTATATTGCTGTTACTGTTTGCCCTTGAGGAACATCACAGGTAAGTGAAGGCGCCGTAGTGGTAAATTGAGCAGTTGCAGTAAAGGCACTGCTTGCAGCTGCACATACAGCTTGTAGATGATATTGATAGGTTGTCGCAGCGGTGAGTGCGTTCAATGTTTGGCTCGAGCTTGTTGAATTTACAGCAGTCCAGGTGCTTGCTGTAGGCAATTTATATTCCAATTTATAACTCAATGCGTTTGCAGATGCAGCCCATGTAAGTGTTGCTGTGTTGGAGGTAGTTGCACTTACTCCAACGCTACCCGGGCTTGCACAATTCACTTGTGTTGTGAATTCTGTTGTTGCTGAAAAAGCACTTAAATTGGTGGCAGAACAATAGCTTTGCACCGCATATTCATAAACAGATCCGGAAGATAAACCGGTAAGCACAACGCTTGTTGTGGTACTAGTAGTGCTGGTCCAAATGGATGTTCCTTTTACTCTGTATTGAATTAAATAGGATGTTGCATATTGCATCGCTGACCAACTAATTGTTGCTCCTGAACTTGTGATTGCAGCAGCTGTAACACCAGCCGGAACGCCACATACCGGATTTGCAGTTGAAAAGCTAGCCAAGGTAGAAAAAGAACTTAAAGTAGTTGCATTGCATTTTGATTGCACCTGAAACTCGTAGGTTGAAGCAGGGTTTAATCCGCTTATTGAAAGCGAATTTGCAGCAACCGACTGGCTTATCCAACTTGCAGCGCTTCCCAATCGATAGGATACAATATATCCAGCAACATTGCTAACCGGCGCCCAGCCCAAGGTTGCAGTTGTTGCGGTAACTGAACTGCTGCTTAAAGTAGTTGGTATTCCGCATGATGCCGTAGCTGTTGTAAAAGTAACTGATGTAGTAAAGTCGCTTGTTGATGCGCCACAATTAGTTTGTACTTGAAACTCGTAATTGGTTGCCGGGCTTAAAGCAGATAGTGAAAACGTTGTTGATGTAGCCGAATGAGTAAGCCAAGTGGTTTGAGCTACCGCTTTGTAACGTAAATTATATCCGGCTGCACCTTGCGCTGCAACCCAAGTTAAATCTGCACTTTCACTTGAAAGGTTACTTGCACTTAATCCGGTAGCTTTAACACAAGTTGCTGTAGCAGTTGTTGTGGTAAATGAAGCCACTTGAGAGCTTGCAGTATTTCCGGAACTCGTTTTGGCAAATACTAAAAATTGATACGTGTTATCGGCGCTTAATCCCGACAAGGTTGTTGAAGCAGTTGTGGCGCTTAACTTCGTCCAGTTGTAAGTATTTGCCGGTGCATACCAAATGCTGTATTGATTTGCTCCATTTACCGCGGTCCATGCTAAGGCGGCTGTTGTGGAAGAAGGTGTTGCAACCAATCCACTTGGCGTGATAGAAATTGCGTTAAAACTGGAATCCTTAGGCATTCCACCATACTTGAACCATTGGTAACCGATGATGTTTAAATTATTCTTGACATTAGCCGGTAGTAAATTGTACTCACTCATAAATACAGGCATTGCCGAGGATTCGGAGTGCTTTCCGGTGGGTGGGGCACCCTTTAACCATTGCTTCAAATTCTCACTGGCACTTTGGGTTAAACTGGCAAAGATTGGAATCACATTCACCTTGTGATTTGCTTTTGAAAAGGCAGTAAATTTTCCGGTGGTATGCGTTTGATATAAATCGGCCGGCAAATTTTTATAACAGGCAATCATAATCAAATCAACGGTGTTGGCAATAAAGCGATTTTTAAGTGTGTCTTTACTTTTTACCCCAATATAAAGTGAAGATTTAATATTATCGGCCTGGGCCAAGGAATCCACACGCTTAATGTATTTTGTAAAATAATTCCAAGCTCCCACAGAATCGCAACTGCAATTATTGGGTTGTAAATATTTGGTGCAATATGCAGTTTCGGAGCTTCCGGTGGCCGTGTAAAAATTGTTGTTCCAATATTCAAACTCATAGTTGTAATAGTTAAATCGTTCGAGGGTATCGGTGCGGCTGTTTTGATAAAAGTGGATTTCATTTAACAAGGTGGCATAATCCGAAAAAACGGCTGTAAAATATTTGATGCCGTAACGCGTTTTTCCTTTTTTCATAAATGCTGCAAGCTTGGTAACATATGAAGGAGAGGTATTTAAATTATATGCGCCTACACTTAACGTGAGCGCATTAATAGAACTATCGCGACAATAGCGGAATAAAACATCTTCTGTTTTACCGCTGGCATCGTTTAAAATGGAATCCAACGTGTATACATACATACCCTTGTATGCATAATTTTGAGCCTGCGATTTATACGCTGAGAAGAATAAACCGATTAGCAGGAGTAGTCCGAAGTGGTTGAGTTGTGTTTTCATAGCCTGAGGTTTTAATTCGTGTTAATTGGATGATTTCTCATTTATTTATACTCGAATTAAGTTTCAGAAGTATTACAAATTGAGCTTAAATAGAAATTAATTCACCCGAACGGGAACAGACATCAGTTCAATGAGAAAAAAATATGCAATTTTTTCTTTCTCTAAAGCATAGCATTCCTAACTTTGAGCAGATTTGAATGCATACATGAAATACATTAAGCTGCTCACCTTTTCACTCCTTATAAGTATTTTGCCGGTTGTGGCACAAAACTTTAAATCGGGCCTAATGGCCGGAGTGGTTACCAGTCAGGTTTCGGGCGACCAACTGGGTGGATTTCACAAAGCGGGGATTGTTGCCGGACCATTTGTTAGTATTAAAATAGGCGATAGTAGCTCAGTTGAATTTGAATTGTTGTATGCACAAAAAGGCAGTTTGCAAGCACAAGATTTGGAAAAAGGAAAAGCTTATTTTCAATTAAAAGTAAACTATGCCGAATTTCCATTGTTGTATAAATATAAAATCCGGCGATTTACCTATGAATTGGGTGCTTCGTTGGGTTATTTAATTAACTCCAAAGTGAGTGATGTATATGGGGAATTTCCCACAGGAACTATAGAAAGCCGACCTTTTAATAAAACGGAGTGGAGTGCTTGCGCCGGATTAAACTACCGAGTTTTCAACCACTTTTCGGTAAACTGGAGGTTCACTAATTCTGTTCTTCCAATAAGGGCACACGCATCAGGTCAAACCTATAGATGGAACAAAGGTCAATATAACACCGCTATGTATTTTGCACTGCGGTACGATTTTAAGTAAGATGGAAAAACAAAAAATAGTCGTCGCCATTACCGGAGCCAGTGGTTCCATTTATGCTAAAGTATTGCTTCAAAAATTACAGCAGTTAACCAACCAAATAGAAACAGTGGGCTTAGTCATGAGCGACAATGCAAAAGACGTTTGGAAATATGAACTGCAAAATACGGAGTATGAAAAATTTCCCTTTAAAATGTATTCCAAATCCGACTTTTTTGCCCCCTTTGCTTCCGGCTCGGCTCGATTTAGCAGTATGATTATTTGTCCTTGCAGCATGGGCACACTAGCACGCATTGCTGCAGGAATATCCAATGATTTAACCACAAGAGCTGCGGATGTAATGCTGAAAGAGCGCAGAAAACTGATTTTAATAACGAGAGATACCCCACTGAGTTTGATTCATATCAACAACATGAAACTGATAACGGAAGCGGGAGGTATTATATGCCCGGCAAGCCCTTCTTTTTATAGCTTGCCCAAAACATTTGAAGAGTTGGCTGCAACCGTTGTAGACAGGGCGCTTGATTTAGCCGGATTGCAAATAAACTCGTTTCGCTGGAAGGAAAATGAAAAATAATTGACTGCAATTCTGTAATTTGAAGATTGTAAACAAATTTTTGCTTTTTTTAGTAACCTCATTTTGTACCTTTGCGTTAGAAGGTATGGAAAGAGTAATTTGATTCATTTTAAATTGAATCAAAGGAGCTTAATCAACAGTATGATTTTCAGGAAAATTATTGTGCTGTTTAATTTTAGTATTCACTTTAATCACCACTGGCATGTATGAGTTAACTAAACTCACCTTAGAAAAAGTGAGTTTCGACAAATCACTATTTAAGAAAGAGTTGCTAAAAGGAATTAAATGGTTAAAAAAAGAGGAAGCTTTAATGCTTAAAGTTTGGTGCCTCGCCACCTTTGGCAATCAGTATGCTCCCATTATCAAAGAAGTTTTCAGACGCTTCGTTTAAGAAAATCCAGATTTCTTTTTAAGCCCGAAAATTTTGTGCGTTTAACCGCAGAGTCTTTAAAGACTTTTGTGAATACATCTTCGCTAATTTCTTCCCAGTCTTTTTTCGAGAGTTCAAGCATTGCTGAATTCGCAGTAAATAGGGGTTCTGAATGCGGTTTTGAAAACCGATTCCAAGGGCACACATCCTGGCACACATCACAACCAAATGCCCAATTCTGAAATTTACCGGCCATTTCAGTTGGGATATTTTCTTTTAGTTCAATGGTAAAATAGGATATGCATTTGCTTCCATCCACCACGTGTGGCTCAGTAATGGCCTGTGTTGGACAAGCATCGATGCAACGGGTGCACGAACCGCAATAATCTTTTATCGGGCCATCGTAGTCGAGTTCTAAATCCACAATTAATTCCGCAATAAAAAAAAAGGAACCATTATTTTTGGTGATAAGGTTGGCATTTTTTCCTATCCAACCCAAGCCACTTTTTTTTGCCCATGCTTTATCCAAAACCGGCGCCGAATCCACAAATGCACGACCATTAACTTGTCCAATGTGGGTTTCTATAAAGTGATGCAACTCCTTTAATTTTTCCTTTATAACAAAATGATAATCTTTTCCATAAGCATACTTCGAAATTTTTGGTGCTGTTGCATCGCATTGCTTTTGCTCGGAAAAATAATTCAGCAGCAGCGATATCACCGACTTAGCACCATCCACCAATAACCTAGGATCGAGGCGCTTATCGAAATAATTTTCCATGTACTGCATTTTTCCATGTTGCTTATTCTTCAACCATTTTTCCAATCGGGGTGCTTCCTCTTCTAAAAATCCTGCTTTCGAAATGCCGCAATACTCAAAGCCTAAGCGCTTGGCTTCGGCTTTAATGACTTGGGTATTTTTAGATGTAGAGGACATATTTGTTTTGGTAAAGGTAAACGATTGTTTTTTGAAATGTGATTTCTTGATTAGCTGATTTGTTGATTAGCTAATTAGCCGATTAGCTGATGGATTTGTTTAAGATGGACGGGAGTTGTAATGAGGATTAACTGGATTTATGTATCCCCGCCGGCGGGGGCAGGGGGTGGATTGGAGTGCTGATTTATTAGGATGCTTATGATTTTTAAGATTAGACGAATTGAAAGTCAATTTGAAAGATTACGGGGCTTTTTATATCCCCCGCCGGCGGGGGCAGGGGGTGGATTAGAGTGCTGATTTATTAGAATGAGTTTGATTTTAAAGGTGTGCAATTTTTATTCAACCTAAAATAAATTACCACAATACTAACGTGGAATAAATGCACTTACATTCTTCTACGAAATGATATTACAGCTTTCTAATTACTTCTTAAAAATCCATTCTTCTTTGCGTAGCTTCCCTTTTTGCAATCCTTCAATTTGTGCTTTTAGTTCGTTAGGAGATATTAATTCATAGTATATGCGCTGAGGGAAATCATGCTCCGAATTCTCGGCTGTAAATTTATTTTCTTCGGCTATTGAAATTTTAAAAACCACCTCCTTATTGTTGTTCTGCCCTTTTACAGTTGGAACATAATAATTAACTCCACCCCTGCTTCTTAGCTCCATGGTTTCCATAATTCTTTGCTTACCATTTCCATCCTGCATATAGGAACTGCCCACAAATGTGCTGTCGTCTTGCATTTTCCACTCTTCGAAGATGGATTTATTTCCCATTTTCATCTCCCATTTCCCAAGTATCCAGGAATTATTTTTTAGGGATTGCGCGTTGCAATTCGTCCATTGAATTATGCAAAGAAGCAAGAATATTTTTTTCATTGTTAATTTTTTTTCTGTGTGTGGTTGGTGTATCATGAATTAGAATTTGAGAATGCTACTGCTCTAAAAATATTTTTTTTTCATCACGAAAACAAATCCGCTCCCTAATTAATTAAGCCTTTTATCAGAATATACCCTGTTAAACACCTTAAGATGTGCATTTAGTCAGTTGTTTGAAAAGTGCTGGATTTACAAATAATTTCTTTCAAGTCTCCTATTTCTCCAATAAGCAAATATCTTTGTCCAAACTTATTCAGGAACAGCTACTCGATTAAAAGGTGAAAATTAAGCAGAATTATAAAGTTGCCATTTATTCAATTGCTACAATAGTTGTGCTTTTTAGCATCAGTTGTGGGCAATCCTCAAAACAAAATAATCAAGTAACTTTTACAAAAGACATTGCTCCTATCTTATTTAAGAATTGTTCACCATGTCATCAAAAAAATTCGGTTGGTCCCTTTCCTTTACTGTGTTATGAAGATGCGGCGAAACGCGCACCCATGATTGCCATTTCAACGAAAACACGCTACATGCCTCCTTGGCCGGCCGATGCAAGCTATACACATTTTAGCGATGAAAAACTTTTAACCGATGCTGAAATAAATTTAATAGGCGATTGGGTAAAAGCCGGCTGCCCTTATGGGGATTCCAGTTTATTACCGCCAGCGCCTGTGTTTGAAAATGCTTCCCAATTAGGAAAACCCGATTTGGTATTAAAAATGGAGCGACCCTTAATCATAAAAGGCGATAAGCAAGACCGTTTTTTATTAATGAAGATTCCATATCAAATTCCGCGCGATACATTTATCCGTGCTATTGAATTTATTCCGGGCAACAACAAATTGTTGCATCACATGAACGGTGAGATGGTACGTTATGAATACGACAAAAAGAAAAACGTATTTGATGGAGATAAAATTGTAGACATAAAAGATTTCCCCACCATAAAATCAGCATACGATAAGCTGGGATTAGCTAATGATGACGGCACTTATCCCATATTAAAGTTATCTGTTACCAATTATTTACCCGGTGTGCTACCGAATATTTATCCCGAAGGAATTGGAGGATTTTTAATGTCGCGCAAAGGAGCATTTTTCTTTAAAGACATCCATTATGGACCATCAGCGGTGGATACCAGTGATCAATCGCAGCTCAATATTTTTTTTGGAAAAGGTCCACTTAAACGCCCCACACTTGAACTACAAATGGGAACACTTGGAGTATCTCCCATTGAGCCGCCCTTGGTGATTCCGCCCGATTCGGTAAAAACGTTTTTAACGCGTTACTATGTTTCAACGGATATTTCTATCCTCACCATAAATCCTCACATGCATCTGCTGGGAAAAAAATTCTGGGCATTTGCTGTTCAAACAAATGGAGATACCATCCCACTTATTAAAATCAACAAATGGGATTTTCGCTGGCAATATTTTTACACATTTAAAAAGATGGTAAAAATCCCGGAAGGTGCTGTTATTTATGTTTATGGAACTTTCGACAATACCCGTAACAATCCGCTTAATCCCTTTCACCCTCCAAGAACTGTATCAGAAAGGGAAGGAAGCATGCGCACTACGGATGAAATGTTTCAGTTTATTATCACCTATCTTCCTTATCAGAAAGGGGATGAAAACATTTCACTGCAAGGGAGTTTAAAGTAAAATTATTTTACGCGCTTGGAATTATCTTTCACGAATGCATCCCAACCGGAATACTTTTTTTCACCGCTTCCGGAAGTGTTTTGATAACTGTGACAAACAGCTGCAGCCAATCCATCGGTAGCATCTAAATCTTTGGGAATTTCTTTTATGCTTAACAAATTTTGAAGCATGGCAGCAACTTGCTCTTTCGCTGCATTTCCGTTACCGGTGATGCTTTGCTTAATTTTTTTGGGAGAGTATTCAAATATGGGAACATCGCGATACATCGCAGCAGCTATAGCCACACCTTGTGCACGACCTAACTTTAACATCGATTGCACATTTTTTCCAAAGAATGGAGCTTCCACGGCCATTTCATCGGGTTTGTATTCTTCTATCAATCCAAGCGTACGTTCAAATATTTTTTTCAATCGCAGCGGATGGTCATCGTATTTACTTAATTGCAATACGCCCAAAGCAATTAACGAAATTTTTGTTCCATTGCTGTGCACCAATCCATAACCCATGATGGTAGTTCCGGGGTCGATTCCTAATATAATTTTATCCTTAACGAGTGCCGGCATTTATTTTTTATATGTTGCGAAAGTAGGAAATTCAAAATTTGAAATTGACTTATATTTGAATCAAAATAAAACAATGGAAACTTCTCACTATCTGAAACAATTAGTAAGCTATAATTTGTGGGCCAACAGCCGCATCGCAGTGGTATTAGTAAAGGTTGATAAAGCTGAACTGGAAAAAGAAATTAGCAGTAGTTTTTCTTCCATTCGAAAAACGGTATATCACATTTGGGATGCGGAGTATATATGGCTGAACCGCATAAATGGCATTTCATTAACCGCCTTTCCTAGTAAAACATTTGGAAACGAGGTAGCCATAGATGCCTTTTTAGCCTGTTCTCGCGATTTTGAAACAAGCGTTAAAAATGCGCCGGATTCTTTCTTTTTAAAAAGCTGTACCTATAAAAATTTGCAGCAAAAAGAGTTTACAAATTCGCATACCGAAATAATCATGCATTGCATGAACCATTCCACCTATCATCGTGGGCAATTGGTTACGCTACTCCGGCAAGCAGGCATTGCTGCACTTCCAAGCACTGATTTTATAGCCTTTCTAAGAAATTAGGAGACGAAAAGCAATAAAAAAGGGGAAACTGAATGGAACAGCTTCCCCTTGGTGTTCTTAACAAATACGTTTATTCTATTAGCAATTTTTTTACAGTTTGGGATTTTCCATTATCCACAATCATAGTATAAAGCCCTTTTGAATAGCTTGACAAACTAAGTGTTTCATTAACGCTTCCCGAATATACTTTTGTCCATACCTCTGCACCATAAGCGTTATACAAGCGTATCAAAATAGTTTCATTTGCCTTGTTGGGAACAAGCACAAACAACTTGTCTTTGGCAGGGTTGGGATAAATGCTGAGTGCCGTTTCACTTGCGTGTGAAGGCAATCCAATCATTACAGAAGTGGTAAAAACCCAAGTGGGGCTCCAAGCATAAAACTGTGTGCCATCATAAGCTCTAACTCTCCAGAAATATTTTGTGTAGGAAGCTAAGTTTAGTGATTGTGCTGTATCGTTGTTGGAATTCAAAACAATCGGATTCGAAAAGAGTGAATCGGTGTCATAGGCACATTCGTAACTATTGGCCACAATAACTAGGTTCCAGCTAAAAGTTACCGGAGTCAACAATCCTGTATCGCCATAGGCCGGATAAATTGGGAAAGGAATGGTAGCATCATCGCTGGTAAAGCGCCAAGTTGCACTCCAAGGTGATGATACATTACCTAACACTCCCCGCACACGCCAAAAATACTTGGTAAATGGAGTAAGAGGTAAAGAACTAACACTTGTATCATTTGCCAATAAAGTGATAGGTGCCGAAAACAAACTATCGGTATCGTATTCGCATTCATAAGAAGAAGCTAATTCAATGGAATACCAGTTAAAATTAGCGGGTGTTGCAATTCCAATTGCTAGATCTTGGGGTGCATTTTGAAGCGGCGCAACGGTTAATGGATTTTCGGTTGTAAAACTCCATATTTCGCTCCATGGTGATAAAGCATTTCCATCTTTCGCTCTTATTCTCCAATAATATGTTGATAAAGGATTAAGCGTTCCCGAAATGGCAAATGTATCGGTAGTTGCAAAAATAACTGCATTGGTAAATGCTGTATCGTTTGCGTATTCACCGATGTATGATGTAGCAATATTTACAGGATACCAACTAAATGCTACCGGTTGAGGAACATCCACTGCTAAATCTTCGGGAGCAAATAATAAAGGAGCACTGGATAAAGGATTTAAAGTAGTAAACGAAAAAGTAGCTGACCATGGCGAATAGCCGCTTGCATTCGCTGCTCTTACTTTCCAGTAATAAGTTGTAAAGCTTGCAAGCGCGGCTGTGGCTCCTGTTGTATCCAAAGTATTTGCACTAATCGAATTTGCAAAATTGAAGTTTGTTGAATACATGTATTCATATCCAAATACAGCAGGAACACTATTCCAAACTAAAGGTGCAGCTGTTAATTGAATACCACTTGCCATATCTAAGGGCGATACAAGCAGAGGAGCATTCGCAATTTGATAGAATGTGGTAAAACTCCATGGATTGGACCATCCTGAAGTATCCACCGAATCAACAATCGCCACTTGCCAATAATACGTTTGTCCGTTTAATGGCAAGGTTATATCGGCTCTTGAATTCGTCCCGATTGAATTTCCATATTGTGGAAAAACATTAAATAAAGGACTGGTATCAAAACGATAAATATAACCGGTTGCTCCTGAAACACCTGACCAATTAATTTCAGTAATCAAGGCTTGACCAATTGCACTATCCAAGGGCGAAGTATGCAGTACTTGATTAACGGTAGTAAAACTCCACACAGGAGACCAGCCACTTGTATCCACTAAATTGATGGCACGTACACGCCAAAAATAAGTTTGATTAAAGTATAAATTGGATGTAAAATAATTCGACACCAATGCACTTGCTGAGACAAGTAAAGGAGATGAAAAATTTGCAGCGGTATCGTACTGCACAATATATTCGTTGGAGCCACTTAAATTACTCCAGTTTAAATTTGTTCTTGGAGCTGCATCAACAGATAGGTTGGCAGGTGATGAAAGCGCGACTGCATCCGCAGTAGTAAAAGTCCAATTGCTCGTCCATGAAGATGTATCCTTTGCATGAACTGCACGAGCACTCCAATAATAAGTGGTGCCAAAATATAAATTAGTTAATTGCTGGTTGGACGAAAGTGAACTCAGTTGAAATGCAAAAGCAGATGAATAATCAGCAACTGTATCAACACGAATATCATACCCGCTTGTACCACTTATAGCTGACCAATTAAGTGTAACGCGCGAAGCTTGGTTTACTGACCCATTCAAAGGACTTGTTTGATTTAAGGTATCAATGGTTGTAAAACTCCATGCTGATGACCATTGTGAGGTATCTGCTGCATTGTGTACACGTGCTCTCCAAAAATATTTTGTACCAAATAATAATTCTGCTGTTTTGTATTCCGATATTGTATCGTTTGTTGCATATGCATAGAGCGGTGAAGTAAACGTGGCACTCGTATCGAATTCCACATCATAAGAGATTGGGTCAGACACATAGTTCCAATTCAAAAGCACATTCGGAAACTGGTTTGTAACATTGTTTGCAGGGGCAGTAAGCGTTACCGAAACCAATGTGGAAAAATCCCACACTTGCGACCATTGAGTAGTATCGGTTGCATGCCAAGCACGCACCCTCCAATAATAATTGGTTCCAAAATCCAAATTTGCAGTTGTCCATTGAGATATGGAATCCGGCAACACTGCGCTTTGAAATGAGGGTGAATTAAATGTTGGTAGCATATCAATTTGCACTTCATAATTTGTAATTCCACTGATGTAATCCCAATTCAATAAACTACTTGTAGATTGAAATGCAGCTCCACTTGCCGGTGAGGAAAGAACAACTGAATCAAGTGTGGTGAAAGAATATGGATTAGTCCATTGCATCGTATCCAAAGCATGCATTCCTCGTGCACGCCAGAAATAAGTAGTTCCAAATTTTAAATTGTTTATATAAATATCAGAAACGGAATCCGGTAAAAGGGAGTCCATCAAGAAAGGAGAATTAAAATTTGCTGTTTCATCCCATTGAACCTGGTAATTAGTAATACCTCCACTGTTGGCCCAATTTAAAAAGCATTTTGGTAATTGATTAATTGCTCCGTCGCTTGGTGCTGTTAACGCAAGCGTAGCAGCAGTTGTAAAACTAAATATTTGTGTCCAATCTGATGAATCGGGAGTTCCGGTGGTTTTCAAAGCGCGCACTTGCCAAAAATAAATGGTGTTGTATAAAAGTTCGTTTGTAGAAAACTGACTTGATACAGACGTTTGCAAGGTGGCGCCATTCAATGTTGGATCGGTGTTTATTTTAAACTCATAATTGGTTGCGCCGGTAACATTGTACCAATTAATAATTGTATTGGCAGGATTTCCAACCGATCCGTCGGCAGGTGAAGTTATGAGTGGTGTTGGTAATACAGCAAAAACTGAACTAATCAGTAATAAAGATGCTATAAAACTTATTGTAATTTTCTTCTTCATTTCCTATTTGTTTGGTACTATTAGTAAGTGTAAATTTACAAAAATCATCAATTTACAAGCCTCCATTCACCGATTTTCAAAGGGACTTTTTAACCTGAAATTGTTGATTAAATTATAATTTAGCGCTTATACAAAACAACAGTATTAAAAGCAATATCCATTACAGAATTACCGACAATTCTTTCATAATTCTTAGCTTAAATTTGCAGTTCATAACATGGAACTATCGAAAGTTGAAAGGAGAATTAATCCAACTGCAACAAAAATTCAAAAGGAATGGCTAAACGCATACTCCAAGCCCTTTCACTATGTGTTTCGCCCGGGAACTCTTTAGTAATCCAATTTTTTGAACTGTACTTGTGTGCCCGCATAAGCTCATCCACTTTTAGTTGAACCGGTTTATATAAGCTATCCAAGCCCAATGAACCATAATCAAAATAAATTTTGTGTGTGTTGGGGTCAGGCAATTTTTGTTTTAAATAAGCGATAAAAAAAGGTGCGATACTTTCGTTTTTATAAACAACTCCCAGCCAATTGGTGCTCATGCAAGCAGCAGCGCCGAAGAGTTGGGGATACTCGCAAATGGCGTAAAGCGAAATTAATCCGCCCATGCTTGAACCGGCTATAGTGGTGTGACTAAGACTTGTATTGGTTGAAAAAGCACTGTCGATAAATGGCTTCAATTCGCGGGTGAGAAACAATAAATAATTATCCGCTAAAACTTTTCCTAACAAATAATTTGCAATCAAAGTATCCTTTAGTTCAGGAGGCATAGCTTCAATACACTTTTGCGGAAAATACTCGCTTCGTCGGTAGGCTCCATTGTTCCATATTCCCACAATAATAGCATTCCGAATTTTTTTGCTTTGCATCAATTTTTCTGCCGTTTCATCTACCTGCCATTCCTGATGATTCCAATTGCTTGTGCTGTCAAAAAGCATTTGGCCATCTTGCATATACACTACATCATATTTCACCGCCGTGGAATAATCCGAAGGAACCCACACATCCACATTACGTGGATCAACATAAACTGATTTAAAGTTTTCGAATCGCTTTATGCTGCCTGCTCCAACCTGAATCGATTGTGCATTGCTAACAATTGGAATTACAAACAAAAAACAAATAAACCATCTCATTCCACCATCAATTTATTTGTTTCTTCAATAAAGGATAAAATCTCCTCTTTACCGTCTGAATTGATGGACGAAGAAAAAAACTGCTTAGGAAGCTCTTCCCATAACTCAAGCATTTTTTTGTTATAGCTGCCCATGTTCTTATTAAATGCACGAATTGGCAGTTTGTCCTTTTTAGTAAATACCATTACAAATGGAACCCCTTTTTCGCCGAGCCATTGCATAAATTCCAAATCAATTTTTTGAGGTTCTAATCTGCTATCAATGAGCACAAACATGCACAATAAATTTTCGCGTTTTAATATATACTCCTGCAAAAATTTTCCCCAACGCTCTTTGAGTGTCTTGCTCACTTTGGCGTAACCATAACCCGGTAAATCCACTAAATACCAGGGTTCTTCCTTTTCGTTAATGATAAAATGATTAATGAGTTGCGTTTTACCCGGTTTCCCGGAAGTTTTTGCCAGACTTTTATTTCCACACAACATATTTATGAGCGACGATTTACCAACATTGGAACGTCCAATAAAAGCATATTCAGGGAGCTTGCGCGTGGGTGATTTTTTATAATCGGTATTGCTGATAACAAATGTTGCAGTTTTTATTTCCAAGGTTTGAGGTGTTGAGTTGTTGAGATATTGAGTAGTTGAGTTATTTTTTCGAAATTGGAAGAGTGTTATTGTGCAATCACCACTTTTTTTGTTTTTTCATTTTCTCCATCCGAAATAGTTAAAAAATAAATGCCTTTTGATAGTGAATTAAATCTTAACCCTGATAATCATTTCAATTTAAATTTACTCCCTAAAAGTACACAATTTTAAGGTGTTGCCATATCTCTGCAAAACCTTGAAATCCTAAAATCAAATTTTCTACCTTTGCCACCCTATTTTTATTCATTCATAAAATTTAAAATCCACAAAATGAAAACCAACAAATTATTCTCCGTGCTGCTTGTTGCAGCACTTTTCTTTACTAAACCACTTTTTGCAACCGACCTCGTTGTGGAAGAATTTGGAACAGCTCCGGCATATTCCTCTATTAATGCAGCCGTTACTGCTGCTGTGGATGGCGACCGCATTTTAGTGCGTAACCGAGCAGGTAATATTCCATGGATCGAAAACATTAATGTATCTAAAAGCCTCGAGTTTTTAAGTTACGACAACGATACTTTTTTTGTAGTGCAAGGCACTTATACGTTAGATGCAGCCGCAGGAAGAACCATTACCTTTATTGGTATGAAAAATCTTTCGGGCGGTATTGTTGGAGGGAATTCCACAGGTGCTAACAAAGCCACTACAGTCAATGTATTTGACAGCTATTTCACATATGGAAATATTTTATTAAGTGCCAAAGTGTTTAATACTACAATTGCAGGTTGCTCGATGCTTAATGGAATTGTTTCTATTGCGTCGGGGAGCATCATTGGTAACAGCATTACAAATATTAATGCAAGTTCAAATGAAGTTGTAACCATAAGCAATACATCTTTATTTCAAAATGATACTGTTTACATAATTGGTAATAAAATCAAAAATGTTTATGCAGGAACTGCAGCATTATATTCCAATTCTACCGCGTCTATTTTACATATAAAGAATAATTTTATTACACACAGTTATTGCGGTATTTATATTAACTCCTGCGCCAACGCTTCAATTCCCAGCTACATCTACAACAATACTATTTGGGCTGAAAATTATTCTTTTACCAATTATGGAATACTAATAAGTAATCTTCCCGGTTTATCCATAACAGAAGTGATGAATAATGTGGTTGATGGAAATGCAAGCGGCACCAAATACGGTATTTATGCATCGGCAGTAAGTGGGCAAGCAAATGCTTATTATAACCATATTGAATTTAATTTCAGCTCACCAATTGCCGGTAATTTTACCTTTTCAGGAAATAATACCACCAATTTATCGGTAAGTTTTAATTCAAGTACGGGTGTGTTAACCAGTGGAGATGCCAGTATTGACGGCGGAAATCCTGCCAATCCATTTTATGATTTAGATTTAACCCCCGGAGATGCAGGCGCGTATGGTGGCTCACTCTCTTTAAACAATTTCTTTCCCTTACACAGTGGCGCTGCTAGAATTTATTCGGTGGTTTATCCATTTAATATCCGTTCCGGAAACACCTTGAATGTGAAAGCAAATGCTTTTGACAGATAGTTTTATTAAAAACATAATTTAAAATGAAACTATATTTTAAACTCATTTTTCTGCTTCTTGCTTTACTCTGTTTTTCTCAAAAAAACACAGCACAGCAAATCAAAGCAGCCGAATATTTTTGGGACACCGATCCCGGTCAAGGTAATGGAACGCCTATGGCTGCGGCTGATGGGAGTTTCAATGGGGCTGTAGAAGAAATAATTGGATCTGCCAATTTGCTTCCCGCCACCGGAATTCATACCTTTTCTATTCGGGTAAAAGATCATGCCAACAAGTGGAGCATAGCCTACAAAACCATTGTAGACATTACTCCTGCAATTGTCACTAAACGACAAATAAAAGTTAACCTCGCCGAATATTTTTGGGACACCGATCCCGGACAAGGCAACGGAACACCGTTAATTGCATTCGATGGTGCTTTTGATGAAGCGCTTGAAACAGCCGTAAATTCAGGTATTGCGCTTCCAACTGTGGGTGTGCATTCCTTTTCTATGCGCGTTAAAGATGCCGAAAACCACTGGGGCACAGCTTTTAAAACGGTGATTGATATCGCCCCTTCTATTCTTACCATTCGGCAAATTAAAATTACAGCTGCCGAGTATTTTTGGGATGCAGATCCTGGACAAGGTAATGGATTAGCACTTCTTGCTTTCGATGGTGCCTTTAATGAAGCATTGGAAACACTTACAAAAAGTGGAATTAATTTACCTGCACCCGGAATTCATAAATTTAGTATGCGTGTGCGCGATGCTCAAAATCAATGGGGAAAATCCTTCAGCACAATCGTTGACATTACTCCCAATTTAGTCACCACCAGGTCTATAAAAGTAAGCGCTGCCGAGTATTTTTTCGATACCGATCCGGGAAATGGAAACGCAACTCCCATGCTGGCTTTTGATGGTAATTTTAATTCAGCACTCGAAACAATTAAGGGTGCCAATATTCCATCTCCTGTATTAATGGGCAAACATGTATTATACCTTCGTGTTAAATCAGCTTCTGGACAATGGGGTAATAATTTTGGTATCGTTGTAAATATGGACATCGACATCGATAATTTTACTACCGATATTAACGGTGCGAGCGCTTTATGTTATAGCACAGTTTTCAATAACGCCTACATCTCTGCAGCGCATCTTGGAAACACCTATTCATGGTCTATTACAGGCGGTACAATTACCTCCGGCGCAGGAACAAATACTGTAAATGTAAACTGGAGCTTTACAGGTCTTCACAAATTAAAACTAACTGAATGCAATGCTTTGGGAACCGTTTGTTCAACTGATTCAATAGTGGTTTCGGTAACACCACCAACAACTCAAACAGTAAATCGCTTTGTGTGCAACGGCGATAGTTTATTTTTGCAAGGTGCTTGGCGCAAAACTGCAGGCTTATATCACGATTCGTTGTTAAGTATTGGAGGCTGTGACAGTATTGTGCATACTAATTTAGCGCTGTATTCCTCCTACCAACATAGTGCTACTGCAGGTTTTTGCACCGGCCAGAGCGTTATTGTAGGCGGTGTAACCATTAGTGCTCCGGGCATTTATACCCAACATTTTTCTTCGATTCATGGTTGCGATAGCACAGTTGTTACAACCGTTACAGAATACCTCGTAAACATTGTAAATACGAATGCAAACATATGTAGTGGAGATAGCATTTATTTGCAAGGTGCCTATCAACTTAATCCCGGAACTTTTACCGATGTGCTTACTTCATCGCATGGATGCGACAGTGTGGTGGTTACACAATTATTTGTGAACCAAGCGAGCAGCTCCACTCAAACAGTTTACATCTGTGATGGAGATAGTATATATTTAGGTGGTGCTTATCAAACTACTGCTAATGTTTACACAGATGTAATTCCAAATGCAAACAATTGTGATAGCACGATTACAAGTACATTGGCTGTATGGCCCTCTTACATGGATACCATCACAGCAACAATTATTCAAGGAGACAGTATATTTCTCGCCGGTGCCTATCAATATACAAGCGGCTATTATTCCGATACTTTTGCGGCATTGCATGGCTGCGATAGTATTATTGTTACCAGTCTATCGGTATTGATTGGCACAACTAATTTATCGGATTTAATTTATGCTCCTTCAATCTATCCCAATCCATTTAGTAATAACTTAAATTTGATTACTAAATTGGAAAAGGAAATGAGCTTACGAATAAGCGATGCTGCAGGAAGGATAGTGTATTCAAAGGATAATGAAACAGAAAATCATATTCAAATCAATACAGAAACATGGAAACAAGGTGTCTATTTTATTCGCCTTTCACAAGGTGATGCTATTTGGATAAGAAAATTTGTAAAATTGGAGTAAAGCATTCCACTGCTCCATTAAAAAAGCGTCCATTGAACATGGGCGCTTTTTTTTTAATCAAGAGCTATCTTAATAAAGGGTGATGTTAAAAAATAAACCTGTTAGTCGGAGCAATAAATATATAGAGCGAATGAGCTTACTTATCCCATAAAAAAACATTAAATTCAACCCTTGAAACTTTTAAGTTTACACCATAAATGAAAAATTTCGTAGTTCGGTTTTTTACTATTCTTTTCTTTGTTCCTATTGTAGCGCAAGCGCAGTATATTTCCACGAGCGAAACGGTGCCATATACCTGTCCAAGTGTTTGTGCTGGCGGAACACTTGTTTTAAAAATATTTCAACTACAAAATTTAACTTCCGGTGCTCAGGTGCAAGCTATTTTATCTAACTCAACAGGAGGTTTTGGTAGCGGAACCACAACAATAAATTGTAATCGATACAGCACCTCAAGTGCAACAGGACCTTGGATTAACGGGCCTTACGCTTTTTCATCTAACGCAAGCAATGTTTTTTTTGAATTTACAATTCCGGCCACTGCAACACCGGCAACCGGCTATACAGTTCATTTTAAATCAGGGGCAACAGTAGGCGCAAACATGCAAATGCCTTGTACTGGCTTTACAATTACTCCCAGCTACAGCCCTCTCGCAGCGCTTGCTCCGTCAACTTACGGAAACGGCCAATGGATAGCACATGCTTATACGTGGACACCTACAACTGGTGCACAACTTAATACTGCAGCGCTCGTTGCTGCGCAAAACTTTTTTGACCCCATAAATTACAAAGGTCACTTTTTAAAAAATAGCTTGAGCTTTAATTTAGATTATACACCCAATGGTGGTAAAATGCCGGGGCCTCTAGCAGTTTTGCACGATGGTACTAGTTTTCAATGCGGCGATGGCTACTCTACAAATTTTAGTTTACGCTTTTACCGCACCGAAAATTTTGCTGCCGGCTTATATCAATTCGAGATTCAAGGTGATGACGGTATTCGCTTAAGTATTGATGGGGGCATAACTTGGATATTAAATAGCTTTCTCGAACAAGCCTATGCAGGTAGCATGAAAACAACTGCAACGCTATTTCCAAGTGGAGTTTGTTTATCCGGTCCTACGTCTCTCGTAATTGAGTATTTTCAACGCCCTGCTGACGCGCACATTCGTTTTTCCTCCCAATTGCTTTCACCGGCTGCAATTGCTCAACCAAAAGATTCGATTGTATGTGCAGGTCAAAATGCCGCATTTTCAACTACTTCAATTATCGGAGCAACTTATCAGTGGCAAGTAAGTACTAATGGTGGCGCCACATTCAACGCTATTTCAAACGGGGCACCTTACAGTGGTGCAACCAGTAATGTGCTTCAAATTATACCTAGTAGCACCATTCAGAATTCATATTTATATAACTGTATCGTAACAGGCGTTTGCACTAATCCTGTCACTACCGGTAATGCCTTGCTAACAGTCACCACATCCGCACCAAATATTACCACTCAACCACAAAGTACAAGCGTTTGTGATTTGGGAACAGCAACTTTTACAATAGGAACAGCAGGCACTGCAGCGTATCAATGGCAAAGAGACAGCAGTGGTATTTTTGTAAATATCCACAACGGTGGAGTTTATTCCAATGTAAATGGTGCTACGCTTAGCATCTCACCGGTAAGTGCGGCAATGAACAATACAAATTATCAATGCATTGTTACAGGATGTGCCATAAATACAGCAAGCTCTGTTGTTGCGTTATCGGTTACCAGTAATGCAAGTATTAACAGCCAGCCGGCAGCCTCTACTATCTGCGCCGGCGATAATACAAGTTTTTCTGTAGTTGCAAGTAATGCACTCAGCTATCAATGGCAAGAAAATACGGGTGCAGGATTTACTTCCATCAGCAATGGTGGCATTTATTCAGGAGCAACAACTGCAACTCTTGCCATATCAAGTGCAACGTCACTTATGAACGGAAATCAATATCAATGTATTGTTACCGGTTGTGGTGCCGGTATTCCTACTACTGCTGCGCTGTTAACCGTTGGTACAGCTGCAAGTATCAATGTTCAACCCATCGATAATACTTTATGTTTATTTGGACCCGGTGCTTTTACCATTGGTGTGCCGGTAGGTGTATCATGTCAATGGCAAGTTAATAGCGGCAGTGGTTTTACAAACATAATTAATGGAAGTTTATATAGCGGTGCATCAACTCCTTCGCTGCAAATTAGCGGTATGCAAGCTGCTATGGATACTTACCAATATCAGTGTATTGTTTCGGGCTGCAACAGTAGTTCTGTAACCAGTAATACTGTAACTTTATACTTAGGGTCTTCAGCCATTATAACCAGCCAACCTACGGCAGTAAATTTATGTGGACCTGGTAATACTTCAATTAGCGTTATCGCATCAAATGCAAATTCCTACACCTGGCAAGTTAATACAGGCAGTGGTTTCGTAAATCTGGTGAATGGCCCGAATTATTCGAATACTTCTACTGCTACACTCACCATTACAGGAGCTACAGCTGCATTATCAGGAAATCAATATCAATGTATTATTAGTGCTTGTTCCGGAAATTCAGTTACTTCAAATGCAGTAACCTTAACTGTTTCTCCACTTGCTGCAATTGCTAGCCAACCCGCCAATCAAACGGTATGTATGGGAGGAACAGCAACATTTTCATTTTCTGCAACAAATGTTCAATCGTATAGCTGGGAAGGTGGATTGGGTGGAACTTTTAGTCCGTTAGTCAACGGAGGCAATATTACAATTAATAACTCCACACTTGTGCTATCGAATGTCACTTCACTTCAAACTAATTTTCAAGTGAAATGCATCCTTACCGATTGCTCCGGAACAATTAGTACATCGCTTGTAACACTTATCGTGACACCTGCAGTTAGCATCTCAAGTGCATCCCTAAATCAAAATGTTTGCGAAGGCGATAACATCAATTTTTCTATAACTGCACTTGATGCTGTTTCATACCAATGGGAGGTTAATTCCGGTTCCGGTTTTCAATCCTTAGCGAATGGTGGGATATACAACAACGCAACTACTGCAGTACTAAACATCAATGGAGTCACACTTGCTTTGCATAACTATTTGTATAGATGTGTTGTCAGTGGTTGCGGCAGTTCAACAGCTACAAGTGCACCTGCCAGTTTATTCGTTTCACCTGTTTCAACACTTTTATACCAAACACAAAGTGCCATCTTGTGCGAAGGCGGAAGCACCAACCTAACTCTTACAACCACCGGAAACCCTAGTTTTCAATGGCAGGTAAATTTCGGTTCTGGTTTTACAAATGTTAGCGACGGTGGAATTTATTCAGGCGCGACAACTTCCATGCTAACTTTATCGAATGTTAGTATTTCTGAAAATGGCAATATTTACCAATGCATCTATACAAGTTGTGGCCCGGGTAAAATTTCCCTTCCAATTCCATTCACTGTTCAATCGCCACCCATTATTGATGTGCAGCCTGTAAATGAAAAAAAATGTGAAGATGAAAGTGCCAACTTCTCAATAGTCGCTAGTGGAAAAAACCTGTCCTATCATTGGCAAATAAGCACCGACGGAGGAATTAGCTTTTCCGATATTTTAAATATCCCGAATTACTCAAATGAAAATACTGCACAGCTTATCATTAACAGTGTGAGCACCGATATGAAAAATAATTTTTACCGCTGTGCAGTTGATGGCTGTAATCAAACCATATATTCGAATCCGGCTATGGTCGATGCTACCGAAAATGCTACTACACTTTACATTCCTAATGCGTTCTCGCCCGATAATGATGGACTGAATGATTATTTCCAAATTAACCCTTACGGATTAAGAGACGTAAAGGGCGAAATTTTTGACAGGTGGGGTGAAATTCTATTTGAATGGAATTCACTTTTAACTAAATGGGATGGTAAATACAAAGGTGCTGTTTTACCTGCGGGTGTTTACGTTTACACCATTGAAGCTACAAGTAATTGCGCCGATAAAAAATTAGAAAAAAAAGGAACGTTAACTCTTTATAAATAGAATCTTATTAATCCTCGTTAAAGTACCATGCTAAAAAAAGTCCATCTTTTCTTCTTAAGTCTGCTCTTGAGTTTTTCTGTAAAAGCAGCTTTTATCGACATAGGCGAACCTGTGCCCTTTGGTTGTCCCAGCATTTGCGCCGGCAATACCATTTTATTCAAAATTTTTCATGTGCAAGGATTACCTACCGGCGCTACGGTGCAGGCATTGCTATCCAACCCTTCCGGTTCTTTTACTTCCGGCACAACACTATTTAATTGCAACAGGTATAGCACAGTAAGTGCAACCGGACCATGGACAATTGGTGCTTACACTTTTGCTGGAGACATAAATGATCTATTTTTCGAAATCACTATCCCTGTTTCTCAGGCCCCAGGAGCAAATTACAACATTAAATTCCGCTCCGCCGTTTCACCTTTTACAACTAGTAATACCTTAAATCTACCGGGAGGAACTTGCAGTGGTATGACGATTACGCCGGGGTATGCGCCACTCGCAGCTATTGCCCCAAGTACCATTGGTAGCAATCAATGGATAGCGCATGCCTATACATGGGTACCTACTACAGGCTCACCACTTACCACTCCTGCATTAATTGCACAACAAAGTTTTTTCGCACAAGCAAACTATAAAGGACATTTCTTAAAGGACTCTTTAAATTTTAGTTTAAATTTTACAAACACCACCGGTAGCAGTAAAATGCCCGGGACTGTGGGATTAGTAAACAATGGAACAAGTTTTCAGTGTGGCGATGGCTATACAACAAACTATAGTTTGCGCTTCTACCGTAACCAAAATTTTACTCCGGGCTTTTATCGTTTTCGCCTTGCGGCAGATGATGGTGCACGTTTAAGTATTGATGGTGGTGCAACTTGGTTAATTGATATGTTTACGGAACATGCTTTGGCGAGTCAAAATACTGATGCTGCCTTTCCAAATGGAGTATGTATGAATGGCCCTGCTTTACTCGTAATCGAATATTTTCAGCGCCCCGTAGATGCCATTGTTAAATTTGATGTTACAGCGCTTTCAACAAGCATAACACAACCTCAAAATCAAACTATTTGCGAAGGTACAACTACTTCATTCTCTGTTGGTACAACAATTCCATCTGCAACCTATCAATGGATGATGAGCTCCGACAGCGGTTTAACCTACACACCTGCTCCGGTAGGTTCGCCCTTTGCAGGAACAAATTCTTCTACATTACAAATCCTAAGTACTCCATTTTTCCTTCATAACTACCTATTCAAATGCATCATCAGCGGAATATGTGGAAATGCTTTTCCTAGCGATTCGGCCGGATTAACTGTAAATCCGGTTGTGGCATTCACCTCACAGCCGGTTCCCCAAATAGTGTGTGTTGGTGACACCGTGAGCTTTACTGTTGCAACGAATACTCAAGCAAGTTATCAATGGCTCGAAAATATCAGCAGTGGCTTTGTTTTCATCAACAATACCGGAACGTATATTAATGCAACAACTCCTACATTAACCATTAATGGTGTAAGTGCTAACTATAACAATTATCAATACCAATGCATCATCAGCGGCTGCGGACCTTCTATCCCAAGTGCCCCTGCTTCCATAACATTTGCTCCGCTTCAGGCTTCTACACAACCTCAAAATCAAGAAGTGTGTGGCACCCAAACATTATCTTTATCCGCAAACGCCTTAAATGCAAACAGCTATCAATGGCAAATCAGTTTAGATAGTGGATTAACTTTCACCAACCTTATTGATAATTCCGTTTATCAAAATGTTAACATGTCAGATCTCTCAATTTTAAATGCCGATGCAAGCTTTAACGGCTTACTTTATAGATGCCAAATTTTTGGATGTGGGCTGTTTATTTATTCAGACACCGTCGGCATTTTTGTAAAAAAAGGGGTAGAAGCTGAATTTGTGCCAAATGTTTTTTCTCCCAATAATGACGGACAAAATGATGTATTCAAATTAAACACAATTGGATTAATGAATGTATCCGGTTCAATTTATAACCGCTGGGGACAGGAACTCTACAAATGGTCATCCATCACCGATAATTGGGATGGAAAATTTAAAGGGACAGCAGTAAACGATGGCGTTTATTTTTACAGCCTCAAAGCAACAAGCGAGTGTGATGGAAAGGTGATTGAAAAAAATGGTACTATAAGCCTCTTTAAATAATTGCTATTGTCGCTTTTGAAACTCGTCTTTTCCACTATCTAAAAACGAAATAAATTTTTCAATATTTGGGTCATAACCTTGAGGAGTTATCAGTAATTGCTCGTTTTGATCAAGTAAGGTATAATAAGGTTGTGAATTGGTTTTAAAGCGAGTAGTTTGCAAATCACTGTATTTATTCCCTGTGGTCTTCACTTTTTTTCCTGTAATTTTTGAAACGTATTTCTCCTGTTCAGGCAATTCCGTTTTGTCATCCACGTAAAGCGAAACCAAAACATAATCTTCATTCAGTCGCTGCAACACTCTTGGATCAATCCAAACTTGATCTTCCATTTTTCGGCAATTTACACAGCTCCATCCGGTAAAATCCACCATCAGCGGCTTACCAATTTTTCGGGCATAAGCCAAGGCCACATCATAATCGTGAAAGCAATTTAAATTATGGGGACAATGCTCCGGATCCGTTCCTTCCACAATTTTTTTGTCAGCTGTCGATGCTCCTGAATTCATTGTCCACCCCTCATTGTAAAAAGTTGGCGGTGGAAATCCACTGATAAGTTTTAAGGGCGCTCCCCACATTCCGGGAATTAAATACACTACAAACGAAAAGGTGAGTATGGAAAAAAGTAAGCGCGGAATTGAAATATATTTTAGTTCACTGTCGTGAGAAAACTTGAGCTTGCCCAATAAATAAAATCCCAATACCGAGAAAATAATTATCCATAAAGCAATAAAAATTTCGCGTTTCAAGAACCCCCAATGGTAGGCTAAATCTACGTTCGATAAAAACTTTAGAGCTAGTGCCAATTCCAATAATCCTAAAACCACTTTTACTGAATTTAACCATCCACCCGATTTTGGCAAAGAATTTAACCATCCCGGGAAGGTGGCAAATAAGCCAAAGGGCAAAGCTAATGCAGTTGAAAAACCAATCATCCCAATTACCGGATTAATGACATTTCCGCCTACCGCCGCTTGCACCAGTAAACTGCCAATGATGGGTCCGGTGCAGGAAAACGAAACCAAGGAAAGGGTAAAGGCCATAAAAAATATGCCTATCAAACCTCCACGTTCACTGGCGCTATCGGCCTTATTTATCCAAGCACTTGGAAGTGTAATTTCAAAAGCTCCTAAAAAAGATACCGCAAAAATTACAAAAATGATGAAGAACGACAAATTCACCCACACGTTGCTGGCCATGGCATTTAAGGCATCCGGACCCAAGGAGAGCGTAATGAGCATACCCAGTGTTACATAAATTGCGATTATAGAAAAGGAATAAATTAATGCATTTGTAATTCCTTTTTGCCGCGTTTTGCTTTGTTTGGTAAAGAAACTTACCGTTAATGGAATCATCGGAAACACACAGGGGGTGAGCAATGCAAGCAAACCACCTAAAAATCCGGCAATAAAAATTCCCAAAGCCGACTTTTGTTCCTCTACTACAGCAGTAGTAACTACTTCAGTTTTTTTTTTCTCTATTGGAAGAACTTGTTCCACATCTTTTCCTGTATCTACCGGGGTTGTTTGTGTGTCTGTAGTTTCAGGCACTGCAATAATAGTTTTTGATTCATTAAGTATGGGGACCACGCTTGATCCTTCGCTCTCAATTTCGAATTCAATTTCCTCAGGAGGGGTACACATCTTATTGTCGCAACTCATATACTCCAAACTTCCTTTAACAACAAATGGTTTGGTATCTATAAGTTTTATTCTTTGAGTGAATGTGGCCTTGTTCGTGAAATACTTAATTACGGCACCAAACATTTCATCCTGTTCTTCAATAGCCTTACTTTCCTCAACCTTTCCATTCAAAGCAAAGGACTTATTCTTTGTAAACTTAAATGAAGTAGGTATAGGGCCGTCTTTAATAACGAATTGAGAATACAAATGCCAACCCTTATCAATAGTGGCCGAAAAAATTAGTTCAGCTTCAGTGTCGCTTATTTTTTTCGAAGAAAATGCCCATTTAACAGGAGTATAAATTTGAGCTTGCACAGAAGTTAATCCCAATAATAAAAAGAAAGAGAGTAGTATTCTAAGGAAACTTTTTTTCATCAGCTTATAAAAATTTGTGGTGTAAAATTAATAGGAATAGCCGAATAAAAAAGTCGTTCAAAAGACTTAACCTGCATTGCTTTGTTAAAAAAGTATAATGCATGTCAATAAACTTTAATAGCAATAAGAGGCATTTTATGAACAAGCAATGTCCGCTTTTTTCAGCATCTTTGTTCCTCATAGGACTAATCTAAATAAACACCTCTCCCTTTTATGATTTACGACAAGCACATATTTATTTGTACCAATGAACGCAAAAATTCAACCCGAAAAAGTTGTGGAGAAGCGTATGGTTTAGAACTCGTTTCCAAATTTAAAGAGGAACTAAAAACACGAAACATCGATTTAAAAATTAGAGTGCAAAAATCCGGGTGCCTTGATATTTGCGACTTTGGGCCTACCTTAGTCGTATACCCGGAAGGAATTTTTTATGTGGGTGTAACTGCAGCCGACGTAAACGAAATTATTGACGAGCACTTACTCCATAATAGGCCTGTTGAAAGATTGCGCCTAGCAAAAGATTATAAAAAGGCTTAAAAATATCATATTGCTTTGATGATGGACCAAAATGAACTACTGCCCTATCTCAACAGTGAGAAAATAATTCGTGATTTAGCCGGTCAAATTAGCAAGGATATCGGTATTGATAATTTCTCTATTCAGGCTGTTCAGCCCTCCCCGATTGCATTTCAAGAATTATTTGAACAACTCCTACCCCTTATTCAAGAATTAGAAATTACCAACAAACCCAAATTAAATTTTATTCTCAACCGCACCGACATTAGCGAAAATCAATTAATTCAAGCATTAAAATCAAATGCTAAAAAATCATACTCCATAGTTATTAGCGAATTAATTATCAAGCGAGAATTGCAAAAAGTGGTGATTCGAAACCTGTATAGTTGATAAAAAGTAATTTAATTGCAGCTTCAATTGTTCCATATTTTTAGTGTTCAAATCTGCAGCAGCCCTTACTATTTTAATTGGCAGCATTTCAGTTCTCACCCATTATTGAAATACAAAATTTCTCGCTTTCTTTTGCAAACCATGCGCTTCTTGCTCCCCTTCCAAACATTCCCCATTTAATACTATTTTTGCGGGATGGAGTTAAAAAATGATTTGATTTTACGCGCCGCCAGAGGCGAAAAAGTAGAGCGAACTCCTGTGTGGCTCATGCGTCAGGCAGGCAGAATATTACCAGAATACCGCGAAGTGAGGGCTAAAATGGGCGGATTTAAAGAGTTAGTCGAAAGCCCTGAATTTGCTTGTGAAGTAAGCATTCAACCAGTCGACATTTTAGGAGTAGATGCTGCTATTATTTTTTCTGATATTTTAGTAATTCCAGAAGGAATGGGTCTCCCTTATAAAATGGTGGAAAGCCGCGGACCGTGGTTTGAAAAAACAATAGCAAACGAAAAAGATATTGATGCACTAAAAGTAGCTCAAGCTCATGATGTGCATTATACTGTGGATGCCATAAAATTATTGAAAAAGGAATTAGCCAATCGAGTACCTATTATTGGTTTTGCAGGCGCTCCATGGACCATATTGGCCTATATGGTAGAAGGTTCAGGTTCAAAAACCTTTTCAAAGGCAAAAAAATTTCTATACACCCATCCTACAGAAGCACATAAACTGCTCCAAAAAATTACCGACAGCACCATCAATTATTTAAAAGCACAAATTGCTGCCGGTGCAGATATCATCCAAATTTTTGACAGTTGGGCCGGTATTTTAAGCCCTGCCCAATACGCTGAATTTTCGCATGCTTACATCGATAAGATTTGTGATGCATTAAAAGCTGAATATCCGAATACCCCAAAACGGTATTTGCAAAGGTGCATTTTTTGCACTACGAAATTTTGTGAAAACAAACTGCGAAACGATTGGCTTAGACTGGAACATGGACATTAGTGTTTCACGTAAAGTGATTGGTGATAATAAAACTTTACAAGGCAATATGGACCCTTGTTTATTGTATGCAGACTATAAAACAATTAAGTCAGAAACCATAAAAATGCTCCAAGAATTTGGTCCCAATCGCCACATTGCCAACCTTGGACATGGGGTGTATGCAGATGTCGAAAAAGACAAAGTAAAATGCTTTGTGGATACGGTTAAAGAATTTGAATTTTAAGCTAGATTGAGTTATTAAGTATGCATAATATAATTTCTCAAAATGAAAATCGGAATCATTGGTTCAGGCGCGATGGGTGCCGGAATTGCTCAAGTAGCAGCAAGTGCCGGACATAGCGTTATTGTTTACGACAACAATCAAACAGCCCTTCAAAAAGCCAAAGCAAATTTGGAAACCACGCTTAAAAAATTAGTTGAAAAACAAAAACTAACTGAAGCGGATGCAAAAAATATTTCTGACCAAACCAGCTATGCCAGCGAGCTTAGCGATTTTAAAAATTGTGAATTAGTAATTGAAGCAATCGTTGAAAATTTGGAAATCAAACAGCAGGTTTTTACGGAACTGGAAAAATTGTTTCAGTCAATTGCATTTTAGCCAGCAACACTTCTTCGCTTTCAATTGCATCCATTGCATCTTCCTGCACAAACGCTTCAAGAGTACTTGGAATTCACTTTTTTAATCCTGCACCCATTATGCCATTGGTGGAAATCATTCCCGCAATCACTACCGCTAATGAAATAACTCTTGAAGCAAAAAAGATTATTGACGCATGGGGAAAAGTAACTGTGCTAACCAAAGATACTCCCGGTTTTATTGTGAACCGCGTTGCCCGCTCTTACTATGGTGAGAGCATTCGTATTTATGAAGAAGGCATAGCGGATTTTGCTACCATCGATTGGGCGCTTAAAGAATTTGGAGGATTTAAAATGGGGCCCTTTGAATTGATGGATTTTATTGGCAACGACATCAACTTCAAAGTTACCGAAAGTGTGTGGCAGCAATTCTTTTACGAACCTCGCTTCAAACCATCTCTTACCCAAAAAAGATTATACGAAGCAAAATTATATGGTAAAAAATCAGGTAAAGGATATTATAATTATGCCGAAGGTGCTGTAAATCCTGCACCTCAGAAGGATGAAAAGATTGGAAAAGAAATTTTCAACCGTGTAATTTCAATGCTTGTTAATGAAGCTGTAGATGCTCTTTACCTTAAGGTGGCCAGCAAAGAAGACCTCGATTTAGCCATGACTAAAGGCGTAAATTATCCCAAAGGTTTATTAAAATGGGCAGATGAAATTGGTCTGGAAAAAGTACTTACTACTTTGCAACATTTATACAACGAATACCAGGAAGACCGCTATCGACCTGCAGTGCTCTTAAAAAGAATGGTGAAACAAAATCAAACGTTTTATGCCTAATTCAAAAGCAAATAAAATTGTAGATAAAATGCTGGCCGAAGATAAATTCAGTGCCTGGTTGGGTATTGAAAAAGTTTTGGTGGAAGAAGGGCATTGCATTTTAAAGATGAACATCCGCGAAGAAATGGTGAATGGTTTCGGAATTTCGCACGGCGGTATTGCGTTCTCATTTGCGGATAGCGCGCTTGCTTTTGCTTCCAATGCCTATGGCAGATTAAGTGTTGCACTTGAATGCTCCATTTCATTTGCTATTGCGGTTAGAGTGGGTGATGAATTAACTTGCGAAGCCAAAGAACTCAGCATAACCAACAAAACAGCCACCTACCACATCGAAATTGCAAATCAAAAAAATGAAAAAGTTGCTTTCTTTAAAGGTACAGTATATCGTACTTCAAAAGATTGGGAAATTGGTAATTAATAGCACGCTGATGTATCAAGAATAGTATTATTAACGCAATCAAATCATAAAAAATCATAATCATCTTAAAAAATCAGCGTTCAAAAAAAACAAATATGAAAGAAGTATTTATTATTGATGGAATCCGCACTGCCATTGGTAATTTTGGCGGCACCTTAGCTGTTGTGCGCCCGGATGATATGGCTGCACAGGTCATTAAAGAACTTATAAAGCGCAATCCCAGCATCGACCCGAAAGAAATTGCGGATGTTATTTTTGGCTGTGCCAATCAAGCTGGTGAAGATAACCGCAACGTAGCACGCATGGCTCTTTTACTTGCAGGTTTGCCGGTAACTGTCCCTGGCGAAACAGTGAATCGCTTGTGTGCTTCCGGATTAAGCGCCAGCATTGCTGCAGCAAGAACCATTATGGTTGGTGATGCCGATTTGATGATAGCAGGTGGCGTCGAAAATATGACACGTGGCCCATGGGTCATGTCTAAAGCCTCAACCCCTTTTGGTAGAGATTCTCAATTATTTGATTCGAGTTTCGGATGGCGCTTCATCAATCCTAAAATGAAAGAACTATACGGAGTGGATGCCATGGGCGAAACTGCCGAAAACCTTGCCGAACGAGATAAAATAAGCAGAGAAGATCAAGATAAATTTTCCTTGTTGAGCCAACAAAAAGCTGGCAAAGCGCAACTTAATGGTCGTTTGGCCAAAGAAATAATGGCTGTATCTATCCCACAAAAAAAGGGAGATGCACACATTTTTAATGCCGATGAATTTTGCAAACCGACAACCACACTCGAAGGATTAAGCAAGCTCAAGGCTTCTTTCCGCAAAGAAGGTGGAACTGTTACCGCAGGAAACGCTTCCGGATTAAATGATGGAGCAGCAGCAATTTTGCTCGCCTCAGAAGTTGCAATTAAAAAATATAAACTAACACCCAAAGCAAGAATAGTATCAAGTGGTGCTGCCGGTGTGGAACCTCGCATCATGGGAATCGGTCCGGTGGAAGCGGCTAACAAAGCCTTGGCTAAAGCCGGATTAACATTTAACGACATTGATATCATAGAACTTAACGAAGCCTTCGCCGCACAAGCATTGGCCTGCACGCGCGCATGGGGACTTGCAGATAACGATCCCCGAATTAATCCAAATGGAGGCGCTATTGCTTTAGGGCATCCGCTTGGCATGAGTGGCGCACGAATCCTAAATTCAGCAGCCATCGAATTGCACGAACAAAATAAAAAGTATGCATTAGTTACCATGTGTATTGGATTGGGTCAAGGTTATGCAGTAGTAATTGAAAAGGCTTAGATTAAGGATTTAGGATTTACGATTTAGGATTTACGAATTTTAGATTTGTAGTTAACCAAAAATATTTAAAGATGACAAAAGAGGAGTTAAAAAAAAGGACAAAAAAATTTGCTGTTCGGGTAGTTAAATTTATTTTAACAGTTGAAAAAAACAAGGCTGTTGAAGTAATATCTTTTCAAATATTAAAGTCAGCTTCTTCAACTGCAGCAAACTATCGTTCTGCATGCCGAGGAAAATCCAGTGCTGATTTTTTAAACAAATTAAAAGTCGTGGACGAAGAGGCTGACGAAACCTTGTTTTGGCTCGAGTTTATTAATGAACTTGAATTTAACTGCGACAAAAAAGAATTGGCTCTATTGATGAAAGAAGCTGATGAATTAGTATCCATTTTTTCAGCCGCTATCAAAACCATTAAATCCAAAAACCTAACCAACTAAGTTTAACTTTTATAAAAATTCTAAAATCCATTATCCTTATAGTAATTCCAAATTCCCAAATCCTTACTCCTTATTCCCAATTCCTCAAAATGATATACGAATTTCAAGGCTACAAACCTGTCATACACGAAAGTTCCTTTATTCATCCTCAAGCAGCTGTTACAGGCAATGTCATTATTGGTAAAAACGTGTACATCGGTCCGGGTGCTGCCATTCGCGGCGATTGGGGGCAAATTATTATTGAAGATGGCTGCAACGTGCAGGAAAATTGCACCATTCACATGTTTCCCGGCGTTACGGTTTTATTAAAAGAAGGTGCCCACATTGGCCATGGTGCCATCATTCACGGTGGTACCATTGGTAAAAATGTGTTGGTGGGAATGAATGCCGTGGTGATGGATAATGTGGTAATTGGCGACAATTGCATTGTTGGAGCCCTTTGTTTCGTTCCTGCCGATTCAATAATTCCTGAAAGAAAAGTAGTGGTAGGAAATCCTGCAAAAGTATTGAAAGAAGTTAGCGATGAAATGATAACTTGGAAAACCCAAGGCACAAAATTATACCAACAATTACCTGCCGATTGTTATGCTTCTTTAAAAGTATGCGAGCCTTTGCGGGAAGTGGAAACCAATCGCCCAAAGCAACAGGATGTTTATAAAACTTGGAATCAAACGAAATAAAATAATCTCCTATGAAAAAATCTAAACTAATTATTTTCCTTATGATGTTTGGCTGCTTGCCCCTTTTCGCACAGCAATCAAAACCTCTGAACGAGCAATTCGAAATGAAAACCTATTACCTTGTATTCTTGAAAAAAGGACCAATCCGGACACAAGATTCTACAACCGTTGCAAAAATTCAAGAACAACACATGGCGCACCTGACCAAAATGTTCGAGGATAAAAAAATGTGCATTGCCGGACCATTAATGGACAATACCGACCTGCGCGGAATTTGTATTTACAATACCGAAACGTTAGAAGAAGCAAAAACATTAGCTGAATCCGATCCTGCAGTTAAATCCGGGAGATTAATGATAGAAATTCATCCTTGGTATGCTGCAAAAGGAACTTCTTTACCCTAAACTAATCAAACATGACTGAAAAAGAAAAATTTATCAGAACCGGATTTGTAGAACTCTTGGAAACCCTTCGCCCTCATGCCAAAGGAATTTGGGGAGTAATGAATGCACAGGAAATGGTCGAGCACATGAGCTATGCCTTTCGTATGGCTAACGGAAAAGACAGCTATGAATTGGTAACTCCGGCTGAAAATGTGGAGCGCATGCAAGCCTTTGTAATGAGCGATCGCGAATTTAAACCCAACACTAAAAACGTTCTACTTCCCGAAGTGGCAGTGCCTGCACAAAAAGCGAGCATGCAAGCCTCCATCGAAGAATTGAAAACAGAAATTGCTGATTTTTTTGCTTACTTTAAAAAGCACCCGGATGGTGTTTTAATGAATCCCTTTTTTGGAGAATTAAATAATGAATTGTGGATAGATTTGCTTTACAAGCATTGTATGCATCATGCTAAGCAGTTTGAGTTGATAAAATAAAATTAAAGTTTACTTTTGAAATCATATAAGAATCTACCTAAATCAAAAAAACATGGGACTAGTAAAAGAATTTAAAACCTTTATCAACCAAGGCAATGTGGTTGACTTAGCCGTGGGTGTTGTTATTGGCGCGGCCTTCGGAAAAATTGTATCTTCATTTGTAGACGATATTATTTCGCCACTTATTGGATTAATGATTGGCGAAACCAATTTTGGAGATTTAAAATACGTGATGAAAGAAGCTGTACTAGGTGCGGATGGAAAAGAAACATCCGCAGCGGTATCGCTTAACTATGGTAGTTTTTTGGAAGCAATTATCGATTTTGTAATCGTTGCCGCTGCCATTTTTATGGTGGTAAAAGCCATGAATAACATGAAAAAGAAAGAAGCGCAAGCACCCTCCGCTCCTACTCCACCTCCTGCACAAGAAGTATTATTAACCGAAATCAGAGATTTACTGAAAAAATAATTGCAAAATAAAAAAGCTCCGGATAAAAATTCGGGGCTTTTTTGTGACTGCTTAAATTAAAAATCAGTTAATGAAATTCTCAGCGACCTCTTTGCTCTTCTGCTTCTTTGCGGTTATTTTTTGTCCGTGTGTACTTTACGAAAAGCTAAGAAAATACTGCATTAATAAGCCTTCGAAATACTTGTGAAGTTACGTTTGGGAGTAAAGTGATGTTAGAATAATGTTACAGAATCAACCAATAAATAATAGCCCACACCCCCAAAAAGAAAAGCCCAAAATAAAGCGAATTCAGCTGTTGCTTAATATCTCCTTTCACAAAAGTTCGATAAAAAAACCAAACCAAAAATAGAATACCAAAAACCAGCGGAAGAATAGCTCTGAACATTATTTATATTTATTAAATTCGTGTATCGATTATAAATTCAAAAAAGAACAAAGTAAAACGCTAATTTTATTTCCAACGAAAACAAATCCGCTCAAATCATAATCATCCGCGTCATCAGCGTTCTATTTCAAACACAATTTTACAAAGATTTTCGTTCCCAATTTCAGCTATTTCTATGAATTGCTAAAAATCAACCCATATAACCATACCATTCATCCCTAGTTTTCAACAAAGTCATTTACAAAAAAGAGACACAAATCCTGTTGAATGTCACTGATTACAAGAGCTATACAAAAAGTCAGTCAAACTCGATTTTAGTCTAAAAACCACCCTTCATAAATAATTTTGATTTTAAAACAATTAATTTATTTCTTTGCACATTAATTTATAAACCAAATTCAATAAAAATGTCAGACATTACATCAAGAGTAAAAGCAATTATCGTTGATAAATTAGGCGTAGACGAGAAAGAAGTAACAGCCGAAGCAAGTTTTACCAACGATTTGGGTGCCGATTCGCTCGACACCGTTGAGTTAATTATGGAGTTTGAAAAAGAATTTAACATTGCCATTCCAGACGATCAAGCCGAAAACATCGGAACTGTTGGTCAAGCCATCGCTTATATTGAATCGAACATAAAGTAATAACGTATGCAATTAAAACGGGTAGTAGTTACAGGATTAGGAGCATTAACTCCAATTGGTAATACCATTCCCGAGTACTGGGAAAATTTAATTAATGGTGTCAGCGGTGCTGACATCATTACTCGTTTTGATGCGTCTAAATTCAAAACCCGATTCGCCTGTGAGGTAAAAGGTTTTGACCCCAACAATTTTTTTGACCGCAAAGAAGGACGTAAGTTAGATGCCTATGCACAGTATGCATTAGTGGCTTCTGATGAAGCGTTTAAAGATTCAGGTATTGATCTAACCAAGATTGATCTTGACCGTGCCGGAGTAATCTGGGGCAGTGGAATTGGCGGATTGGATACTTTCTTAACCGAAGCAACCGGTTTTGCTTTGGGCGATGGTACTCCTCGCTTTAATCCTTTCTTTATACCTAAAATGATTGCCGATATCGCTTCCGGGCATATCTCCATTAAATACGGCATTCGCGGACCAAATTTTACAACTGTTTCGGCATGTGCATCCAGTACAAATGCATTGATTGATTCTTTTAACTATATCCGTTTAGGCAAAGCTGATATTATTTTCACCGGAGGTTCCGAAGCTGCTGTTAATCAGGCTGGAATGGGTGGATTTAATGCCATGCATGCCATGAGCGAGCGCAACGATTCTCCTAAAACTGCTTCCCGTCCATTTGATTTGGATCGCGATGGTTTTGTGTTAGGAGAAGGTGCTGGAGCTTTGATTTTAGAAGAATTGGAACATGCAAAAGCGCGTGGTGCAAAAATTTATTGCGAAGTAGTTGGCGGAGGCATGAGTGCCGATGCACACCACATTACCGCACCACATCCCGAAGGTTTGGGCGCACTTAACGTGATGAAAAATGCACTGAGTGATGCTGAAATGCTTCCAACCGATATTGATTACATCAATGTGCATGGTACCTCTACACCACTTGGCGATGTAAGCGAAACCAAAGCTATTAAAAGTGTTTTTGGCGACCATGCTTATAACCTCAATATCAGCTCAACCAAATCGATGACAGGCCATTTACTTGGTGCTGCCGGAGCGATTGAAGGAATTGCAGCTGTACTGGCGGTTAAAAACGATATTATTCCACCCACCATCAATCACTTTACCGATGATCCGGTTTTTGATCCGCGTTTGAATTTCACCTTCAACAAGGCCCAAAAACGTGTTGTTCGCGCTGCCCTTAGCAATACTTTTGGCTTTGGCGGACACAATGCTTCTGTGATTGTAAAAAAGTATAATTCCTGATATTTATCTTTTGAGCTTATTTTCCTTTTGGCGATCCCGTTCAGTTGAAGACAAAAAGCTGTATGAATCGCTGAAAAATATTTGCGGGTTTTCACCCGGGAATATTGAATTGTATAAAATGGCATTCCGCCACAGCAGCGTTGCGCAACACGTTAAAAGCGGTGTAAGCAACAGCAACGAACGACTCGAATTTTTAGGCGATGCGGTGCTCGGTTCGGTAGTGGCACATTTTCTTTTTACCAAATTCCCCTTTCGGGATGAAGGATTCTTAACCAAAATGCGCTCCCGCATTGTAAGCCGCCAAAACATTAACAAACTGGCAGTAAAAATGGGCGTTGAATCTTTTATCATGAAAGTGAACGATGCGCGACCCGGATTTAAATCCATGAATGGAGATGCCTTAGAAGCTTTTATTGGCGCGGTATATTTGGATAAAGGATACAAAGTGGCTCAAGATTTTGTGCTTAATCGTATCGTTAAAATTCATGTCGATTTAGAAGCTTTGGAGCATACCGATACCGATTACAAGAGTAAAATGATTGAATGGAGCCAGAAAGAGAAAAAACCCATTCGCTTCGAATTGGTGGGCGAAGAAGGGAAAGGGCACGAAAAATTTTACACCGTTAACCTCTGCATCGAAGGAGAAGTAGCCGGAACAGGTAAAGGATTCTCTAAAAAAATTGCCGAGCAAATGGCGTCCGAAAATGTATGTTCAACTTTGGGCATTTAAATTGATCTCGGAAATAATTCGGCCAAAACTTTCTCACGGTAACTAAAAATTTCTTTCACCTTTCGACGAATAAAAAGGGCATTAATCAAAGGCTCCAAAATCCAACCGGGAGAAAGAAATTCAACCATATCCCGCATGTGCGTTTTGCCATTCACTTCCTTGAAAGTATGCTCATGAATCCATATTTTATATGGCCCTTTAATTTGCTTGTCCACAAAACTATAGGGCGGATTCCATGCACTAATTTCGGTTTTCCAATAAAACGGAATGCCACTCAATTTTAACTTATAATCAATTATAGTCCCTTCTTCATTGTGATGGGAAGCGGCGTTAAAATTTTAAACTCTAACGCTTGAGGGGTCAGTTTATTCAGATTCTCAGCAGCGCTAAAAAATTCAAATACTTCTGCAAGCGGTCGGTCAATTAAGGTTTCGGAATAATAAAAGTGTGAGTTCATGGCTCTTGTAACAACTCATTTTAGAAAAGGTTCATTCCTTTTTAGCAGACTAATTCATATTTATTCTAATGCCTATAAATCAATATCAAAAATAAAACGCTCCATTATGTTATCTTTGAAATCCGAAAAATGGCAACCAAAAAACTATCAATTGACAACGATTATGAATTTTCCCTTATCGGAATTTCAAGCCATTCGAAAGATTATCGTTTGTGTTGGAGTTTAAATACCGCCCTCCAAACTAAATTCACCAAAAAAGAAGATTTGAAAGTGGAGTTGGTAAAAATGCGCGAAATTTCACTCTTTTCCTTTTATGAATTTGAAGAAGAAGAAAACTTTAACTTCCACTACATAATTGGCAATAGTGGCACTTCCGGCTTACTGCTTCCTGAACACAAAAATTTAGACTACTTTTGGATGATAAAGGGAATGTTCTCGAAAGCGAATATGCGTGAATTGCTGGCTAAATTATGCACCGTGGAAGCGGTAATTACCTGCCTCGAAATTGATGTAGCATCACTGAAATCAAAACAAAACCTTATTTTTTAAATTTAATACTGAGTATGAAGACTTGGAGTAAAACCAAAATTATTGCTACCCTCGGACCTGCATCGTCGAGCAAAGAAGTGCTTACCGAAATGATTATGGCTGGTGTAGATGTGTGCCGTGTAAACTCTTCGCATGGCAATTACGAACAACATCAAAAAGTAATAGATATTATTCGCGAAATAAATATCGAGCACCGCTTAAACACCGCAATTTTGGTGGATTTGCAAGGCCCTAAGCTTCGTATTGGTGTGATGGAAAATAATGAGGTACTGATTGAAAACGGGAAAGAAATTATTATCACTACCGAAGAATGTATAGGCACAGCCGAAAAGGTATTCATGACTTATCCCGAATTTCCAAAAGATGTGGCTGTGGGAGATAAAGTATTGATTGATGATGGAAAACTAGAGCTTCGCGTAATAGCTACTGATCGTGACAAAACAGTAAGAGCAACCATTACCAACGGTGGTATTCTCTCATCAAAAAAAGGTGTGAATCTTCCCAATACTAAAATCTCGCTACCCTGCTTAACTCCAAAAGATTTACAAGATTTGGATTTTGCATTAAAAAATGATGTGGAATGGATTGGGCTTTCCTTTGTGCGTTCGGTAACCGATATCATCGATTTAAAAGAAATCATTAAGCACCATGGGAAAACAACCCGTGTAGTGGCAAAAATAGAGAAACCGGAAGCCATTGCCGAAATCGATAACATCATCGATATGACCGATGCTATAATGGTTGCGCGTGGAGATTTAGGTGTGGAAATGCCAATGGAACGTGTGCCCTTAATTCAAAAAATGCTGGTTTCTAAATGCATTAATGCCTCAAAACCGGTAATTATCGCCACACAAATGATGGAAAGCATGATTACCAATTATAGTCCCACACGTGCCGAAGTCAACGATGTTGCCAATGCTGTGATGGATGGTGCAGATGCGGTGATGCTAAGCGGAGAAACTTCTGTTGGTAAATTCCCGGTGAAAGTTATAGAGCACATGCAAAACATTGTTGCCTCCATCGAACGCGAAGGAAAAATTTACTATAAAGAGCACCCGCCGCAATTAAAAAATCAAACTTTTATTTCCGATTCTATTTGCTACAATGCTTGTGTGATGGCTGAACAAGCCGGAGCGCGCGGTATTATTTCAATGACTAATTCGGGCTATACCGCTTTTAAATTGTCGAGTCATCGACCCAAAGCCAACATTTTTATTTTTACAGATAACCGCTCCCTCTTAAATACCTTAAGTTTGGTATGGGGCGTGCGTGGTTTCTATTACGATAAATACGAAAGTACAGATGATACAATTGCCGACATTAAAGACTTTTTGAAAAAAGGAAATTATGTGGCGGTCGACGATTTGATAATAAACATTGCCAGTATTCCAATGAAGGATAAGGGGCGTGCAAACATGATTAAATTGGGATATGTAAACTAAGTTTTACTTAGGATAAATTCTCAAATATTCTTCATACTGCTCCCGACTGAGGTCTTGATTTCCTTTTCCATCGCCAAAGTTAATGTACCCATAAGGCCTGTTTTTATTGGCTCCTGAACTGGAGTAGGTACCCATAAACGGTTTAAAATTAGGGTTCGTTTTAATGGGTGAATTTTCTTTTGCTGCTTGTCTTTTCGCCTCATACTCTGCAACTGCTCTTGCAGCGCGTTCCTCCCTTTCCTTTCTTTCCTGAGCTGCTTTGTCATTCACTTCATTCCGCAACTTATCAGCGGCTTCTGCTTCAGCCTTTCTTTTTGCATCTGCTTCCGCTTTTAAACGAGCTGCTTCATCATCCTTTGCTTTTTTATCGGCAGCCAGTTTGGCATCTGCTTCTGCTTTTGCTTTGGCGGCAGCTTCCTTTTCTGCAAGCGCTTTGGCATCTGCATCAGCTTTGGCTTTTGCAGCTGCATCCATTTCGGCGCGTTTTTTTGCATCTGCTTCCGCTTTTAAGCGCGCTGCTTCCTCTTCCTGTGCCTTTTTATCTGCAGCTAGTTTAGCATCTGCATCTGCTTTAGCTTTGGCGGCAGCTTCCTTTTCTGCAAGGGCTTTCGCTTCAGCATCTGCTTTGGCTTTTGCGGCTGCATCCATTTCGGCGCGCTTTTTTGCATCTGCTTCCGCTTTTAAGCGTGCAGCTTCCTCTTCTTGTGCTTTTTTATCGGCAGCTAGTTTAGCATCTGCATCTGCTTTAGCTTTTGCTGCGGCTTCCTTTTCCGCAAGCGCTTTGGCATCCGCATCAGCTTTGGCTTTCGTAGCAGCATCCATTTCGGCGCGTTTTTTTGCATCTGCTTCCGCTTTTAAGCGAGCAGCTTCCTCTTCTTGTGCTTTTTTATCGGCAGCAAGTTTAGCATCTGCATCTGCTTTAGCTTTGGCGGCAGCTTCCTTTTCTGCAAGTGCTTTGGCATCCGCATCTGCTTTGGCTTTTGCTGCGGCATCCATTTCAGCACGCTTTTTTGCATCTGCTTCCGCTTTTAGGCGCGCTGCTTCCTCTTCTTGTGCTTTTTTATCGGCAGCAAGTTTGGCATCTGCATCTGCTTTAGCTTTGGCGGCGGCATCCATTTCGGCGCGTTTTTTTGCATCAGCTTCCGCTTTTAGGCGCGCTGCTTCCTCTTCTTGTGCCTTTTTATCGGCAGCTAGTTTAGCATCTGCATCTGCTTTAGCTTTGGCAGCTGCTTCTTTTTCTGCAAGTGCTTTCGCATCCGCATCTGCTTTGGCTTTTGCTGCGGCATCCATTTCTGCTTTTTTCTTGGCATCGGCCTCTGCTTTTAAGCGCGCTGCTTCCTCATCTTTAGCTTTTTTATCTGCGGCAGCTTTCGCATCTGCATCCGCTTTGGCTTTGGCAGCAGCTTCTTTTTCTGCAAGTGCTTTCGCTTCAGCATCTGCCTTCGCTTTTGCTGCGGCATCTAGTTCAGCTTTTTTCTTGGCATCGGCTTCCGCTTTGGCTTTAGCATCTGCTTCCTCTTTGGCTTTTTTATCTGCTGCAGCTTTCGCATCTGCATCAGCCTTTGCCTTATCGGCCGCTGCTTTATCTGCTGCCGCTTTTGCAAGAGCATCGGCCTTTGCTTTAGCAGCGGCTTCTTCCTCAGCTTTCTTCTTGGCTTCCGCATCTGCAGAATTGGTCTTATTTAAGAGCTTTTGTTTTTCAATTGCTTTTTTCAAAGCTGCCACTTTCTTATCCATTGCACCGTTATAATCATCGTCGAAAAAGAAATCATTGTAATCCTCATCAAAAATAATTTTCCCAACGGGATCCTTTAAAAAATCTGCATTTACACCGGGCACATCTTCTAATAAACTCACATTAATTTCATTGGGATGAAAAGCGTCTTTAATCCTTTCAACAGGCACAACCGTAGATAATGAAATCAGTTTAGAGAGATATCCACTTTGAGAAAAACGCAACATGTACTCCTTTTGGAAATCGAGTTTTAATTCATAGCGACCGTTAACATCCACCGGAAAATCTTTAAATGCTCCGCCATCCTTACTCAATTCTACTTTTGCAAGGCCCTTTTCTCCACCCTCCGGATTAATGCTACCCACAATAAGGTAAGTTTTGACTTGAGCGCGAGCAATACCAGCGAGTAAAACCAATGCTAAAATAAAAATGCGTGGTGCCATTTTACGAATTGAATTCACAGAAAAATAAAAATAAAAATTATAAAAAATTAGACTGCAAGGTGCTTAATTTTTATTCAGTTTCGAAGGGTTAAACTAATAAATTAATACAATTTAACTGTTAATAAAGGAAATTATTATTCCACTATTTCTATTAAATTTTTACGAATCCTTGCTGTTATATCATCCGTAGGCAAATCGTTGGTATCACTTCCAAACGGATCCTCTATTTCTTCGGCAATTAATTCAATACTTGCAAGGGTATAAAAAACAAATACAGTAATTGGAACAGTAGCCCATTTTAAGTCGGCAATTAATCCAAAAGGTAAGGTAATAGAATACAAAAAAATAATGCGTTTAATAAACGAACTATAGGAGTACGGAATTGGAGTTCCCTTAATGCGTTCACAAGCACCTGCAATGTTGGTAAAGGATTTGAGTTCATCGTTAAGCATTAATAATTTCTCTTCATTTAAAACACCTTTATTTTTTAAGGCTTCTGTTTCTTTATAAAGCTGACCCGCAATGCGATTGGGGATATGTTGATATTTTTCCAATTCAATCACCCTTAAGGTATCGCAATCTTCCAATTGTTCGGGCTTAAATCCTCCTCGTAAATGTTCTTTTAATGCAAAACCATAATTACTGATTAAGATGCGAAAACGAATCTTAAGGTCGCGCTTTTCATCCGGGATAAATGCATTTATCTTTAACATTAAGTTACGAGAATTATTTACTAAGTCGCCCCACATTCTGCGACCCTCCCACCAGCGATCGTAGGCCGTATTGGTTCTAAAAACAAGTAACATCGAAATAACAAATCCCAACAAGGAATGCATCACAGTAGTGCTTCTAAAGGTAACCAAGTGTACGGTTACATGCAGGTAGCAAATCACACTCGAAAGTGCCGACAAACCCAGTATTGCCGGAATTAGCATTCGAAATGTATCGGTTTTATGAAACTGAAAAATAAGCGACATCCAATCTTTGGGATTATAAGCCTTCATAGGTGTTTGTTTGAACTGCAAAACTAAAAATAAAAATGCTCCACTTTTCAGCAGAGCATTTTTATAATTTGGAGGAGAATTATTTTTGTTTAACTAATTACTTCTTTTAGCGTTAAATCCAAAGGAAGCACCTAATCGAATTCCATCTTTATTTGGTACACAATATAAATTTAAGGGGATATTTAATTTTCCGGATTTGAAGGTTTTTCCCACCGCTACAATAAATCCGGCTTGAATTTCGGCGGTACCTCTGCTATCCAAACGCTTTTCGATACCGAATGGATTGCTTGTTGTTTTATCTTCCCATTCATTTTGCATGTGCCATTGATTGTTGGAATCATAATATCCTTTGGCCTTATTCACGATGCTAAATGTTGGCCCAAATGCAATTTCCCATCCGTGCTTATTGTTTCTAAATCCATTCATAATGGTAACACTCGGAATAAATATATTTTGATTAAATCCTGAAATTGTGGGAACAAATTCAAATAATGCCTGGTAATTTCCTTCATTTAAATATTGTACTTCAAACTGGTAGCCGAATTGAAACATCACTGGATAAGATCCATATCCTCCTTCTGATTTCTTGCGTGCTAGCACTTTACCTGCTTCACCTGTAAAGTAAGTAAAACCACTTCTGGGGCCTGATAAATTAACCGAGGTTTTATTGGCATTATTCGTTGAACTTTCGAAATTATTTCGTTTGGTAAGGTAATTTAACATGGGTTCATCGTTTTGCAAACCAAATAGCTGACGAATTGAAATTTTTACCATTTCCTGCAATTCCTTAGGCAAATTTAAATATTCATTTACCTGCGTTTTTTCAATTGCGGCGGTCTTCACATCTATTAATCGAAAGGTGATTATTATTGTTTCGCCTATTAACTCTGCACTTCCGGTAAACATCTTTTCGGAGTGAATGATGCTACCTATTTCCAACAAACATATTTTACCGTAACAATTATTTATGTTGAGTTGATTTTTTTCGATTACATAACTCACATCGTAACGGTCCATCACATCAAATTTATTCAGTTTCTCGAGTTCTATTCGAACCATGTTTCCCAATTGTGTGGGGTCTAGATTCAAGCCTTTACTGTCGATATTTAGCACGGTTACACTTGGTTTAGTGAGTGCACTTGCCACGCTTATATCTTGTGCTTTGGCGAGATAAACCATTAGCAATAAGGCAATAATTAATATAAATTTTTGCTTTTTCATTTTTGAATTGTTTTTTTCTATTTCCATTGTTATTTCTGTTTTTAAGTTTTGCCATTTTTGTTCTGAAACGCTTGTGAATTCAATGTTTGAGGTTTTCATTTGTTTTTGATTTTGAGGTTAAATAATTTTAGAATTAGTTGTTGTAAAGTTTGTTGTACCGCAATGCTGCTTTTTGAGTATTTTTTTTATAGGCTGCTGCATTGTAAATCCCAATGGTGAAACATGCCGCACCGGCAACTAAAAATGCACTTGAAAGAAGTTGTTTCTGGTAAAGCTCGTCACCATGCATGTGATGATTTAATGCATCGGCAAGTATTCCAAATCCGGCAATTGTAAGTGGTATATCAGCAAAAATTATATAGCGCAACAGCTTTCCCTTTCTGGCCGTTTCAATTTTTTGTTGAATTACGGGATCGTGCTTTTTTAGCATAATTTCTTGTAACTGATACTCATCTTTTAATTCTCCTTGATATACAAACTGATGTGAATTAAGTAGGACAATTGGAGGTTGATTCGAAGTTTTGCTTTTATCAATTTTGTGGGTATACACGCTTTGTTCTAACCTGTTTTCTGTTCTGTTTTCATTGTATGCATCAACTGCCTTTTGTAAGTGCTTGGTGCGAAGGTTGTTCACTCGAATGGAATAACTAACGGTCATTGCAGATGCAAAAAGACATGCTATTCCTTTTTGCCGATCAAGCTTCATGCTTTCTGAGCTTTGATACAGGTTAGTATTATTGAACATGTAGTATGCTCCCACCGCAGCCATTGGTATAGCTAAAAAGCCTAAATAACTTTGAGTTTGATAGCTTTTCGCCTTGCTTACATTCAAATTTATAACAGGATTGTGTTGCGCCCGTAAAAAACGATTTAATCCATTCCCTTTTAAAACCCTATTATTTGCACTGAAACAATTTCTTCTTTCGCGGTAGCCAAAATTTTCAAACTCAATTGGGGCAAGTAATTTATTGCCGATAACGGGTTGCGTTATGTTTTGGTTGGAAGTATTTGAAGAAGCAGTATCATAAGCAATAGTTCCTGTGGAGCTTGGCGAATTTTTTCTACGCCAAGGTGCAACATATTCAAACTTGTCGACTGTGCCGTTTTGGTATTTTACTTTTTCCACCTCGTACTTATTCAAAATGTACAAAGGGCCGTCGGGGTTTTCGATTTTTTTATATTTTACTTCTAGGGTGCTTATTTCTTTTACGTAGCCTATAGAAATGGAATTATTTCGAAGTTGTATGGTATCCTGCCCGTATGATAATTTTAGGATTGCTGTTAGGGCGAAGTTTAATAGGAAAGATTTTTTTGTCATGAGAAATAGTTTTAGATTTTTTTTTGGCAAAACTAGGACTGACAAAGGCTCCGCTAAAACTGACTTTTGCTCTTTGATTTATATTTTCCGCAATTCTTGCATCTTCTCATCTAAAAAATCTGATTCAAGATTCATTATTTGCGATTTTCGCAAATCTGATTCACGGAATTATTATATATTGCAAATAATTGTCAATAGCTTTATCATTCTTCACTAACATTTATGTCAACTAATTTGAAAGAATCCGCTCAATTGATTTTTTTTCAGCAGCTAAAAAGTGCTTTACCTACAAGTATTTCTTTGGTAGATGCGCTGGCAGATTTGCTACAACTGAGTAACGATAGTGTTTATCGTCGATTACGTGGTGAAACAGCTTTAAGCATTGAAGAAATTTCTGCCATCTGCATACATTTTAAAATTTCGTTCGATTCCTTTATGCATAGCGGGAACGATGGTCAAGTAAACTTTTCTTACCATCAACTCAACAGCGGCGTAAACTCATTTAAGGAGTATTTATTGAGCATCAAAAAAGACTTAGAAAAATTGGCTCAATTTCCGGAGAGTCAAATTTTATTTGCAGCTGAAGACGTGCCTGTATTTCATCATTTTGAACAACCGCTTTTAGCTGCTTTTAAAATTTTTTACTGGAATAAATCCTTCCTGAATGACAAAGAATTAGAAAACCAAAAATTTGATGTTAAGCTCATTCCGCAAGATTTGATTGCATTGGGTAAATCAGTGTATGAAGGTTATACAAAAGTTCCTTCGATTGAAATTTGGAGTGACGATACTGTTAATAGCACCTTTAAACAGATTGAATTTTATTGGGAATCCGGAGTATTTAAATCAAAAGAAGATGCCTTAGAAATTTGTGCCGAAATGAATCAAATGTTGCAACGCATTAGCAGACAAGCCGAGCTAAACACTAAATTAATTAAGAATGGAAAATCAATTAATGAAGTCCAAAACTACGCTTTGTATCACAGCGATGTGATGATAGGCAACAATTGCATTTTAGCCAATACCGGTAGTGCCCGCGCCAGCTATATCTCCTGTTTCAGTTTTAATTCGATGGTTACTACCAATCAAAGTTTTTGCAATGAAACAGATATTTGGTTAAAAAATTTGATTCGCAAATCCAATTTAATAAGTGGTGTAGCTGAAAAGCAACGCTACCGCTATTTTAAAAAGATGGATGAATTGATGAGAAAGCTAATTGAAAAGATTGAAAACGATTAGCGAGAAAGTGCGTGAATGTCTTCACTCCGGAACGAGATTTATTTCCCAAACAATCCGCCCAACATTCCACCAATACCGCCTGAATTTGAGCCGCTTGAAATTTTACCGGCTAAGTCTTTCAAATCCCCATTTCCGGATAGGAGGCTGGATAAATCAAGCCCTTGTGTTTTTCCACCGCTGAGTGAATTTAAAATTCCCCCTAAATCAAAACTGCTGTCATTGGGGTCGTTGGTTTTAGTAACCAACTGATTCATAACTGAGGGAACTAAGCTTGAAGTAACGGATTGAGCCGCATCAGCCGATAATCCAAATTTACTCATTAAAGAACCACTTACACTGCTAATTACCTGGCTTACCACAGGATTATTAGTTAATCCCGCTTTTCCACCCAAGGTGTTAAGCACATCCGAAAGGTTTCCTGCGCCTAATTGGCCTTTCAAACTTTCCATAATCGAAGAAGAGGTGTGTGAAATAACAGCCTCATTTTTTTCATTTGGTACCGCTGCATTATTAATAATGGCTTCACCTGCATTACTTTTAACCAATTCCAATAAATTCTCGAACATCGCTTTTAGTATAAATTTTATGTGTTGTTGTTGCGGGTAAATATATTGAAATTTATACATTAGCATCAATGAAAAAGAAAGCTTGCACCTACACCACTACCATTTTAAAATTCGATAAACAAGGTGAAAAAACCGGTTGGACTTACATTGTTGTTCCTACAGATGTGGCGCAACAATTGAATCCCGGAGTAAGAAAATCATTTCAAGTAAAAGGAAAGCTGGATGCGTTTTCTTTTTCGGGGATGAATTTGCTACCTATGGGAGAAGGGGAATTTATTCTTGCTTTAAAAGCAGATGTGCGCAAGGCAATCGGCAAAAAACACGGTGCCATGCTACAGGTGCAATTAGAAGTTGATACATCCGAATACCAAATTAACGCTGAATTCTTAACCTGTTTGAAAGATGCACCCGAAGCAGATAAAATTTTTTCGGCAATGCCAGCCTCCCATCAACGCTATTATTCCAAATGGATTGAAAGCGCCAAAACAGATACCACCCGAGCCAAACGTATTGCCCTAGCCGTGAATAGTTTCATTAAGAAACAAACATTCGCGGAAATGCTGCGGGCGAAATCGATTTGATTAGTTGATGTGTTGATTAGCTGATTAGCCGATTAGCTGATTTGTTGATTATCCATTTTTATAAAGATTGTCCTCCTGAACGGAGTCGAAGGGGGATGCGGATTAACGAATTTATATATCCCCCGCCGGCGGGGGTAGGGGGTGGATTGGAACGCTGATTTTTTAGGATGATTATGATTTTTTTAAGATTTGCTTTTGATGCGGTGAATCCCGAGTTTTTTACGGAACGCGGATGGTTCTATTTTTTGTATCCCCCGCCGGCGGGGGCAGGGGGTGGAATGGAACGCTGATTTTTTAGGATGATTATGATTTTTTTAAGATTTGATGGATTGATTTGGAAATGTATTTTTTAGATTTATACTATGTATTATATGTCACCCTCAGCGAAGTCGAAGAGTATTAATTGGCTAATCGGCTAATCAACACATCAGCTAATCAGCTAATCAACAAAACGGATGTATCCTCACTAATATCAGCGCGGGTGATGTAATCGAGTTTTTCCATTTCCATTACATCTAAACTGTAAAAACCAAATTCTTCTACTACTTTTCCGCTTATCCGGTAACAACCGCTTCCGCGAAAGGGATATTGCTTGAGCACATTGGGAAAGTGCGTGGTATCAATCCATTTACCGTTTCTATCCAAAAAAGTTCCGAAAGCCATTTCATCGCCTCGCTTGGTGCGCGTGCGTTTGCGTGTAACGTGATAGCCTACAATAGAAACTATTTTTCCTAACTGTTCCGGGAATAAAGCAGCTGAATGTAAAAAGAATTTACCTTGATAACTCTGCGGCACGGCATCTGCATCTTGTTCATTTCTTTGTGCCTTTGTGCCTTCTTGTCCTCCCCAATTCTTCAACAAATTAAAAGGAGAACACAAAGGAAAACCAAGAATTTCAATTTCATCCCAGGCATCGTCGAGTGAGTGGTGATACAAAGGGGGCAAGGTAAATTCTCTGTGCTCCACTTCAAATAATTCATGCCGGGCTGCCGTCTTTTTTTCGGCTCCTATTAAGGTATGAATGTCCCATAGCAATTGCTTTTTACTTCTTCCGCTAAAGCGAAATGCACCTACACGAATTAATATGCGCAACTGCTCCACTGCAATGCTTAGGCGCTGCATAAAATTTTCGAGCGAGCTAAACATCCCGTTAAGGTTACGTTCCTGTAAAATCAACTCAATTACTTTGTGCTCCAATTCTGCGCAGTGCGACAAACCGATGTAAATATTATTCCCATAAATAGTGGTAAGGCTTTCGCTTTTATTGATGTGCGGAGCGTGAATGTTGGCGCCACACATGCGGGCTTCGTGAAAATAAGTTTCGGTGCTGTAAAAACCTCCGCCATTGTTTATCACAGCCACCATATACTCCAGTGGGAAATAGGTTTTAAGGTACATGCATTGATAACTTTCCACTGCATAAGAAGCGGAATGCCCTTTGCTGAATGCGTATCCCGCAAAGCTTTCAATTTGCCGCCACACCTCTTTGGTAATTTCATCGGGGTAACCAATGGCTTTGCAGTTGGCGAAATATTTTTCTTCTACTTTTTTAAATTCCTCACGGCCCCTGTATTTCCCGCTCATGCCGCGGCGCAACATGTCGGCTTCGGTGAGGGTGAGCTGTGCAAAATGATGCGCCACTTTTATTACATCTTCCTGATACACCATCACGCCAAAGGTTTCAGCCATGAGCTCTTCCATGAGTGGATGAATGTAGGTTCTGCGCTCGGGGTCGTGAAAGCGTAAAATGTATTCGCGCATCATTCCGCTTTGCGCTACTCCCGGACGAATGATGGAACTTGCCGCCACCAAATCGAGGTAAGTGGATGCACGCAGTTTACGCAGCAACATGCGCATGGCAGGCGATTCCACATAAAAGCAGCCCATCAAATTGGCTTGTTGCAAATTACTACGCACTTGCGCATCCTGCTTAAAGCGGCTTACATCGTGTATGTCGATGGTGATGGATTGATTTTGTTTTACAATATCCACCGCATCTTTCATTTTACCCAAACCTCGTTGCGAGAGAATATCAAATTTATAAAGCCCCACATCTTCTGCCTCGAGCATACTGAACTGCGTGAGCGGATAACCTTTGGGTGGAATATCCAATGCCGTGTAATAGGTAATTGGTTTTTCGGAAATTAATATTCCTCCTGCATGCACACTTAGGTGGCTGGGCAAATCGTGAATGCGGTTGCTGTACTGAAAAATTAATTTCGAAACGGAATCCATCTGTTGTGCTTGAAATTCGCGGGATTGCAATACATCAATTTCGCCCGGAGGCAAGCCAAATACTTTTCCTAATTCCCGAATTACTGAATCCTTTTGAAAAGTGCTATAGGTAGCCAATAGCGCCACTTTATCTTTTCCAAAACGCGAACGGTTAAAAATATAATCGGTTACATCGTCGCGGTCGTTCCACGAAAAATCAATATCAAAATCGGGCGGACTGGTACGCGAGGCATTGATGAAACGTTCGAAATACAAATCCAAATCGATGGGATCCACATCGGTGATGCGCAGCAAATAAGCCACCAGCGAATTGGCGCCACTTCCTCGACCTACGTAATAATAATTTTTAGATTGAGCATAGCGCACAATGTCCCAATTGATGAGGAAATAAGAAGTATAACCTTGTGAGGTGATGGCATCAATCTCTTTTTTAAAGCGCTCTTCAAACACCTTGTTTTGTGTGGGATAGCGATAGGTGAGATTATCTTTACACAGTTTCATCAGCAGTTCCACATCTTCGGCAGCGCTGCCGGTATAAAACTTTCGGTTTTTGTTTGTTTTAAATTCAAAATCGATGTTGCATTCTTCCAGCAATTTTTCGGTGTTGCGGAGCAGGTGTGGATAGTCTTTGTATAGCTGTTTTAATTCGGGAAGTGACATTATAAGCTCATCCGCAGGAGCTTGTTCTTCCGATTCGAGTTTACTCAACAAACAATTTTTATCAATTGCACGCAACAAGCGGTGGGTATTAAAATCGCTTTTGTTGCGGAAAGTAAGTGGCGCATGCACCAGCAGCTTGTGCAGGTGAAATCGAAACTTAGAACTTTGAAGTTTAAAAAAATCCTTTACCGAAACCGCAATATATTCCTGCTCCTCCAATCTTTCTTGCATCGCCAGGAAAGTTGCGCTATTCACTTTTGGAGTCGAGGTTTGAAAGTCCTGCATGGAGTTGCTGAAAAGGATAAATGATAAAGGCATTTTGAAATTTCGGTGCCCTCATCGGAAAAGGCTCTTTGCTTTGTAAATGCTGCGACAAAAAAATATTTAGCTCATTAAAACCTTCCGCATTTTTTGCAATGCCATGGTAGCATTGTCGATTGCCATTCCTAAAATCGATGCCTGCCACCGCTTTTATGTGGAAGCGTGGAGCAAGCCGAAAAAAATCGAGTATGCCGGAAGTGTTATTGATGTCGGTAAGTGCTACTGTGCTAAATCCCTTTTGATAGGCTTCACGGAGTAAGTCTTCGGGCGACATGACTCCGTATTTTAAACTGAAATAGGAATGTGTGTTGAGTAGCATGACTAGGTTTTACACTTTTATAAATAGCAATATGTTTTACATAATGATTGCAATACAATCATTATGCTTCTTTCAAATATAGGCATTGAAGTTTTATAAGTCAATATATTTAGTACTTAAATGAATTTTAATTAAAAACATCTTTGCGTAGGTAATTATATTTTAATTTATCATTGATTGTATTACAATCCTTTTTTATATAACTTACTACTTAAAATAGTGTACACTTGACCACCCCCTGCCCCCGCCGGCGGGGGATAGATTTTGTTTGTAGAGAAATGATTTTTAATTTTATAACTTTGGTTTGCTGTATCATTTTATGAACTGCTCACACACTTGCTAAACTTACTCTTATGTGTTACAACGTTGCCTATATTGAAAAGCGGGGAGATAAATATGCTGCGCGCTACAAGGAGATTGTAACTGAGCAGCTGGAGTTAAATTTGGATGCGATAGAAATTCCGAGCAATTATTTTATCAGTGGATTTACACATGCTAAACTACCTCTTGTAAAGCACGATGGCATTGAGCTCTATTCCTGGGGATTGATACCGAGTTGGATTAAAGATACTGAAAACGCTAAGGACATCCGTACCAAAACCTTGAATGCTATGGGCGAAACAGCTTTCGAAAAACCTTCCTTCCGTAAAAGTATGGCGGGCAAAAGAGGCATTTTGGGTGTGAGTGGATTTTACGAATGGCGTGAAGAACACAAATTGAAATATCCGTATTTTATAAAAGCACGCGACGAGGAATTTACAAGTCTGGCCTGCATTTACGAAGAATGGATGGACCGCAAAACAGGGGAAGTTTTTCCCACTTTTTCGATACTTACCACTCCTGCAAATCCATTAATGGAAAAAATTCACAACAGTAAAATGCGTATGCCGCTTATCTTGAATCGCAGAGATGAAGCCGCTTGGATAAATCCGGAACTGCCTGCAGAAGAGGTAAAAAAATTAATTAAACCCTTTGATGAACGCAAGATGGAAGCCTACACTGTTTCGCAATTTGTGAACAATGCGCGCAATAACCGCAATGTGCCGGAAGCTATTGTACCGGTGGAATATCCGGAGTTGCTGTTGTTGGATTTATAAAAATGATAACCGCGAAAACGCCATAGTGCATTTCCTCTTAAGTGTAAAGTAAAAAAAACTGTTTTGAACAACCTCGTGGTTGGTGAGGGTTTCGATTTTACCACTAAACCTGACACTGAGAACCAATTATTTATTCAACACAATTGTGCCTGAGGAGCAGTGAACCGCCACTTTTTCCCAGCCTGTGTTCTAGCCAGTTTTTCTATTGGTCCATTTTGCAGAGTCTATAAAAAGTAATTCCTTTTCTAGATTTGGCCACCTCTCCATTTTTTTCAAATGCCCAAACATTATGAAATTTAATTTCATTGTCCATTAGAACAACTTTATTCCCTCTTAACCTCCAATTTCCCTTAGCTACAATTTTCTTGTTTGAAAATGAAAAGTCTTGATAATAATATGTATGGTCAGAATTAATAATCAATTTGATTTGGGCCGGATCGGATGCAGAAACACCATATGTCCCAATAAACTGGTCAGAATTCTTATTTGCAAATGAAGACATTAATATAACTATTACTAGAAATGTCAGTGTTTTAATTGTTGTTGTCATAATTATTTTGTTTTTAACTGTTAAGTATCTTTGTGAAATAGGCTATAACACATAGGTTTCCGAAAGTCAGCGAAATTTTTGGATAGAAAAAGAATTTCTAATTCCCTTCAATAATTATTTTCTTGCTGTTGCGTGTTCCAGTAATTACATCCTGCATTTCAACAATATAAATTCCTCTGCTGAGCTTGCTAACATCGAGATTGCTGTATTCTCCACTAATTATTTTCTCTAACACTTTTGTGCCGGTGCTGCTGAACATCCGAATTTTAACAGTAGCATTTTTAGCAAAATAAAGTTTCAAGGTCTCGTTTGCCGGATTCGGGAAGGCAATAAAATCAAGTGATTCACTTGTTTCATTTTTGTAAACTCCGCTAATAAGTGGATCCGTATTTAAGAGTGAATCCACATTTATTAATTCATCGCCGGGTTGATAGGCTAAAAATTGAATTCCATCAAACAACATCTCGTCGGTAGTGCTTGTACCTGCAGTAACATGTTGAGGAGGTGAAAAAGGATTATGTGGATTGTTGACTGTATTATCGTATATATGCTTCGAAAACAATTTATATCCTATCGGAATTTTTTGAAGTTTTTTGAACGTGTAAAATCCTTGCCATTCAAAATCCCAATCGTTGATGCGAATCATGTTAATTGTATCGGTTCCTTGATAAGCATAATTTATAATTTTAGTACACACTTTGTGGGAGTGCGGAAACACAGCAAACAGCGACATATCAAAAGGTAAACCACCTGTTCCGGGATAGGCAGACGTGAAGGAAGATACCGTATTTGCTGGCAAATTAAGAAACCAGTTTTGTAATGGAACTACATCATAAATAGGGCGCACACCTGTTTCTCCGATGGGATAAAAAAACATTCTGATTTTAGTACTGTCTATTTCCCCCACTGTTCCTGCAGGATAATGAATTTGCATCACAATTTTTGAACCTGCCTTTACACGAATGCCCGTTTTTAAAGGAAACTGACCCGGAAAAACAGTGGCAGGTGCGCCCGGTGCGTAAGCTCCGATACCAACTTGTCCGTATATGGTGTAGCAGTTTCCGGATAAATCGTTTACAGTTGTTCCCAGCGTATCCACATTCACTACAACATGATGTACAATGGCCACATTGCCGGGCACAATTTCATAGGCTTGTAAAATGCGGTCTTGTGTAAATCCGGTGGGGATAGAGAAACACACATAACTATCATCATTGTTGGCATTGCTCACAAAGGTTCCGGTTTTTAGTTCGATGGTAGGAGTTCCTTTTAGCTCGTAGGCTGATGTGTAAACAGGTGGAGCGGGAGCCAAAGTAGTATCCCCTGCAAGGGCGCCTTGATTGAGCCAGCTAATCAAATCATTTTTCTCAGAAGCTGAAATCAAGCGTTCATGCACAAAGCGCGAATACGTTGTATCCGGACTCCAAGGTGGCATCTCATTGTTTTGTAATTTGCTCAACATGTTGCCAAGGTTATTCACCGTTTCGGTGTAATTCATCATCGAGGGCGCATGTTGGTTTTGGTGGTGACAACTGCTGCAGCGGGCGTAAAATATGAAGGCTACATCTTTGTAGACAAGTTGGGCGGTGGCTAGATTCGAGATGAATGCTGTTAGGAAGAGTGTGGTAAGGAGGAGGGATCTTTTCATTTTGTTTTGAATAATTGATTGGATGAATTATATCTATCATTTCAGGTATGAGAGCAAATTACTTTAATTTTTTCTTTGCTTTTGAATGTGGCAAAAAATTATCTCCAGTTATTATTTTTTTACCCGTTTGCATTTCTAATTGAAGTCTCGCATCTTTCGCAATTTTACCTCCCTTTTTACTGGCTTTTGCATTTTCTTGTAATCCTATCGCCTCATCTGTTTGAGCTATTTGACGTGTCGAAAGTTCAGCTAATGCAGTAAATATCAATTCGGCTTCACTCATGTGGTCTCTCAAGTTTTGGGATTTTAGTCCTTTAAAATCTTTATGGCTTTTTACAGTTAGTCCTGTCCATTCTTGATGAATAATATTGGTGAGCAATGCAAATTCATTCGCTTTTTCAACTCCATTCTCCTTCCAGTAATCAGTAAGCTTATTTCTGGTTTCTTGTCCAGTCATTCGTTGTTGAATCCACATTTCGCTTCGTCCCAATTTTTGCCAATTTTCTCTAGCTCGATCTATACTTTGGCTTGGGTCAGCAATTTCTTGCATTCGCTCGTATCCCACTTTTGCTAACCATTGCTTAAATGGTTCTGCCTTCTGTGATGGGATAGATTGAATAAGCCTAAAAATATCTTGTACATTGCCTGCTAAAGTTTTACGTTTCTTGCCATTAGATAACATTTCTACCTGGGGACAATTTGTCCCTAGGTAAATAGCAAGTTCAGCATCTCTTTTTCTAATTTTTTTTAAATAGTCAGTTGGGTTTACAGATTCAGTGAGAGCTCCGACAATATCAACTATAGAAAAATACCAAACATCCTTTTCTTCATCATAATATCGGCGAACTTGCCTGTCTTCAAATAAAATTATGTTTCGACTGTTCATTTATATTCAGTTTTAATTAAACTTAATTGATATTTGTTGTCAGATTGAACGATAATAAAAATATTTGTGAAACGTCATTTAAACTAAATTTCGCCTTGGCTTTGATGCAATTAAAGTTGTTAATATCATAGTGTTGAGATAGAGCGTTTTTTGCATTTATTAAGATTAAGAGGATATTTTCCATTTGACACTAGAATACTTGTATTTACAAGCCTTAAACTAAATAGTTGGTTGACAATTATTTTAGGCTTTGCAAAAATAAATTATAAAGTTCCTCATCTATAGTATCTGATATTTCAACCACCTCATCTATCGACACATCATTTTGCTTAATAAATTCTTTAATTGAATTGGTTAATTCAATCTCTTTTGAAGGTATATCCATGCCCCAAAATAAAATTGAGCTCCCTTTTATTAAATAGAAATTATTGGAGTTACTTATTTCCATATCTTGCAATGTTTAATCACTTAAAAAAATTCAACTTGAGGTTCTGGTAATTTAAGTAATTTATTTGATTTGCTTTACAATTCTGAAATAGAGTTCAATGCTTCAATTAAACCAATATCAAACTTTGTTACTAAGTCCTATTACCTCTATATTTCACTCACTATTTGCAATCCATTTTTTGTGAAGTTACATGCTATGTGCGTTTCATCCAAAATTCTCAACGATGAATTTTCTTATTGCAATGAGTATCTTGAACAGTAAATAAACTTATATTACTTAATTTGGGTAGCATAAATTCAAATATTTAAATTGGTATAGCCCGGAAACTTATTCTTCAACTTCGAAAAATTCAGTTCCATTTGAATCCTCTGCACCCAAAACAATTTCTTCTATTCCATATAACTCAATGACTTTTGATAAAGCCTGCTCGGCAGAATTAGCCTCTATTTCAATAATTCTTGAAAGCACCTCCTTTACTTCTATTTTAAAAATTTCCATGAGCTAATTTTTTATAGTTACCATTGCCACAAAATTCTATAATTCCCTTGTCTCTTAAGACTTGAAGTTGTTGCCTGATTTTATCTTTAATGAAATTATTATTCGGATACTTGAGTTTTAATTTCCCCTCAAATTTATAAACATCATCAAGTTTAAAGCTCTGACTTTTAATTGCATCAATACACATCAAAACATCAAGAATCCAACCCTTGGATTCGTCTGATTTATCTCTTAAAAATAACGTCCGTTTAAAGGCAATTTCAACTTTGTTTCTTTCTATTAGCTGTGAATCCTTAACAATAAACACCTTTCCTGCCTCTGCTACATTTGAGATATTAATATTACACCCCTGCCAACCCGCCCTTTTTGCTGTACTTGCTAGTGGCTTTCTCTTAATTATAATTTCAGCTGTAAAGAATTGCTTAGGAATAATTAAAAAATTATTAACAGACCAATTTTTTGTGTATGTCAAAAAGAGAAAGTTGGGGTTCTTATTTGAATTTATTCTTTCAATCATTTTTGAGTAAGCTCCATCGTTAATTGTATTTGTTAAGTCACCACATTTACTTTTAAGTTCAAACTCCTCAGTACAATCATTGCAATAGAAATCTGCCACAGGTCTATTATTTTCAAATCCCTTTAATGAATCATTTCCGCAACAGGGACAATACGAGTTTTCCTTAACCCAATTCTCTGTTAAAATTCTTGCAATCTGCGAATTATTAGAATATCCTTTGGAAAGATTCGTATTAAGATTTAGTTTCATTTCTATATTCGATGCTTTGGGATTTTCACTCTTATGTTGTGTATTTTATTGAATGCTTTAATTATCTAAATTTAAATAAATTTAAGTTTAATTTACAATTCATATTTATTACATAACCCCCACCCCCCTCCTCCCCAGCACCACCGAACTAAACTCAAACTCCCTAATCTCCAATGGAGAATCAAATTCATCTTTGCGGCGGAGCAGGACCATTTTTTGCAGGATGAAGGAATTTCGGAATTCCTTTTTTTCGTATTCAGCACTTGCCTTTTGAAACAATTGTTGGGTTAGTTGTTCTGCGATAAGCAAGTGCGGGTGAAAACAAAACGTAGCCATACTCGGCGGAAGCGCCAGTTTTTTCTTCAACACTTTCACAAAATCCACCAGCGAAAAAGGATGCAGCACATCTATATATACACTGTGCTGCGGAAAAAAATTGTAGTTATTCAGCTGTATTTCAAATGGAGGTTGTTGCAAGCACACTTCATCCAATGCCTGCACCAGTGCATCTTCCACGCTTTCATCCTGATAAAAAGAAGCCAGCACCAGTTGTGGATTCCCTTTTTCGGCGCGTGGAAATTTATACTGTTGTGCAAAGTGTTTTTTCTCCTGCATGATTTCGTCACTGAGGTGTTTAGGGGGATAAATCACTACCTGATAGCAGTATTCCTTCTCGCTTAATTTTCCGCTTTTTTCGGGTGAGGATGAAATTCCGTTAAAGGGATTAAAAGTGCGCAAGGAACTGGTAACGCCCACTGCACGCTGTATGGCCTTTGCTCCAAATAAGATGCGCATTTTGTCCATGGCCTGATACAAGTTGATGATGTGTGCACTGTCTTCAAACAAATTAATTTGATAGCCTCCGCCTACCAAATGGCTAAAACGCACGCCAATTAAGCGAATGAGCATGCGGCGGCTGTAGAGTTTATCAAACAATTCCTTTACCCGTGCAATGAGTACATGATCGCTGGAAGTATGCGGAATGCGGCACTGCATGGTGTGTGTATCAAAATTGGTATAGCGGATTTTTACACTCACACAGCCTGTAAGTTTATTTTCGCTGCGCAGTTGAAAAGCGGTTTTCTCCACCATCTTTACCAGCAAGGCTTTGAGCATGCTCACATCAATGGAGTCTTTATCAAACGTTTCTTCACAGGAAATGCTTTTGCGTTCGTTATAAGGCTCTACAGGCGTATTGTCGATGCCGTTTGCTTTGCGCCAGATGAGGCCTCCGTTTTCGCCCAATACATTTTGCAACAGTTCGATGGGCATTTGCTGCACGGTATGCACTTTTTCAACACCCATGCTGCGCAACAAGGCATAGGTTTTTTCACCTACCATGGGAATTTTTTTAATGGAAAGCGGAGCCAGAAAATTTTTCTCCAAGCCAAAATCAATTTTCATTTGGTTGTTGGGCTTGGCTTCGTCGGTAGCTACTTTGCTCACCGTTTTATTGGCGCTCATGCCAAATGAAATAGGCAAACCGGTTTCGCGCATGATGCGCTGGCGCAGCTCGGTAGCATATTGATAGCAGCCAAAAAATTTATCCATGCCGGTAAAATCCATGTAAAACTCATCGATGGAAGCTCGTTCAAAGAGCGGTGCTTTTTCTTTTATTATTTGTGTTACCTCATCGGAGCGCTTGCTGTACTCTTCGTAATCACCGCGCACCACCAGTGCATCGGGACACAAGCGCCGGGCGAGTTTCATGGGCATGGCCGAATGAATTCCAAAGGCACGCGCCTCGTAACTGCAGGCTGCTACTACTCCCCTATCGCTGCTTCCCCCTACCAGCACCGGCTTTCCGATAAGTTCGGGATGCATGAGTCGGGAAACGGAAACAAAAAAGCTATCGAGGTCCATGTGCACAACTGTTCGGTGATCCTCTTCGCCCAAGCCCCGCCAGCGGAGCGATGGGCTATCTATACTCTTGCTTTGCATAATCATTTTTAAAACAAATTCAATTGTCCGTGTTTTTCGGGTCTTTTAAACTGGGTAAAATCGTATTCGGGAAAATGGCAATTCGCCATGTATTTTTTCTTGGCCATGTAAAACAACTGACGAATGCTTTCGGCTACTTTTCCCTCGCCTTTCATGCGGGTGCCAAAGCGCGAATCGTTTACTTGTCCGCCGTGGCAGGCTTTAATATGGTTCCAAATTTTATCGGCTGCATCGGGCATATTTTTAAAAAGCCAATCTTGAAACAGCGTGGCAATTTCTCCGTTGAGGCGTACTATCGTATAGCCGGCAGTTTGGCCTCCGCGTTCAGCCACAGCTTTAATAATTTCGGGAATTTCATCGCTGTTTAATCCGGGAATGATAGGGGCTGTCATCACTCCTACGGGAATATTATTTTTAGCCAATTCTTCAATGACGCGCAAACGATTTTTGGCGGTAGCGGTGCGGGGTTCCAGCATGAGGCGCAACTCTTCGCGCAGGGAAGTAATCGAAACCATAACCTGCACCAAATTGAGTTTGGCCAATTCGCGCAGTACATCTACATCGCGCAAAATCAGGGAATTTTTGGTGATGATACCTACCGGATTTTTATACTCCAGCATTACTTCGAGCAAACTGCGGGTAATTTTGTACTTGCGTTCGAGGGGTTGATAACAATCGGTATTACCTGAAAACACTATGGATTCCGGGCTATAATTTTTTCGATCAAAATGCTTGCGCAACAAATTAGGGGCATCGGGTTTGACAATTATTTTGCGTTCGAAATCGAGGCCGGCGCTGAAGCCGTAGTATTGGTGCGAATTGCGGGCATAGCAGTAAATACAGCCGTGCTCGCAACCTTGGTAGGGATTTAAACTGTTCATCATGCCTACATCGGGGCTGTTCATTTTGTTTACCACCTTGCGCGGTGTTTCAATAAACACTTCAGTTTTGGAATTGCTCAGCAGTTCTTCATCCAGGCCTTCTATATGTTCGGTAACCAAACTTTGTTTTAAAAAGCGGTTGGCTGTATTTAGCTGTGCACCTCTGCCTTTTAAATAGTCTTTTGAATTGTGGTTATTTGACATGATAAGCAGTTAAAATAATGATTGTATTGCAAACAATTTTGTGATTACAATATAATCATTTATATTTGCAGAAGAAAAAATCCACCACAAAGTTTATAAGGGAGAAAAGCACAAAGAAGGATGTTTTTTAGTTCTATTTGGTTAGTAGTCGGCTCTTCGCCTTTGTGAACCTTTGTGGATGAATTTTTTGATTTTGGGTAGGACACAAAAAAGTGGTTTAGGATGAGTGGGTGAAATCGTTGTGGTAAAAATTAGAATTCAAATCCTATGTGATTTTTAACACATAGAAGCATAGTAACATAGGTTTCACATATGGATGAACTATGTAGTTAGATTAAATTTTTATGAAACACATAGAAACATAGGTAACATAGGTTTTCACATAGGAATGAACTTTGTGGCTATGTGTTTATTTTTTTCACCACGGGAGTAAAGATTTTAATTAAATTGCCAATACTTATAAAACCTCAAAAGCTATGCATTTCAGCAACAACATTAAGCTTCTTCGTCAGCGCAGGCAGCGCACGCAAGATGTGGTGGCAGGTGAACTCGGGATGAGTCGCTCCACCTTTAACAGTTATGAAAATGGGTTAATTACCAACCCTACGGTAGAAGCATTAATTGGTTTTTCGAGCTATTTTAAATTATCGATTGACACCTTAGTAAAAGTAGATTTAAGCAAACTCTCCGAAAGTAAATTGCGGGAACTAGAACTGGGGCACGATGATTTTATTAAAGGTGCCAAGCTGCGGGTACTAGCAACTACGGTAGACAGCAAAAACCGCGATAACATAGAGCTGGTGCCGGTAAAGGCAAAGGCCGGTTACACAGCAGGCTATAACGATCCGGAATTTATTAGTTCCTTACCTACCTTTCAATTGCCCTTTTTGGCTCCCGATCGCAAGTACCGCACTTTTCAAATCAGTGGCGACAGTATGTTACCCATTCCCGACAAGAGTTATGTAACGGCCGAATTTGTGGATAATTGGATGAACGTGAAAGATGGAAATGCATACATCATCCTCACACAGGACGATGGCGTGGTATTTAAAGTGGTGTTTAACCAACTGCGCAGCAAAAAGAAATTTTTACTCAAATCGCTAAATACAACTTACGAACCTTACGAATTGCCTTTAAGCGAAGTGCGCGAAATCTGGAAATTCATCAATTACATCAGCCACGAGCTACCACAACCCGATGGCAATAAAGATGAATTGCTGAATACCGTTAATCTACTGCAAAAGGAAATGTCGAAAATTACGAGTCAGTTGAAAAAAGGCAGTGTACTAAAGTAAACGCTTTTTATAAACCCAATAATATTTCTTGCGGTTCCTTTCCTGAGAAGAGCATTTTAACAGGATTCTCGAGCATCTCTTTTACTTTAACCAAAAAACCAACCGATTCGCGACCGTCGATAATTCGGTGATCATAACTTAATGCCACATACATCATAGGGCGAATCACAACTTGTCCGTTTACCGCTATTGGTCGCTCTACCACATTGTGCATCCCTAAAATTGCGCTCTGCGGCGGATTAATTATGGGTGTACTCATCATGCTTCCAAACACTCCTCCATTGGTAATGGTGAATGTTCCGCCACTCATATCTTCTAGAGTTATTTTATTGTCGCGGGCTTTAAGCGCCAGATTTTTTATTTCTGTTTCAATTTGTGCCAAGCTCATCAGTTCAGCATTTCGCAACACAGGTACAACCAAACCCTTTGGTGCACTCACTGCTATTCCAATATCGGCATATTTGTGATACACAATTTCTTCTCCATCAATTTGCGCATTTACTGCCGGAAACTGTTGCAATGCTTCTGTAACCGCTTTTGTAAAAAAGGACATGAAGCCCAAATTCACCCCGAAACTTTCTTTGAATTTATCCTTGTATTTGGCGCGCAAGCTCATAATTCCACTCATGTCTACCTCGTTAAAAGTAGTGAGCATGGCTGTTTCATTTTTCACTGCTACTAAGCGTTGCGCTAATTTTTTTCGCAAGGGGCTCATTTTTTGTCTATCCACATCCCGGCTACCGGTCATCACCGCAGCAGGGTTCGAAACAGGTGCTGGGGGCGCAGTAACCGTAAATCCTTTTGCTAAGGCATTCAGTACATCCGCTTTGGTTATTCTTCCATCTTTTCCGGAAGCATTTACCTGATTGGCTTGCAAGGATTTTTCATCCATTAATTTTTTAGCAGCGGGCGATGGTGTGTCCTTCGCATAAGAATCCGACTTCTTAGCATCCGCCACAACAACAGGTGCCGGCTTAGATTCAGCTTCCTTTACTTTAGTCGGAGCGGTTTCCTTAACTGCGGCAGGTGAAGCCACACTGGTATCGATGGTACAAATTGCAGCACCTACTTTTACTGTATCACCTTCCTTGGCCAATATTTTAATAGCACCGGCATCCTCTGCATTTACGGTAAGTGTAGCCTTGTCACTATCAATTTCACACAGCTCTTCATCCTTACGCACCACATCTCCATCCTTTTTCAACCAACGTGCTATTACCACTTCTGTAATGGATTCTCCCGGACTTGGTACTTTAATATCTATTGTCATTGTTTAATTATTAGAATCTACTTTTTATCAAAATTATGCTGCTGCAAAAACACTGTCCACGATTGCTTTCTGCTGTGTTTCATGCGATTTGCTAAAACCCGTTGCCGGGGATGCACTCTCCATTCGTGAAATTACTTGCAGCGGAACTTCTCTGAACACGCGCAGTAAAAAACTCCAGGCACCCATGTTTTCGGGCTCTTCCTGCGCCCAGATGTAGGTTTTTGCATTTTTATACTTCTCAATAATTTCATTGAGTTGCAACAATGGCAAGGGATATAATTGCTCGATGCGCACAATTGCCACTGTGTTGTTTTTATCCTTTTCCTTGCGCTCTATTAAATCGTAAAATAATTTTCCGGTACAAAAAACAAGTTTGGTAACCGTGTCGGCATTGGCCGTTGTATCGTCAATCACTTCTTTGAATCCTCCGTTGGTAAAATCTTCCATCGGAGATACACAAGTGGGATAGCGCAATAATTTTTTCGGTGTGAATACAACCAATGGTTTGCGGAACTCGCGCACTAGCTGTCTACGCAGGATGTGAAACATATTGGCAGGCGTGCTGCAATTCGCAACCTGAATATTGTTATCCGCACACATTTGTAAAAAGCGTTCCATTCGACCACTCGAATGTTCCGGACCCATACCTTCGTATCCGTGCGGAAGCAACATTACTAAGCCCGTCATCTTGCGCCATTTATTTTCGGAACAAGTAATAAATTGGTCAATCATGATTTGCGCTCCATTAAAGAAATCACCAAACTGTGCTTCCCAAATGGTGAGGGTATCAGGCGTAGCCATGCTATATCCAAATTCAAATCCTAAGACACCATATTCAGATAAGTGAGAATTGTAAATATTAAATACTCCCTGCTTTTCGTGCAAGTGTTCTAATGGAATGTATTCTTCTTCTGAATCTTCAATTTTTATAACAGCATGTCGGTGACTAAATGTTCCACGTTCCACATCCTGGCCACTAAAACGCACTTGATTTCCGGAATTTAAAAGTGTAGCATAAGCCAACAACTCTGCCATGCCCCAATCGTAATTATTATTGGCAATCATTGCTTCCCGGTCTTTAAACAATTTTACCGTTTTGGTAAACCATTTTTTACCTTGCGGAAGTGTGGTTATTTTTTTTGCCAGTTCTAAAAACAATTCCTTGCCCACAGCAGTATCCGGCGATGCATAAAAATCTTCGGCTTTAGCCATGCGCTTACCTACCCAGGAGCCTTCTAAAAAAGAGGTGATTTTTGCCTTTTGTGCTTGCTTCCCTTCTTCCAGTTTCTCTTGCAAATGCGCTTTAAATTTATCTTCAATTTCTTTCAAATAAGCATCATTCACATGACCTTGTGATTTTAATTTCTCGTAATATATCTCCCGTGGATTGGGATGATCGGCAATTAATTTATACAATACAGGCTGTGTAAATCGTGGTTCATCACCTTCGTTATGTCCGTATTTGCGGTAACACAGCACATCAATAAAAACATCCTTATGAAATTTTTGACGAAACTCCATGGCCATTTTAGAGGTAAACACCAATGCTTCCACATCGTCGCCATTCACATGAAACACAGGCGAAAGCACTACTTTGGCAACATCCGTGCAATAAATACTGGAGCGGCCATCAATATAATTAGTTGTAAAACCAACTTGATTGTTTACCACCAAATGTATGGTACCACCTGTTTTATAGCCATCCAACTGACTCATTTGAATCACCTCGTAAACTATTCCTTGTCCGGCAATAGCAGCATCTCCATGAATTAATATGGGCGCTACTTTGTTGTTATCGCCTTTGTGCAAATTATCGATTTTAGCGCGGGCAATGCCTTCCACCACAGGATCCACCGCTTCTAAGTGCGAAGGATTGGGAGTTAAACTTAGGTGCACATATTTGCCACTTTGCGTTAAGGTGTTTCCACTGTAGCCTTGATGGTATTTTACATCACCATCGAAATGGCTATCATCACTACCCAAACCACCAAACTCTGCAAAAATATCCTGATAGGGTTTGCGCAAAATATTGGCCAATACATTTAATCTTCCGCGGTGACTCATTCCCACCACAAAGTGATCAATACCTAATTCAGCGCCTGTCTCAATTATCGTATCCAGCGAAGGAATAGCCGTTTCACCCCCTTCGATTGAAAACCGTTTTTGGCCCACAAATTTTGTATTCAAAAAATTTTCGAATACCGTTGCTTCATTGAGTTTATCAAGGATTGATTTTTTTTCTTCGACACTAAAATGGGGGGTATTTTTGGTGCCCTCCATTTTACTTTGCAACCACGAAACGATTTCGGCATTGCGAATGTACATGTACTCCACACCAATAGATTCGCAGTAGGTTTGCTCCAAATGCGCAATGATGTCTTTTAATTTTGCAGCCCCAATACCAATTTGTGTTCCTGCTTGAAACACTGTTTCCAAATCTTCCTTAGCTAATCCAAAATTTTCGATGGCAAGTGTTGGCAAATAAGGCCTGCGTTCACGCACTGGATTTGTTTTGGTAAACAAATGTCCTCGGGAACGATATCCATTGATTAAATTTATTACTTTAAACTCGGTTTGAAATTCAGTTGGAATGGTTGTATTTACGGTAGTTTTTTCAAAACTGGCTTTTGAAAACTCAAATCCTTCAAAGAATTTTTTCCATCCAAAATCTACCGAATCAGGATTGCTTCTGTATTGCTGATACATATCTTCCAGCGAAGCAATTTCGGCATTACCCAAATAGGTCATGGTATCCATATTATCTTACAATTGAGGTGTAAATGTAAATTTTTTTGTTGGAATTTTGGGAGCAAAAAGCAATCCCGTTGCTAGCAGCTTGTATGTTAAAATGATTAAAAACAAAGGGATATTAATTTTTTAATTTTCTTTGTAATCAATTTATGCAACAAACTCCAAATCAAGCTAACAAGGTGCAAGAACGGCTCAACTCTTCTAAATTAGCTAAATGGCTATCAAAACCCACCTACATCGCAATTTTATTGCTGCTTATAACGCTTGGCATTACCGCACAAAGCTTTTTAAAACATCAAAAAACTTTTGACGATAGTGGTTTAAAATATCAGCATTACAACAATTATGTAATTTTTAAACAATCGTTTTTCCATCTGCTCGAGCAAAAAGATTTATATCAACTCTTTCCGGAGGAACATTGGGATTTGTATAAATACAGTCCGAGTTTTGCAGTTTTAATGGCTCCTATGTCGCTTTTACCCGATGGTATTGGACTTTTTATTTGGAACAGTTTAAATGTATTGGTATTGTTTTTTGCATTATGGAAACTTCCCGGCCAAACCAGCAAAACAAGGCTTTACATGTTGGGATTTATTTTACTTGAACTGATTACCTCCACACAAAACTCCCAGAGTAACGCACTCATAGCAGGATTACTCATTTTTGCATTGATATTTTTAGAACGCAATCAAGTTTCATTGGCTGCGCTTTTTATTGTTTTAACGGTTTTTATTAAACTGTTTGGATTGGTAGCCTTTGCACTTTTTTTATTGTATCCGAATAAATTAAAATCGGCGCTTTATACACTGGGCTGGACAGTCTTATTGGCCGCACTTCCCTTAGCTTTCGTACCCTTCGATTATTTAGTTTTTCTCTACAAAAGTTGGCTCAATTTATTGCAAACCGATCATGGAATTTCAACCGGTATTTCGGTAGCGGGATGGTTAAGTACCTGGTTTGGGGTGGAGGCAAAAACCGGAGTAGTTTTACTTGGTGTGCTTTTATTTTGCTTGCCCTTATTGAATTACAAAGCTTTTAAGGAATTGCATTTTAAACTGTTATTTCTTTCCTCGATTTTAATTTGGGTAATTATTTTCAATCACCGCGCCGAATCTGCCACCTATGTGATCGCTGTTTCCGGTGTTGCCATTTGGTTTTTCTCACAAAAACAAAAACCCGAAAATGTGGTGCTGGTGCTACTGGCATTTGTATTCACAGTGCTTTCCCCAACCGATTTATTTCCAAAATACATTCGGGTAAATTACGTAGTGCCGTATGTGCTAAAAGCAGTTCCCTGCATTTTAATTTGGGCAAAAATAATTTTTGACCTGCTATTGATTAAGCCAACTTCATCTCCAGAATTAAAATAATCAATCTATATATCCCCCGCCGGCGGGGGCAGGGGGTGGATTGGAACGCTGATTTTTTAAGATGATTATGATTTTTATGATAAGGAAATTGAACGCGGATAACGCGGATTGGGCGGATTTTGGCGGATTAGCAACCTGCAATTAGAATCCTGATGATAAAGGAATGATTATTTTATCCCCCGCCGGCGGGGACAGGGGGTGGATTGGAACGCTGATTTTTTAAGATGATTATGATTTTTATGATAAGGAAATTGAACGCGGATTGGGCGGATTTTGGCGGATTAGTAAACTGCAGATAGAATCCTATGATAAGGAATGTTGTTTTATCCCCGCCGGCGGGGCAGGGGTGGATTGGAACGCTGATTTTTTAAGATGATTATGATTTTTATGATAAGGAAATTGAACGCGGATAACGCGGATTGGGCGGATTTTGGCGGATTAGCAACCTGCAATTAGAATCCTGATGATAAAGGAATGATTATTTTATCCCCCGCCGGCGGGGACAGGGGGTGGAAAAGAACGCAGATTCTTTAAGATGATTCTGATTTTTATGCTAGGAAAATAGAACGCAGATAACGCGGATTGGGCGGATTTGAGCGGATTTAACAGTAACAACAATCCTATGCGAAACCTATGATACCTATGTGCCTATGTGTTTAAAAAACCTACAGCTTAGAAAATTTACGAATGAATGTTTCATTCCCATAACTCACTTTTAAAACATACAAACCGCTTTCAAGCATTTCTACAGGTATAGATTGAGTTGATTTTGCAGTGCTTACAATTGTTTCGGAAAGCAAAATTTTACCATTCATATCACTCACCTCTAGTGTAGTATTTGCCGGTAAATTTTGTTTTAAATGAATACTCAATTTATCCTTGGCGGGATTGGGATATACCGAAAACAAATCAGTTTCCAAACTCTCATTTTTAATTCCTAAAGCAGCATTAGCATCCAAAATAAAAAGCCCGTTTTGCATATCGCTTGCCAAAATAATCCCGCTTGGTAAATCCACATAAGCTCCCCAGCAGCCGCTGTAATCGGGATTGGGGCATGTTGGGCAATCGTCAGGATTGGTATCGTAATACCCAGTGCGTGTAACAGCCATTGGATCCGATACATCAAAAATTTGCAAACCATCCTGATAATACGCAATAATTACACTCTCGCCCAACATGAATGGATTATGAGGGGTGGAAGTTGAATTAGGTGTAGATTCAAAACTCGATTTAAAAACCATATTCGCAGGATTGGTTACATCTACCACTTTGGCCGGTAAACCTGCAGGTACTTCATCACAAAATACCATTTTATGACTTCCGGGAGCCATAGCACTGCTGTGGTTGTAGCCACTAAACGGATAATTGGTAAGTGAACCCAGCGATACAAATGCAGTTCCGGTAAATTTATACACATACAAACCCTGATATCCGCAAGAAGCGTAAACCGTATCATTGCGCACAAACATATCGTGCACGAGATTTATACCCGGATCATCCTGACTTAAGGAACGTAAAAATACCGGTAACTCTGGATTAGGTGCTAAATCGTATACAGCCATAGAATAGGCACTAGTTAGCGTGCGGTTGTAACCACAATACAATTTACTGCCATCAATAAAAACCGTATGCGAAGTTTGAAACAATTGATTCGAATCATACACCACATGCACTGAATCGGGCAAGTAATTTAAATCCACAATCTGCAAGCTATTGACACCCGGATCATCACTCACCAAATAAGCGTAATGCGAATAGGTTTTAAATTCACGCCAAATGCAGCCCGCTCTTCTTCCGGCAACATAATCACATTTCACCGGATTAGAAGGATTGCTCACATCAATAAAATAAGTACCTGCGGTAGAACCAAGTATGGCATATTCTTTATTTTGTAGGGTATTTTTCCATCCCCAAATACTGTTGTATTTAATGTGGTAGTTAGGCTCCTGCACCACTGTAGAATCAAACCAGCGTGCATACAAATTAATGTTTTGTGATGTGAACTGAGCGGAAGCATGCAATGCCATCCCTATCAAAACAAATACAACTAAAGATTTTTTCATGTTATAAACTTTGGATTAATTCTTTCATCAATAAGGTCATTTTAGGCTCTGCCACTTCAGCTACACGCTGCACATCTTCATGTGTAACTTTCACAATACGACCATCCACGCCCATGTCGGTAATAATCGAAATGGCAAAACAAGGTATACCCATGTGGCGCGCAACAATTACTTCGGGCACGGTACTCATTCCTACTGCATCGGCACCAATGTTGCGAATGTAGCGGTATTCAGCCGGTGTTTCTAAACAAGGACCGCTCACGCCCGCATAGCTTCCCACTTGCGTTTTAATGTTATGTTTTTTTGCAATCGCTTGTGCTGCTGCAATCATGCTTATATCATAAGGCTCACTCATATCCGGAAAACGAGGGCCCAGTTCAGGATAATTTTTTCCTATTAATGGATTTGTTGGGAATAAATTTACATGGTCATTTAAAATCATCAAATCGCCAATTTCAAAGCCCGGATTCACACCTCCGCTGGCATTGCTCACAAATAATTTTTCTATACCCAGGTACTTCATCACACGCACCGGAAAAGTACATTGCTTCATGTCGTAACCTTCGTAATAATGAAATCTACCTTGCATGGCCACCACATCCTTTCCGCCCAGTTTACCAAAAATCAATTTACCTGAATGGCCTTCCACAGTACTCACCGGAAAGTTGGGAATGGTTTCGTATGGCAATACATGTTCCGCAGCAATTTCTTTTACCAAGCCTCCCAAGCCCGTTCCCAGTATGATTCCAATTTTTGGGGAGGCATTTGTTTTAGCTTTGATGTAGTCGGTGGTGGCTTTAATTTGTTCTAACATAATTTAGTATTTGTGAATTAAATTCTTCTTTTTCAGGTTCATTAAAGTCCGTTTTTATTGGGACGTAGAACAAAGGTAATTTTTTTACCCATTCCTGCAAGTCCATTTTTTGTAGGCGCATCCAATCTTTTTCGGTGGTAATTACTACTTTATTTGGATTTAATATTTGTTCAAACTGTTTCACAATTTCTTGTAAATCCACTACTTTAAAATCAAAATGATCCGGATAAAATAGTGGAACCACTTCTTTGTATTCCAAAATCAATTGCTCTTTCAATGGAGTAGGGTTGGCAATGCCACAAAGCAGCAGCACAGTCGTTACTTTTTTGTTTTCGGGCAAAATGACGTCCGTTGTGGCAGCAATTAATTCACCATATCGAATAAACGAAAAATAAACGTGTTGGTAATCGAATGCATTAATTTTTTTTATGATAATTCGCCTTTCAATCGGTGTGAGCTTTTGCGGCGTTTTACTTACCACAATAATATCGGCGCGTTTCATGCCCCAGGCGGATTCGCGCAATGTTCCCGCAGGAAGCATACTGTCTTCAAAAAATAAGTTAGCATAATCGGTCAATAAAATAGACATTCCAGCTTTCACATTTCGGTGTTGAAATGCATCATCCAGCAGCACCACATCCAGATTTTTGAAATTTTGATGAAGCAATTCAATACCTCTCTTACGCTTAGCATCCACGGCCACATGCAGGTCGGGAAATTTTTGTTTGTACTGTCGGGGTTCATCGCCAATATCCTGTGCAGTGCTGTTTGCATCGGCAATATAAAAACCACTTGTTTTGCGCTTGTAGCCTCGACTCAAGGTAGCCAGGGCATAGTTTTTTTGAAGCAATTCAATCAGGTATTCCACCATAGGTGTTTTGCCGGTTCCGCCTGCACTTAGGTTGCCAACACAAATGAGCGAAGAGTTAAATTCATGCGTTTTAAAAATGCCCCAATCGTAAAACTTGTTACGGATAAAAGTGATAATTCCATATATCCACGAAAGTGGCACTAACAAAAATCGGAATGCTTGCATTGGATAAAAATAGGAATTTTTGCGCATTGGATTTTATTCCTTCAAAGTGATTCATAAATCCGGCATATGGCAAGGTGCCATTTTATGGGCGTCTGCTTTAAGGCCAGATGAATATTAATGTGCCTCGCTCGCAGGATGCAAGCGAGTGAGGGAAAATTTTGCGAATTGGATTTATTCCTTCCAAGTGATTCATAAATCAAGTATAAGACAAGGTGCCATTTAATGGGCTTCCGCTTTAAGGCAAGATGCCTAATAATATACCTCGCTCGCAGGATGCAAGCGAGTGAGCGGTAGCTAAATTTCAAATTTATTTAATAATTGTATAGTTGTCAGCTTAACCCACTGGATGTTTTGGGCGCCTACCACCTCCAAAAAGGCGGTACCGGGCTGTCACTACTCGCTCTTTGCTTGGCGAAAAGCCGGCGCAAAGGAGCTCAAACAGGCCGTTCCATCCCTGTCGCAAAAGCGCGTTTCAAAAGGACTTGCTTTTCTAAGAGACATTTAAAGAAATGGAATTTTTATTTTCTGCGTTACAAACGCATTCTTCAAGGCATCCGCGTTGCAAACGCAGACGAGTTGAGCTGTTGTGAAGTTAAGACAGGCTTTTACCAAACCGTTTCGACTTCAGAAATATCAAAAAATAAGCAATTAATAATTTACCGATTAGTTGAAATTCATAATTTTAGGTATTTCATCACCTTGTTGGAAGATTTAATAAAATACAAGCCAGGAGCAAACTCTTGTATGTTGAGCTCAAAACTATAATCCGCAAAATTCGATTTATAAATAATTTGCCCCATACTGTTTGTAAGCGTAATTATTGATTTTTCCTTTAACTGCAGCGTAATTAAGCCATTGCCGGGATTGGGATAAATCTGCATTCCTTGGTTAGCTTGCAGTGTTTCCACTGAATTAGGTGTATAGTGCATGTTATGATAACCCAAATAACTAGCTGTATTTATTGGGTATACATACCATTGATTTTGTGCAATGGTCCAATTTGTTTCAGGGTTATTAACCAGGCTATCTCTAACTAAAGTAAAATCGGAAGTTGCCCCACCACCAGAAATCGGCCAATTTAAACCGGGATCTATTCCTACTTGTCCAATAATATCGATAGGAACATTATTCTTTTTAAGCACGATTGCGTCGTCTCCATTAAAATTGCATGCATTTGAAAGAATATCTGCAACAGCAGTAAATTGTGCTGCTGCACCTGTGTTGGCCAAAACAAAAACATCTCCGGGAGCTAAATTGCCTGTTAATACTTGCGAATTTGTAGGTGTTGTTGAACCATTTATATAAAGTTCAACATTATAGATTGACAAATCTATAATAGAACTAGTAGGATTAAAAATTTCAAATGCCTTATTATTTGAACTACCTTCTATGTATTCAGAAAAAAATAAATCATTGCCGGTACCTGCCGGTATACAATAAACAGTAATGTTGGCACAATTTCCGTTTGTACTGCAACCTCCCTCACCACGCACATAATATGTAGTTGTTGAACTTTGTGTTACAGTAATGCTGGTGCCTGTACCAACTAAATTTCCACCACAACTATCTGTATACCAATTCCAAGCTGCTGAACCATTAAGAGAACCACCGGTAATAGATAAAGTAACCGGATTGTTATTGCAAACATTAGTTGCTGAACTCGACAAAACAGGTAAAGTTGCTGCAACGCAAGGGGAATAGGTATGTATATACGGACGGCAGCCCTCCACTAAATTAGACAAATTTTGTGTGTTATAAATATCTCTGTTAACGGCAAAATAGTTATTCATTGGATAATACTTCCGAATGAAACTACCATTGGTATTTGAATAATCAAATCCATTTGTTGCTAAATACACAACCCCATTTGCAAAGTTGCTTTGCACTATATTATCGTTCGTCGCATACACTTGATCGGTTGGAAAATAGCTTGTAAAATTCAAAGTGGTATTTGTATAAACTTGTTTGGTTATTTTGTTAACAGCAAATGAATACAAGGCATATAGATTTTGACTACCAGCTCTTCCCATTCCCATAAACTGTGCATCATTATTTGAATTATTGGTTTTTAATCTAATAATTTCGCCTGCTGGGTTGCTGAATTGCATTGTGTTATTGTAAAAATATAATCCTGAAAAACTGTGGTAGGTAGTTGTAAATGCTGCTGTGCTATTGGTATAACGTGTATTACATAAGGTTCCCCAATTATTGCTATTACTTAAACATAAAGTATACAAAATATTTAAATCACCGTTTGCATATTCTAAAAGTTGAACAGAGCCATTCGGAGCAATACCGTTGGAATAATTAAAATTATTAATTACCTCGTAAGTGCTTGTTGTGACTTTATATCTAAATAAAACACCATAGTTATTCGTTCCACCCGCTTCAGTTAACCCATAAAAATAACCATCATTGTTACAATATCTCAAGGAAGCATTTGTTCTTGGTGTGGAGCCATCAGCACCACTAAAATGATGTTTCACAAGGTAAGTATTAGCTATTGGATTCCATTCAAATAGAACTCCCAAACCTTGACTGCCTCCTGAATAGGTCATTCCGTAATATTTTCCATTCGGATGTTTCATTAACTCTCCAACTACGTAAGCTCCTTGATTAACTGTTGTGGTTTGATAAAGAATCGAAAAAAAGTTTGTGAGTGTATTTATTTTATAAATTTTAAACAAACCTGACTGAGACGTTAATACTCCATAAATTAAACTGTCGTAAATTCCCTTTACTAAATTACCGGTTGGAATACCATCAATTTGTGATGATAATACTTTTACAGTAGTAACCGGATTATTCAAACTTGTATCCGTTTTATAAATAGTATAACTTGTACTATTAATTGTTGATTTGCCAACTCCCCAAATTTCAGGAGCTTGTGAAAATGAGTGTTGGCTAAAAAGAACCAATAGAACTAATAATTTTAGGTTTTTCATTTTATATAAGTTTTTTGAGTTAATATTATTTTTATTGTAGGTCGGTTTTAAATTGATTAGTTCGAAATCTGTTTGATAAATAAGTGGTTACTTGGTCTATTCGCACGTGTAACCCTTAAAAAATAAATCCCGGGTAGATATTTTTTGATGTTCATACTGTAAAAATCCGACTTAATAAAAACAGTTTCTACTATTTCTCCCATGCTATTTAAAACTGCAACGTCAGCTCCATTTGCATCAGTTATATGAATACATTCATTAGCTGGATTCGGAAAAAACTTAATGTTGCTTTGAAGACTGATTTCAGGTTCAAGAGATAAACACAAATCCACTACCTGTGCACTGTGTGCAATATTACTGCAATTATTTAAATCTGTATAAGTATAGTTTATCAAAAAACTTCCTGCACCCGATAGTGAAGGATTAAAAATACTATCGTTTGTAATACCTACACCTGTATACACTCCTCCAGCGGGTGTTGCTGCTTGCAAAACAATTGGATTGTTGGTATAACACAAAGTATCGAGTTGTGCAAAAATTATTGTTGGTAGGCTGTTTAAGGATATGATGAGTGTTTGCGGCAAACTTGTTCCACAACCATTAGCAGCTGTAACACTAACTGTTCCGCTGCTGCCATTTGCAAATGCTAAGATGCTATTGCTTAAAGATGAACCTGACCATCCATTTGGTAAAATCCAATTATAACTGTTTGCTCCCGGTATAGAGTTTAAAGTATATGTTTGACTACTACTATCGCAAACAGAAGCTGCTCCTACAATGTTTCCTGACATAATAGGACTTTTATTTACGGCAACATTCATGGATATCGTAGCAGATGAACCACACGAATTAATAGCTGATACTGTAATATCCCCTGTGGCAACTCCTGTAGTAACATAAATCGTATTGGTAGCAGAAGTGCCAGTCCAACCTGTTGGCAAAGTCCATAAATACGACGAAGCACCTGCAACTGCAGCAACAGAATAACTTTGCAAAGTTGATTCACAAGTGGTGTCGCTACCTAATATTGCTAAAGGGGATGGTGGCACACTACCAGTTCCTGCTAAGGAAACGGCCAATGTAGTTGGTACCGAACTACCACATGTATTTAATGCAATTACCGATATATTACCACCTGTAGTACCGGTTGTAGTTGTAATGCTGGTAGTTGTTGAAGTTCCAAACCAAGAATTTGGTAAGGTCCAGGTGTACGAAGTAGCACCTTGCACATTGTTAATTGAATAGGTTTGTGAAATCCCTGAACAAATTGAAGAAGCACCACTAATAACACTAGGACTTGCAGGAATATCGTTTACACTTATTGGAAGTGTTGAGGAGCTTGAAGAACCACAAAGATTAGTAGCTGTTACAGAAATATTTCCTGAAGCTGAGCCTGCTGTTACAGAAGAAATACTATTGGTTGTTGAAACACCCGTCCATCCTAATGGCAATGACCATGTATAGGTAGTAGCGCCGGCAACCGTATTGATACTGTAACTTAAGCCACTTGTCCCTGAACATACTGTTGAACCGCCACTAATTGAACCCGGGGTCGCTGGGGCTGTATTAACTGATACAGCCAATGTTTTAGGTGATGAAGTTCCGCAACTATTCGTTGCTGTTACACTTATTGTTCCACCTGAATTTCCGGAAGTTGCAACAAGGTTCACGGCAGATGAAGAACCTGACCAACCTGCCGGCAAAGTCCAATTGTAAGATGTAGCACCTGAAACAGAACTTATGCTATAACTCGTTACAGTATTAAAACAGATGTTTGTACTACCTACAATATTTGCAGGTGATGCAGGACTTGTATTTACAGAAATAGCTTTATTCGTTTGAGCAGAAGTACCACATGAATTTGTAGCTGATACGGTTACATTTCCTGAAGATGCACCAGCATTACAACTTAATGTACTGGTAGTAGAATTACCTGTCCAACCATTAGGTAAAGTCCAACTATAACTTGACGCTCCCGCTACGGTAGAAATAGAATACGTTTGCGCGGATCCTGAACAAATTGTTGCATTCCCTGAAATTACTCCCGGGCTTGAAGGTATTGCATTTACGGTAACAGACAAGGTTCTATTAATTGAACTACATCCATTACTGCCGTTTGATTTTACTGAAATAGTACCCCCGGTATTTCCAACATTAGTTGAGATGGAAGTTGACGTTGAAGTACCTGACCATCCTGAAGGTAACGTCCATGTATAGGATGTAGCACCGCTTACTGATGCAATGCTATAGGATTGACTGGTTCCAACACATGGATTACTATTTCCAGTTATATTTCCTGGCTGCACCGGTAAAGCACTTATAGTAACATTCAATGCTCTTTGAGCTGAAAGACAACTACCATTATTTGCCGTTACATAAATTGTTACTGGTCCAACTGTTGTGTTTGAAACAACTGTAATGCTGTTGCTTGAAGATGTGCCAGTCCAACCATTTGGCAAGGTCCATGTATAGGTAGTTGCACCGGCAACCGCAGCAACAGTATATGTTTGTGAACTACCTCCACAAATAGTAGTATTTCCCGAAATTGTACCGGGTTGTGCAGGAGCAGTACAAAACTTAATTAAATTTCCAGCTACACCAACCGACCAACCCAATGTTGCTGAACTCATGAATACACTATGAAGTGGAACATTAAAAAATGGCGGTGCTGCTTGCACAGTCCATGTAGTTCCTCCATTTGTAGTTGTTAAGATAAGTCCGTTATCACCCGTAATCCATCCGAATGAAGAGGAAACAAAATGAACCGATCTTAGCTTGGTGGTAGTTCCGGAAGTTTGCACCGACCAGGTTGTTCCACCATTTGAGGTTGTTAAAATACTTCCATTTGATCCTACTATCCATCCCTGACTTGAACTCACAAAATACACATCCAATAAATTTTGGGTAGTCCCGGAAGTTTGGGTTGACCATGTTGTTCCACCATCGCTGCTCTTTTTAATCAAACCATTATCACCAACAACCCAACCAACTGAGTTACTTGCAAAATAAATACTCCTTATTGAAGGATTTGTTATAACCCCGGCCGATTTTGTAGTCCATGATGAGCCTCCATTGGTGGTTGCAATAATTACACTTCCTTCGCCAGCAGCAAAGCCATTGGTGCTTGACGAAAAGTGAACTGAATTTAAAGCATAGTTTGTTCCACTATTTACCTGTGTCCATGTACTTCCGCCATTAGAAGTTGTGCATAGTATCGCTTGAGGACCTACCACAATACCATTGTTAACAGAAGTAAAGTGTATTCCATTCCAAACAACCAAAGAGCTTAATCCGGTTGATTGTGCTGTCCAAGTATTACCTCCATTGGTAGTTGCAATGATGTTATTTCCGCCATTTCCGGCTGCCCACCCATGTGTTGCTGATGCAAAATAAACGGTATTGAGTGTAGAATTTGCACCGGAATTTATTGATTGCCAAGACTGCGAATAACTGTCTTGCAGTGAGCATAAAATAGATAACAGAAGAACAAGGTAATTTTTTTTCATAGCATTAGAATGTGAGAATTATTTAGCAGTAAGACAGCACAAATCTCTTGCATAAAAAAGCTATATTCAATTAAAGTTGTATCGATTTATCGCTTTGAATAAATCTAAGGATGCTTCGTACAAAATACAGGACAGACTCATATCAAAATAGACAAATAGCTTGTAAATACAGCCTAATATTATTTACCTATTACATTAAGCAAGAGTATTTTTTTTTATTTTGGCTACATGATTCGATGCAGCAGTTTATTACATTTTCTATTTCTTTTAACCACAATCACTGTATTTGCGCAATCTAGTTCAATTAATTATTCAACAGAAAATGGCCTATCTACAAACACCATTTACTGTTCCATTCAAGATTCAAATGGCTACCTTTGGTTTGGCACCAACCATGGAGTTTCAAGGTTTAATGGCTTTACATTCGAAAATTTCACGATAGATGATGGCTTAACAGACAATGAGGTATTTAAACTATTTCAAGATTCGAAAAAGCGAATTTGGTTTTTAACACACAGTGGAATTTTGTGTTATTTTTTAGAAGGAAAATTTTACAATCCACAAAACAACCCATTTTTAGCAAATCAAAAATTTTCTTCATTTTTCACAACTATTACAGAACTAACGAATGGTGATTTGCTTTTCTTTAAGGAGTATTCAACTGAATGCTATGTTTTAAAAAACAATACCTTTTCTAGGATACAATCGGGCAAAATATTCAATTTTGTTTCTTTATATAAAGCGGGAAATACACCCAAAATATTAGCATTTAAACTGGATTCTGGAAACAATAAAATTTATTTTTTATATGACTTCATAAATGGACAACTGATTTGTAAGGATAGTATCAAAATAAATTCAATTCTAACAAATTACATTTTCTTCAATAAGTTACATATTATTTTAGATAGAGGGGAAACTGGGCAAGAAAAATTATCCATGTATTATGGGTCATCCTTATCAAAATTAAAGAAAGTCCTACTTGATGAACAGAAAGATTTTTTTGTTTCATTTCCCTATACCATTACTCAATTCCAAAATAAACTTTACCTAAGTACTTCCTCGGGTGAATTTATTTTGAACGACAAAATTCAAGTAATTGGTAAGTTAGAAAACAATAAAGCAACAACTTCTATTTTAGTTGACTTTGAAAATGGAAAATGGCTAACCACTCGAAACAATGGAATATATTATCATCCCAACTCTTTTGTCAATAAAATTGAAGGCTTCGATTCCAACATAAATAAAATAATTGCTAACCCATACGATGAAAACGAACTATTTATAACAAGTGTGGGAAAATTCTTTACCTATAATTTAATTAGCAAAAAAATTAATGCAACCGCCATTAACTCTTCCTATTGGAACCAAGAGCCAATAACCGATATAGAGTTTTTAGAAAGAGACAATTTAGTAATTTCAAGTACTGTTGGGATAGTTATAATAACTAATAAAACACAAAAATTTGCTTCGAATAAGTGGAAAGGTGGAATCAAAAAAATTCTGATAGATAAAGACTCTGTTTACTTTGCAAGATCTTCATCGGTTTTAAAACAATCGCTGAAAGATCTGTTAGTAGATTCAGATCCGGAAAAGCAAAAAAGCCAAATAATATTTCACAAAAGAACTTTTTCGATTTGTAAGGACCTTAACAATGATATTTGGCTGGGTGCAATTGATGGCGTTTACAAAAAAAGCAAGAATAGTTTTGAAAAATATTTCCCCAATGTAACTTCTCGAATAACATCAATTACCTATACCATTCAAAATGACCTTATTTTTTCATCAGATATTGATGGTGTTTATTGTTATAAAAATGGAAATCTTAAACACATTACAACTGCAGATGGATTAATTAGCAATCAAGTAAACTCACTATCTATCGATAATAAAAATGAATTTATATGGATTTCAACTACTAAAGGAATATCAAAATTAAATGCTAAAACTTTTTCTATAACTGAAAATATAACAGCTCCTTTGGGATTGTCTACTATTTTTATAAATGACTTATTTCCATTAAACGATTCATTAATTTTGTTTGCTACACCAACCGGTTTGTATGAATTAAATCATCAAAAAAAAATTACCTCTCCGCCTCCCTTCATTAATATAGTTGATTTACGCGTTAATTCAATCAAGCAAGTACTTGGTAAAACATTAAACTTAAGTCATACCCAAAACAATATTGAACTTAGCTTTAGTGGTATTTCTTATTTAAGTAGAAGAAACATTGAATTCTGGTATGCCTTCGGAAAAGATACCTTGAATTGGAAAAAATCAAATTCTGCCAATTTAAACTTCTTAAGTCTTGCTCCGGACAATTATTTTTTAGCGCTAAAATGCAAAAATAGTGAGGGTACTTGGAGTAAAACGCTAGTTCTTCCCATTCAAATAAATGTACCCTTTTATAAATCATTTACATTCATAGCTACATTATTTCTGCTGCTAGTACTAAGTATTATATTATTGTTTTATTTGTACAAACGAAGAACCGAAAAAGAAAACAGAATACAATTGCTTCTTTCTGAAACTAAACAAAAGGCGCTGAGGGCTCAACTAAATCCGCATTTTATTTTTAATGCATTAAACTCTATCCAGTTTTTATTTTTATCCAATAAAGAAGAGAAAGCACAAGATTATTTAAGCAAATTTTCGACAATACTCCGCAATACACTAAATAACTCCGATAAAACTCACGTAAGTTTACAAGAGGAATTAGTAAATCTTCAAAACTATGTTGATATTGAGAAAATAAGAAAAGAAAGTGGTTTCAACTTTGAAATACTAATCGATAAAAATATTGATAAATACAATTTGATGGTACCTTCAATGTTACTGCAACCAATTGTTGAAAATGCAATTTGGCATGGATTAGAACATAGTAAAAATACAGGCGAAATTGTTATTCGGGTGATTCATGTGGAAGAAGATGCTGTTAAAATTAGTGTTTCAGATAATGGAATTGGATACACCAAAAGCACTGAATTAAAATCATCCACATCAAAACATCAATCAAAAGGAACAACTTTAATTTACGACCGAATTCAAGCTTTAAATAGTATCTCAGAAACTAAAGCTTCCATGAAAATTTTTGAAACACCAAATGGCACAACAGTGGAATTAATACTACCCAACAAATATGCGTAAGACGTATAGTGCATTAATAATAGATGACGAGTTAACTGCTCGTGATACAATTGAATTAATTATTAAAAAAAATGATCTTTCCATTGAGGTGATTGGTAAGGCTAAGGATGCTGATGAAGGAATTCGATTTATAAATAAATTATCTCCCGAAATAATTTTTTTAGATATCAATATGCCTGGCAAAAGTGGAATTGAAATGCTGGAATATATTTCCACAAAAAATTTGCAAATAATTTTTACTACTGCTTATGATGAATACGCTATCAAAGCTATTAACCTCTCTGCATGCTATTATTTACTAAAACCCATAAATGTTGCTGAGCTTAAAAATGCAGTATCAAAAGCTATTGAAAATATTGAATTAAAAAATGATTTTTCGAAAAACATTGACTTGTTTAAAGAGATTTATGGGAAGCAACAAGCATTTGCCGAAAAAATAATTGTAAGCAATAAAAACGGTTACGAGGTTATTAAAGTTAATGATATTATTTATTTGAAAGGCGATAAAAATTATACCTGGATAGTTTTAGCTGATGGACAATATATCGCATCTAAAACGTTAAAAGAATTCGAAGATACCTTTGATAACAAACAATTTTTCAGAATTCATCAATCGTATATCATCAATAAAGACAACATTAAAAGAATACTAAATACACGTCCTGATCAAGTTGAATTATCAAACGGTATAAAACTCGGTATTGCACGTGATCGAAAGAAAGAGTTGATGGATTGGCTTAGCTCATAAAATTTAAGCGCAAGAAGTATGGTAAAAAATAAATATCATAAACTGCTAATTTCTTGTTTAGAAATCTGGTCAATCATATAATGATACTGGTCAAACATTCTTTTTTGCTCATCATACAATTTTAAAGCAAATTGTTTCGATTGGTTATACGCTTCTGAATTTCCTGTCATTTTATAGCTTAATGAAAGATAATATCTGGCTTCCGCAAAATCGAATTCAAGAAGCTGCTTGTTTAAAATCTCAATTGCTTTTTCGTATTGCTTATTTTGATAATACATTACTCCCAAATGAAACCGATCGAAAAATCCAATATCATAATTTTTATTAGATAGCAGATTTTCCATAATCCGAATACCATCATCTAACATATTAAGTTGTTTATAACACAGGGCTTTTACAACAGTAAGGTGATAGGTTCCGTTAGATGTATAAGCCATCTCCGTAGAACTTACTTTTTCGAGTAGTTCTATATCTTGAATCGTACCCGAATAATCACCAAAGAATTTGTAGCGTAAAGATGCTCGGACAGGCAGATAGCTTAAAGTGTCATATTTTACTGCAAGGTCAATGTATTTTTTCCAAAGTATAAAATTGCCGGATTTTACGTAAGGTGCGGCCTTTTCCCTATAAGCATAAGCAAAGTAAGGACATATCTGAATGGCACTGTCCACTAAATGATGAAACTCCTTGCTAAACTGATAATACTTGTTTTGGTTTTCTGATAAAAGAGTACACGCTTTATATTGTGCTGTATCTCCCTTCCACAGAAATACATTGCAATTGGGCTGAGCAGTAGCGTTTATAGTACAGAAAAGAATTAGGACAAGGGTGTTTATAGGCTTCATACAACAATGTTTATTAGTTGACCTTTTTCAATTTTAAAAATAAGATTTTGGTAATAATCTATTTTCATATCCTTCCATGTTTTTGTTTGCCAACCCTTCATTGATTTTGTGATTTGCAATAATTGATTGCTTACAGCATCCTGGAAGAGTGTGGGCTGATAGTTCAAGTCAGCACTCAGCAGCCTGAATCTCCCTGTTTCGCCAGTACAATTGACTACAAATCGAATTCTTATCATACCTGATTTATCGCTGTCCACTTTTTGATAGCTTGCAAAGAATAAACTATCAATGGCCTTCTTCCCTCCTATGTACTCCACCCCTTTCCCATTGTTGAAGTATTGGATAATTTGCTCATTGCTGTTACAAAGCTTAAACGAAACTCCATCTTGCAAACTATCTTGCACAATATCATCCACCCAACGTGTTTCCTGTGCAAATGAGGAATTGATATTAGATAGTAGTAGTAATGCTGCGAATAAAATCTGTCTTCCCATATTTCTAAGTATTTATTTCAATTTTATGGATGTTACCTGGTCTTTATGTTGGCTGCTTGCACTAATCGTCCTCGTCTGCAACCCCAACTCGTCCGAGTTGCAAACGCGGACGAGTTGGGGGATGGAAACTATAGATAGGATTTACCAAGTTTTATCCAATGAAAAGATGCTAAATTTTACATTTTGCTCTAAAGCAATACGACGCGTCCGTTTGTTGTAATACCATTCTCTTTACACCGAACCAAAAAAACACCTTTCAGCTCACTCACATCAAACTCTGAAATAGAATTAGTCGTTTTTTTCACTGCAACAACTTCCCCTAGAAAGTTTACTATTTCAATAGTTTTGATTTGGCCTTCGTTACCCGAAGAAACAAAGAAACTACCAGAACTCGGATTCGGAGAAATGGTTATGTTAAACGATCCCATCATTTCATTTATCCCAATCCCTGTAATGTTTACGCAATTGGAAGTATCGGTGCAATTATTCTCAGTCACCATGACCGCAAAATTTCCATTGGATGTAGCTGCAAAAGATTGAGAAGTTTCACCAACAATTAACGCAAAATTGTTATTGCAATCGAGCCATTGGTAAGTTGCTCCCATTGCGTTGGCGGTGATGGTATTTTGCATGCTGGTTACGGTTGCATCTGCACGATTAATGGTGAGATCGACTGTCACGAGAGAATCGCAACCTGTTACTACACTTGAAAGATTTTGAATTACGGTTGTATCATTACTGTAAAATATTCCACCTATCAGCGTACTATCGCATTCGGTGATCGGAGGAAGAACAACAGAAGAAGAAGTATGGATGATGATGGGTTGATAGTAAATACTGTCGCAACCATTGGCAGTTACACCAGGTACTGTCCTAATTAAAGTGGTGTCTGCAGTGTAATAAATAGAATCGAGCAACAAACTATCACAACCCAGTAATGCTGCATTGGTCACGAACGATGCTGGATCCAGTTTCCACCAATCGGATTTAATAGATAGATAATATCCACTTCCAACATAAGCAATATTGTTTACAACAAAGGCTGTAGCTTTTTCTCTACTTCCAGGACCATAATCTGTAATTTGCGACCAGGTATTGCTATTTACATCATAACTATAAAAATCCATGTATTGATTTCCCGTTCCTACATAACCAACTCCCGAAACAGAAAAACCTACGGCATATGCTCTTAAAGGGCCAGGAACATTAGCTAATTGCGTCCATGCATTTGTTGCAGGATTATATTCCCAAAAATCGTTGTTTCTTGTAAATCCACTGTGGTAACCTGTGCCTACGTATCCTTTACTGCCAATAGAAAATTCCACCGTCGCATACCGGCCAACTGCTACCGGATAATCCGCTTTTTGTGCCCACGTATTCGTTTGCGGATCGTATTCATAAAAATCTGTTTTGCCTGAACCATTGAGTCCCATTCCTACATACCCCTTGTTACCGATAGAAAAACCTGTTGCACTTTCGCGATTACCGGGAGGAAAATTTGCTTTTTGTGTCCAGCTGTTTAGGAGAGGATCGTATTCCCAAAATTCATTCGTATTACTAGTATTGTCTCTGCCAGTTCCAACATACCCTTTGCCATTAATACTAAAGCCAACAGCCCCTGTGCGCCCAGTGCTAGGGAAATTCGCTAGTTGTGTCCATTGATTTAAATTCGGATCATACTTGAAGAATTCATTTCGAAATGTTCCGCCTGCCGATTGCCCAGTAACTACATATCCTGTATCTCCAATAGCAAAAGAAACGAGATTGTATCGTGCTTGTGGCATATTTGCTACTTGAGTCCAGCAACCTTGAGAAAATACGGTGAAAGGCACGGTGATAACAAAAAATAATGTTATCATAAAAGACATGAAATTTCTTTCAAATAATAAGTAGAAAGAAGTATGATTGTTTTTTGGGGCTTGCATTGGGATAGTGCTTTGTGAGTCTAAGGTATGAAAAAATTCGGCAACTATAAGCGCTGATTTTTTTGAAGTGTTCATAAACCTTGGCAATAACTCTCTCACTTTCGACTCTGCTCAGCTGTAGGGCAGATTGTTCAAGACGGTAGAATTGAAAATGAAAACGAGATTAACGTCATCAATTTGCATCCCGGGCTCTATTACCTGGAGTTAAGGCCCGAAGAAGATTGTGTGCGTGTTTTCAAGATCATAAAATCAGGCGAGTAGGGGTATGAAGTAATTGTAAAATAGAATGTAGTTATGTGTTACAAACGCATTCTTCAAGGCATCCGCGCTGCAAACGCGGACGAGTTCGGGGCTATTACCTGTTGATTGAATTTTTACTCCATTTTGGATTCCATATAAAAGGCTTCTAACCACTTGTCATTTTGAAAAATATAATTTGCAGCAACCTGAATTTTCGGACTTAACTTTACTCCATTACATGTTCCATCTTGAAAAACTTTATAGGTTAATAATGCCGATTTATCCGATAACATACTAAATTTAATATTTTCTAATGCGTAGCTGGTTACATTGCAATTAGAAATGGTTGCGGCAATAACTTCCTTCTTGTCGCTAACACCATCTGCACTAATGGAAACAAAGTTTGAAGTTGTATTTTGTTCAAACCATTCACCACTTTTATTCTTCCAGGCTTCCCAACCAGCTTTGTCAAGCTTGATGATTTTCTCCTGAATATCTTTTGAATCATCAAATTTCGTTTCACAACTTATATTCACTACAGATAAAAATGTTGCCATACAAAGTAGGAGTATTTTCGTTAGATTTTTCATTGATTTAAAATTGCGTTAGTATAATTGGAAATCGTAAAAAAGTATGTTGATATGCGTTACAAACGCAACAAACAAAAATACTGCTTTTAGACTATTGTAAAAGTAAATATGAATCTTTTAGATTTGATTTATGAGCGGAGATGGATACAAAATAGCTAATATTCAAGGAAGCTATTTCTTAAGGCTAACTGTTGAGGATGGAGTAGATTTATTTACCAAAAAGATTGTGCAGGATGCTGAAGGTTATATTTAAAGCAGAGCATTGGATTATTCGGATATCAAAAGGTATAGGGAAATAATAAAATATTAATTAGTTATGCGTTACAAACGCATACTTCTAGCATCCGCATTGCAAACGCAGACGAGTTGGGAATTTCATCTAAACTCAGAATCGCCAATTTCATAAAGCTGCTGTTGGCAATAGTTTTCATTTCGTTAAGTATTCATTTAATTCAACATATTCAAAATCTGGAGAGTCCATTAAAAATTGCCTTAGCTGCCAAACGTGACCTGATCCGTAGATAAGCAACAATCTTTCTTCGCTATCAAAATCTGTGAAATCATAGGCGTTAGCAAAAATTCTCAAGTTCCTTCTATACCATTTTGCAACAGCATCGGCTCCAATATAATTATCTCCAGCTCCTTCTAATACTATTTCAGTTAAATATGCTTGATGGTCTTTTCGTCTGTTTTGGGGACTGTTAAGCATAGCTAAATGTTCCGTTAGCGTTTGTAAAGTTTTTAATGAGTCGCTCCATTCGTAAAACGATTGAAAATCATAACGTGTGCTCTTTTCATATTGCCTTTTTGATTTTAAATAAGCCACTACATCATAGTTGTCCCAATCCAGCTCCACGCCAAACCATTCAGCAGTAGCGTCTGAGCAAAATATTCTTTGGTGTCCCATTTTTTTTGCAAGCTTGAAGCCAATTTGATATACCTCATTGCTTTTATCGTCAATGCTAAAAGTTCCGTTGAGAAATTCTTGATAACGTTTATTGGTAATACTATCTTTTTTGATTCTGTCCCATTCCACTAATATTTTTGTTGGCTTATAAACGGCAATTTTATTTAGAAGTATTTCCAATTCTTCTTGTCTTTTTTTTTCAAGTATGTTGAAAGCATATTTAGGCTTATAACTATCCAATCCAGGATTGTCAAAATGGAATACTCCTAAAACCATTGCCTTTGCCTTATGTTTTCCAATAAACAGATCCGGATCGGAAATTGGATTCGCTTTTTGTTCAACCTTGCTTTCCTGGTTGACACGGTCATGTTGTGTATTACAAGAAGCACTGAGTGCTAGTATTGTAATGCCTAAAAATATCTTTCGCATGTGCCTTGGATTCTTGAATTTGTGGATTTATTTTTCAATTAGCTACTAGCGGTTTCGGGCTTTGCTTTGGTGGGCTTTTGAAACCGTAAACTGGCTGCCAGCACCAAAGTTTATTAATAGCTCAAATGTTCATATTCGCACTGTCCACCCACTAACGAAAAACCCGTGTTACCAGCAGCAATTCTTACTGCTTCGTCAGTTTAAGTTCTTCCAATATTTTATAAACAATTTCTGTCCTTGAATTATCAAAACTAATTGCACGATTAACATCGTTTAATTTCTCGCTTTCTATTTGAACACAATTAGTGAAATAATAAACATTGTCATTTGTCTCAAGATAACCTACATACCAACCAATATCTTTTTTGCCATGTCCACCCCAGCCAGTTTTTGCCCTTATTACATAGTCCAATGTGTCCTTTGTAATCATTATGTCTTTTACAATATCTACTGAACGTTTTGAAAAAGGAAGTTGATTGTCGTGAAGTCGTTTTAGAAAGTCAATTTGTTGTTGTGGTGAAATACGAAGTCCGCCTGTTAACCAAAACTGGTCAATTCCGCCTGAAGTGTCAGCATTGCCATAGTTAGTTTTGTCAAGCCAATATTTCATTCTTTGCTCACCTACACGTCTTGCAAGCTCTTGATAATACCAAACGGTAGAATTAGTGAATGCAGTCTGCAAATCGTGGTCTTTATCCCATACTGGATTTCTTACTACGCTGTCCCATTGAATCACAAAGTGCTTGCCCTTTATTACTCCTGTCTCCAGTCCGATAAGTGAATTACAAATTTTAAATGTTGAAGCAGGTGAAAAAGTCTGTTCGCATTGGTCTTGGTTATAAAAAACATACTTGTCTGCTTGCGTGTCGTAAAGCACGAAAGAACCCTCAACGTTGAATTGATCGTAATACTTTTTAAAGTCATTACGAATTTCAGTTGTCTGTTGATGCTTACAGGCTGTCAGTCCGTAAACTAATAAAGTCAATACTAATATGGTCTGTTTTACTGTCGTCATATTGTTGCTGCTAACGGTTATATTACCGAAATCCTATTCGTATAGCAATCACAAATAGAGTACTTCCCGAAATGTTTTCCTTCAACTTTCTTTATAATTTCCTAGGTGAAAAAAACACATAAAAAACCAAACAATCAACTACAAAATATAAATTAGTCTAAAGTATATGATTTTTAGTACGTACAAATATGGCTTTTAGGGAAAGTTTGTGAGGCATGCGGAAGTATAAATTTGTTGCAGAACACGAGAGTATGAAATAACTTTAAAATAGGAAGTAGTTATGCGTTACAAACGCATACTTCATGCATCCGCTTTGCAAGCGCGGACGAGTTCGGGAAAATCAGGATTTAGCAGATGCGTAAATTCCATTTGGTTTGCTAACGTGTTCCGGTATTCGGTTTGGTTATTAATGTCGATTGTTGAGGTTGTTTGTGTCCGTTATCTGCTAAGTTTTGAATACATTGTTCTCTAATTGTCCAAAGCTCAGCAAGCGATAGTTTAATTTTAGTATTATTTGCAAGCCATTTTTCCAAATACTTTTTATGATAGGTCACTTTATAATCAGTTATTTGATGCGGAAGTATTTCAATCTCCTCAATAAGGTCATCTATAAAATCAATAGCGTTTGCATCTGGTTTTGTAAAATCAAGTATTTGATTTTTGTATTTTAAATAATTGTGTGCTTCCGGAATGAAGGCAAGTCCGTGCTTGTTTAATGTAGAAGATATTTCGGGAGTATTTTGACTGCTCATTCTAAATAAGCCGCAAATTAAAATAATGTCTGTGAAATTGTTTTCGTCCGCCAATTGTTTTAGTAGAGCGTGCTTTGTACTGCAAGTGCCGCAGTTGTCGGTGAACAAGGTTGTTAAGTCGTTTTTATTTGGATTACGCCCGTAAGGCAGGTTTTGAATATATTTTGTCGCCTGCCTAAAAGTCAAAATACCATTATTAAGAAACGCTTCTGAGATTTTGCCTTTAGGTTTTACTTCGAAGTCAGGTTCAACATGAGTGGCTTTTTCAATGTTTAGCTTTTTAGATAATTTGATGTCTGCAAAATTTAAATAAAATGATGGAACGTTGTAATCTTTCAGTTTTTCATTATTAATTCCGATAAAATCAATATTTATATTCTTTGAAGTTTCATAGTCCCAAAGACCGTCACCAAAAGAAATAATTTGCTCATATGTAGTATTAGAGTAAAATACTTTGGCCGTTGCAATCGCTTTTAAAACTAACTCGTCTCTTGAAAATATTTGATTTGCCGAAATTATTAATGTGTCGGGTAAGGAAATGCCGACCTGTTCAAGCTTTAATTTAGCAGGATTAAATAGCGAGCCTGTTGCGAAAACAATGTCAAAGTTGGAATTGTGTGTTAATGTAGATAAGAAATTTTTAGCACCTTCAATTTCTTTTAGCGGATTTTGAATTATCGCTTCCGAGATTAGTTCATATAACAAGCCCTCAAAGCGCTCTATGTCTTTATGCATTAAAGGCTTTTTTAACTGAGTCTCGAATATTGTTTTAAAAATATAACTGTCGGTGTGATGCTTATAGGCGGACCAATTAGTGTTAAAGTCAGATAGTCCGAAGATATTAAGGGCTTTTACGAAAGCTGATTGATGAATCTTGACGCTATTCGTTAATGTTCCATCAATGTCAAATATCGCAAGCTTATTTTTCATTTTTAAATTGAGCTTTTAACTCCATTTTGGTTGTCGTTTTAATTTGTAAAATCATTTCCGTATCAGCTATCAGTTATTTAAAATATTTCATTTTCTCAGGTCAATAGATAAAATTGCATAACCATAATTATCTGACCAGCCTGATTTTAGTGGCAATAATTTTCTTGTATGTGCTTCTCTCTGCATTCCCACTTTTTCTAATACTCTAATAGAGCCAATATTCTCAAAAGCGCAACCAGCTTCTATTCTGTGAAGTTTAAGCTGTTCAAAACCAAATTCTATTATTTTTCTTAAACATTCTGTTGCATATCCTTTATTCCAGAAACAATAATCGTATTGAAACCAAACTTCAGCATTTTTGTAGTGTTCTTTTCCTAAACGAACTCCAATTAATCCAATGAATTTGTTTTCACCAATTAATTCTACTGCAAAGGTAAATTGTGTAACTTTTTCTTTGTTATTTTCACTAATCCATTTTTCTACTGTAATTTTTGTATCATTAATACTATTAGGAATACTTGACGTATTATACTTTGCGGTTTCTTCTAAGCATTGTAAATGATATACATTTTCAATGTAATTCTCTGAAATAGGTTTTATGTTCAGTCTTTTAGTTTTAAGATTTATGTTCATAATTAGTACTCATGCAGATTAGATAACGTGTCACAAACCGCTAGCGTATGAGATCGGTTGCAGATAAAGCCCATTTTGCTATTGCAGTATTTATCATTCGTGAATTCTGTTTACAACTGCAATTGCTACCCCATCATATTCCTTTACTCCAACTGTTTGTATAATTGTAGCTGTAACTTTTTTATTTTCGCTTAACATTCTGTTTAGCCGTTGCACACCTTGTACTTTTTCATCTGTGGTATTCATGTCAAGAACTTTACCTTCTCTAATTACATTGTCGCAAATAATAACTGTGCCAGGTCTAGACAGTTGCAATGCATATTCAAAATATTCTGTGTAAGGTGGTTTATCGGCATCAATAAAAATCATATCAAATGGGTCATGATTTTCTGCAATTATTTGTGGCAAAATGTCCAACGCTTTTCCAACTCTTAATTCTACTTTTTGTGAAAGCCCTGCGTTGTCAATGTTTTTTTGTGCAACATCCCCGTGGTGTTTGTCAACCTCAATAGTTATTACTTTTCCATTGTCAGGCAAAGCTCTTGCTATCCAAATTGTGCTGTAACCACCCAAAGTTCCTAATTCCAAAACTGTTTTTGCGTTGCAAGCCATCATCATTACTTGCAAAAACTTTCCTTGGTTTGCCGAAACGCTATGTTGTGGAACTCCTTCGGTGTCTAATGATTTAATTGTGTCGGTCAATGCCTTGTCTTCTGGTGCAAGTAAACCGCTAATGTAATTGTCAACGTGTGAAAATATTTCTTTATCCATTTTAAATTTTGTTCAGTTTGTTTATTGATATCCGTTTCAAGTTAGCACTGTCCCCAAGCATGACGCATAACGGTTTGAGGGTTTAAGAAGTTGGCGATTTTGGAGAACAAAACTGTCTGCCAGCACTGTACTTGATACAGAGCACAACGCTTCATTTAAGCACTGAACCGTTAAATTCTTAAACCCGCTGTTACCGGATGCCCTTTTGTCTATCCGAAGCGATATCGTCCAAAATCCGCACACACTTTGAACGAAGCGATTTACATTAGAAGTGATGCTCGTCCGATTACCCGCAAAGCTCGTGCGTTGGGAAAAATTAATTTGTAAAAAAAGGCAGAGTGGTTTTTTAGGTGGCGAAAAAAATACTCTCTTAAAAAAATTGCATTCAGTGTTGGCTTGTGCGTTTTTTAAGAGTGTATTTTTTTGTGCGTTAGCTTTCTTATTCATTCGTTGGATAAAGTAAATTAATTGTGTGATACCAATAAAAAAGTGCTTCTCCCTCTGCTACAAATTTTAATCTCTTGTTCAAGTAAATGTAGTCAGTGTTCGTTATTAAGTATTCCGTCAATGGAATTTCTTTGCTGAATTTATTTAACTCTTCCTTGTGGTCTGTCAAAATAATTGCAGCTAAGTAAGCGGCTTTTGCACTGGCTACCTGTGCTTCTAAGATGTCAAATCTTCCAAGAAAAACAAAATGTCTGAATTGGTTGATGCCAGTGTTTATCTCACCATACTTGGCTCTTTCATCATCAGTTTTTAGGATGTCCTTTCTTGCGATTAGCAATCCAGTTTCAATAGTGTCTCTTAGAACATGCTCAACAGATTCAATCTTCCTTTCTGGTCGGTATGCAATTTCTCCTTTTGCTGATTCATTAAATGATTTTTTGAATATTTCCATATCAGTCAGTAAGTGAAACAAGCTTCCAACATCAAATAGTTGCTTCATTATTTCCTTTTCCTTCTCCATGTTGTATGGAACACCTGTTGTATTGGGTGCAAATGCCGTGAGCTTGTCGCCTGTAATTGAATTAATGTCAGGAGTTCTAACGATTACTGGTTTGTCAGTTTGTAGTAACCAATCTGTTTCTAATGCCCTCTCAATAACTGTTGGATAATGATTGTCTGCAAAGAGAACATCAAGCAGAATTTCTCTTTCAGGATTGGAAATTACGTTCCCTTGTTTATTTCTATTTGGAAAGTTTGAATTAAAAATAAACTTGTAATGTGCTTTTGGAATATCGCCATTATAACTTCTCTTTTCGTCCAATTCCATTCTTGTGAATACACTTGTCTCAATAATTTTCGAAAGGTATTTCTCTAATTCTTCTCTTTTAATTTTCGGGCTGATTATAATGTCTATGTCAACTGAAAATCTTTTTGGTTCTACCATCAACAGAATCAAACTCGTTCCACCTTTGAAAATAAAATCTAATCCCGTTAACTGCAATTGCTCTAACAGATACAAAGCATAAATCATGCTTTCCATCAAATTGGGGTCTTTGCTGTATTTATTTCTTTTCTCAGCAACCCATTCGGCTGAAAGTGATTTAATGTCAATCATTCAATATACTATTGGGAATATCGGTTTTGTCTGAAAAAAATTCTACAAGGTCAGTTTCCTTCCTTCTTCTTTTTGCGTAGTGAAAAAGTTTAGTGAAGTCAATTGAGTATCTTTTGTATGCGTTGTTGATGATGTGAACGAATTCGCTTCCTTGAAAAGCACCGAAAAGCTTTTTGTCGCAATACAAATCTACTATTAACTTTTCAAGCGTAGTTGTCGCAACCTTTTTTACTTTTTGTGTTGGAGATTTTGAAACTATTGGCTGTAATACAATTGCCGTTTCTGTTTCATAAATGTAGCGTTTAATTTCTTTTTCTTCGGGCTGAATAAAAACATTCCGAAAATTTTGGTCTTTAAGAAAACCGTAAACAGGTTCTATTGCTTCCTTTTCAACTTGTAATATCGTTATGAATTTTCCAGGAATATGAAGCATAAACTCATTAGCGATTTTGGTAGACCAAATGCAGAGTTTAAGTGATGGAAATTGCTTCTCAAGTTTTGAAAATATTTTTCTTTCAGTGTCTTCAACATCAGGTTTGAAAACTGGTTTGAACGAAAGTGTAAAAAGTCCTCTTGAAATTGTAGTGATTACCTGTTTGCTTTTGAGATGGTAAATTCTCCATCTGAAAGTTGTCTCTTTCAACTCAGGTTCAAAATGACGGTAGAAGTCAAAGAGTTCTTCTCTGGAAAATGATTCTCTTCCTTTAAATTCCTTTTTAAGTCGTTCTATTATGAAATCTTTTGCCAAGGTCTTGTTCGCTTTAGATTGCAAAGATAATCAAAAACCAACAAAAGACAGCAAATTAATAAAAGTGTCAAATGTTTGAATTCAAACGAAGGATAGCAATTAGGGTTTGCTGGCAAATGTTGGAAATGAGATTTATAGCTGAAAGCTCTTATCTGCAATGATAATCTTGGTTCTTGAACTTTTCTTCTCGATGCACTAGATTTGTATTTGCAACCCCCACTCCCCCACTCGTCCGCGTTTGCAACGCAGATGCACCAGATTTGCGTTTGCAACGCAATAAACAAAAATACTGCTTTTAGACAATTGTAAAAGTAAATACGAATCTTTCTGATTTGGTTTTTGAGCAGAGATCGATACAGAATAGCCAATCCTCAAAATAGCTATTTCCTAACTGTTGAGGATGGAGTAGATTTATTTACACGTAAGATTGTGCAGGATGCTGAAGGTTATATTTAAAGCAGCGCATAGGATTATTCGGATATCAAAGGGTATGTAGGAATAATAAAATATTAAGTAGTTATGCGTTACAAACGCATACTTCAAGACATCCGCGTTGCAAACGCGGATGAGTTGGAGGGACTTTTACCACAAAACTTGATTTGAGTAGATTTATTTACCAGAAAGTTTGTGCAGCATGCGGAAGGTTATATTTACAGCTGCGCATAGAATTATTCGAATTTCAAAGTGTATGTATTAATTGTAAAATAGAATGTAGTTATGCGTTACAAACGCATACTTCAAGGCATCCACGTTGCAAACGCGGACGAGTTGGGGGTTTGCACTTCAGCCTGCCTGACGCAAAACCCTTGTTAACGGTTCGTTGTTTTTTCATTCGTTAGTTCTGCAATTGATATTGCTTTATTCTGCTGATAATTCTCGGTTAAATTAAATACTCTTCCTAATTTTTGACATGCAGTTATAAAACTAATAAATGAACATAATTCTGAAATTTCTTGTTCGTCAAATTCTTCTCTTAATATGTCAAAATGACTGTCATTTATTGATTTGTGGTCAATTGCAAAAAGTTGAGCAAATGCAGTTGCGGAACTTATTCTTTTTTCAGTTATGTCGAAATTTGGCTTTCCTGCTTTAACCATACAATATTCACATTCATTTTCAAATGCAATTGTTCTCCTAACTTGTTCCATTAGATTTTTGTCAAGTTTTGTTTCTGAAAATAATGCAACTTCTAAATCAATCCACTTATCCAATACAGTTTTATTGTGTCCGATAAGCTTTTCAAAAGGTGAATTGCCATAGTCTGAAAGTTTAATTCTTGTCATTATTATTTTAAAAAAATATTGTTCGTTTATTTTGTAATTTTCTCATTCAGTATTTTTGCCGGTTGTTGTTGTACAATGACTGCTAACGCTTTTTTTATTTTTAATAGAATTTCGACTGACATTGTTTTGTAATTTTAGTTAATAATTCTGTCAAATGATTATTCCTCCCCCTTCTCGTCCGCGTTTGCAACACGGATGCACCAGATTTGCGTTTGCAACGCAACAAACAAAAATACTGCTTTTACACTATTGTAAAAGTAAATACGAATCTTTTAGATTTGATTTATGAGCTGAGATCGATACAAAATAGCTAATATTCAAGGACATTATTTCTTAACCTTAACTATTGCGGATGAGCTTGATTTATTTACAAGAAAGATTGTGCAGCATGCTGAAGGTTATATTTAAAGCAGCGCATAGGATTATTCGGAATTCAAAGGGTATGAAGTAATTGTAAAATAGTATTAGTTATGCGTTACAAACGCATACTTCAAGGCATCCGCGTTGCAAACGCGGACGAGTTATGGGATTGTGCAGGATGCTGAAGGTTATATTTAAAGCAGCACATAGGATTATTCGGATTTCAAAGGGTATGAAGTAATAGTAAAATAGTATTAGTTATACGTTACAAACGCATACTTCAAGGCATCCGCGTTGCAAACGCGTACGAGCTGGGGTCATAAAATTTTTATTTCCCTTCGGTTTAGGCATTATAATTCATTAATTTCCTTTTCAATTAAACGATATTTGTCTTTTACATCTTCTCCTGAATAAAAGTCTAGCAAGTCTTTTTTGGTTAATGTTCCTTGACTTAAAAAGCGTTTCAAATATTCTTGGTTGAATTCCATTAAGAGGATTGATTTTTCCAATTGCCTTAAAATTGCCTTATTGTTTTCAATGTTGTTTTGAACTAGTAATTTAATTGTCAAAACTTCATTAATGTCTTTAATGATTCGGTTTACCATCATTGCCAAAATATCCTTATCGAGTTCGAGTTCTCTTGCATTTAAAGCAATATCTCTCGCTAACATATATGCAATAGCTAAATTGCGGTAGTCTCCTTTTTGTGAATTGATAATGGCAACAAAACCAACACTAGGAATGTAACCTACATTTTCAAAATTCTTAAGAATTGAGTTTTCTAATAAGGAAATGTCAAAAACAATCAAACTTACCTTGCTGTCTCTGTTGGCTTGTGCTTCTATTAACTGACTCCAAGCTGTATCAGATTTGCGAGTAAAAATGTCTTTGCTTTCAATGTCGCCTAAACGAACACTTTTGTCAAACTTACATTCAATAGCTATTTTCAAATCAGTTGTTCCGTTTACTTCACAGATAATATCACCTGTTTTGTTTTTGGGTAAATTACCTGCTGAATTGCCTGTTAAAAATGCTCTGTCTTTTAGCTTTTTGTCTGCAAAATATTGGTTTAAAAATTCTGCAATTTCATCTTCTGCCAAAGTTCCTTTAATGGTTGATTTAAAGAAAAGTTCTTTCTTCATTTCAAAAATCAATTTCAAACTTTCGAGTTCTGTTCCCAACTCATTGGATGTTTTTGAAAGAAAAGATGAAATACGGTCTTCCATTAGAGCCAACACTCCAATGTAAATTGCTCTTAGCAATTTATCATCTCTATCATTTGCAGAAAGATTGTCAAAGTAATTGAAAACGATTTGATTCTCGATTTCAAATCCTTTGATTTCAATTCGTTTGAGTTGTTGGTTTATTTTTATTGTTGCCATAATTATAATGTTGCTTGTAACGCTTTATAGTGCGTTTTATCCTTTTTGAGTTGTTTGATGAGTTCCTTACAAGACTGGCTTATATCGGCTAGTAATTCGCTATGTTGCCCAATTCGGTCAATATTGTTAAAGTGGCTAAAATAGTGGAAGGGCTTACAAATTCTTTTAGAAATCTCATTATTCCATATTTCAGTAGCCCTATCATCTACTTCTTCGGTACTAGGATATTTTGCAAGAGTATAGATTTCTAAAAATCGTCTTAAAATATTTGGCATTATTAGAACTTTTTCTGATGGAGATTCTTTGCTGAATTCAAATATCTGTTTAAATAAATAGTGATATTCAGATTTAAAATCGTCATATACTTTAGGCAGACAAACTATTTCTGAATCATTAACTTTTCTTGAAATAAAATATCGTATTTCCTTTTTATTCTTTTTATCATAACCAAAGCCTTTTGATGTTGGCATTTCCTTTAAAAGATTAAAGAATTCATAGTTATGAGTCGAGATAAATAGTTGTTTGCACTTCTGAATCCACATTTTTTGACTAGCATTATTTGGGTCATCAACTTTCTCGTATAAAAAATCCTTCAATATGGCGTTTATTTGAAAAATATGATTTCCATCTAGACTTGAAATAGGATCATCAATAAATAAAATAGTATCCTTTAGTTCATTTTTTTGCTCTAAACTTTTTAGTGTGACTAAATAATGTGAAAAAGAAATAGCCATTTTTTCTCCTTCACTTAAATGCTTAGCTATTTCATTTCCTCTGTATAGATTGTATTTCTGAACGTTTTTATCATATTTTATCTTGATATCATCTTTTCCTAAAAAACTTTGAATAAAATAATCGAATTGTTGCCCTCCTTCTTCTGCACTATTTCGTAAAGCCAATAACCGTTCAATTTCTTTTTGATAAGTACTGACCTTGGTATTTAGTTTTTCAATTTCAATTAAAGCCTTATCGTATTTAGTTTGTTTTGATAAATATTGATTTTCTTTTAAAAATCTAGCAACCAGATAATTGATATATTTATTTCTTTCCGATTGAATAACGGTGTCAAATTCTTTGGAAAATTTGTTATTCTGGTTCAATATTTCGTTAATATTTTCTGCTGCCATTTGAATGGAAGCAAGGTCATAATTGCTTAGAGGATTTGCTTTTTCGTAAATTCTATTTTCAATTTTTTGCCTTAACTGGTTTTCAACCTTAACTAATTCTTTAACATATATTGTAATTTCTCTATCTATAGCCTTTTTCGATTTTGCATATTGTTCTTGATAGCCATCATTAATTTCTTGAATACTATTAGGGAAATTTATATTTTTCAAATTTTCCTTTTCTGTCCTAATTCTTTCAAGTATTGGTTGTGATGCCTCTCTTAATTTTGCAGCTTCATTTTGATAATATTTATTAAGAATATCAATTCTATCTTTTGAAATGATATTATCACAGAACAAACACTTTTCATTTTTCTTGTTTATTTCTAATCCTTTTTTTACCCATTGAAGTGCATCTGGTCTATTTTCCAATATTTGTAGAACGTCTTGTTTAGTAGGTTCTGAAATTAATATTTTGTTTACTTCATCAATCAGGGAGTTGATTTGAAAATCAAAAATAACTGTTTCTATTTCAGGTTTTGGTTTTTCAATTTTTACAATTCTATTAAGTCTTTCGATTTCTTCCTTTTTTAAAATAAAGCTATTAATATTCTGTACAACGAGAGACAATTGTTTTTTGAAATGCCCCTTATTAAACTCTATTAGACTTGAAAATACCTCATTTTTGATTCTTCTTGATTCATTTGTAAATAAAGCATTTTCAAAAAAATCAAAGGATTCAATACTAATATTAAACTTTTCCCTTGCTCCTTTTACTTCATTACTTCCATTTATTTTAAGAATTTCACCTTCTAATGCATCAATTTTTTCTGAAATTTTTGCTTTCTCACCAACCTCAAAGAAAATGGCATTTATATTATCATCAAGTTCCCATTTTAAGTTATCCTTTATGTAGTCGGAATTGAAAACTAAAAGTTTAAAAGGAAATGCTTCAAGATTAGTTTTATTAAAAGAATCCGTATCAGTTACTACTTTAAAATCCCCTGAAGAATAACTATCAAACATTTTTTTATTTTGAAGTGAGCAAAATATCCTTGATAGCGTAGTCTTTCCAGAATAGTTCCAACCGTAGAATAAGTTTTTTTGGCTAAAATCTACCAACCCTGAAACAGAGTTCCAATTGAAATTTTTATAAATTCCGAAATTGGTTATTTGCTCAATTCTTTTAATCATAAATCTTGATAAATTGTTTGAAATCTTGAATCCCTTTTTTTGTAGCCATTCCGTGCTCCTGAAAAGGTATTGTTCAAAATTTGCAAATTTTGAATTTTAGAAAATGTAAAAGGTCTCCAGTCAGGCACTTTTCCTGAATCGCATGTGCCATCAACTTGATATGTAACAAGTATCTCGTTACCATTGCTAAAAACACCAAAAGTATGTGGTTCAACAATTCTAAAATGTCCATTATATGTAAATTCAAGAAGTTGTCTGTTTTTAATGGCATTAATAATTATGTTTCTCATTATTACAGCTTTTGGTAATTATAATCATTTCTTATATTGGCTGAAAAATAAACTCCGTGTGAATCTGCATCCATCAATTCTTCATAAATGTGCATAGGCACATCAAAATATTGATATACACCACCGTGCTTAAATTCCACTTCTAGGATTTCATTTTCTGCATCATAACCAACAGATGCAAGATTTGAGGATTCCACTGATTGTCTTTTCATATTTCTTGATTTAAAAGTTTTTATTTATAAAGTCTTTGATTGCACAGTAATTCTTACGCTTGCTTACAACGGATTTATTCCAGAAACCTCATTCGCTTAGTTACCAATAAACTTATGCTTAGCGAATATCCTATTAATCATCTCCTTTCCAATTTCCTAGTCTAAAAAAACAAATTAAAAACCAAACAATCAACTATAAAATGCAATTAGTCTAAAACAAATTGTATTTCGTAGCTGTAATTAGGGTTTTTAGCTGTTCAAATTAAACGAAATGCCGCGTTAGAGCTTGAGCGCCTGTTTGAGCTCCTTTTTGCTCATCGGGTTTAGTTTATTTTACCGCTTCCAGTAGCAAAAAGAGCGAGTAGCGAAAACCCGACCAGCCGAGGCTGGGAACGCCCTTATTTGGATTAGCCGATGATTATTTGATTTGTTGATTAACTAATAAACAATATTGAAAACCCATGTCATCCTGAGCGGAGTCGAAGGGTGATTAGCCGATTATTATTTGATGTGTTGATTAATTAATAAACAATATTGAAAACCCATGTCATCCTGAGAGGAGTCGAAGGGTGATTAGCTGATTACCGATTTGTTAATTTGCTGATTTGCTGATTTTAGGGTTTTACTGATTTGGAGATTGAGAATTCTTTGGAATATAAATTTGAACCGTATCCATTTTAGCTATCCGCAATGTTTTGAACTTTGCTTCAAATTGCTTAGTTTTAATCTAAATTAAATCCTTAATTAATTCATGTTTCGCAGATTAATTTGGTGCTTTGTTTCAATACTGCTTTTGAGCAACTTATCATCAAGCGCTCAAACCAGCTTTCATTGGGCGGATAGTGCGGCCGTGTGGCATTTTACCGATTCGCGAAATGGCATGTGGGGATATGAGCAAAATAGCTATGTGGGTGATACTGTAATTAATAATCAAGCTTGCCAAAAAATTAGTTCTCAAAATTGGGGGCGCATTCTAACCGGTCCATTCACCTGGGTTTCGGTAGTAAATTACACTCCAACGCCAAATTATTATGTGTATAAAAGCAATGATTCTGTTTTTATTTACAAAAACAATTCCTTTCAACTTGCATTTAAAACCAATGCAACGGTAGGTGAAATTTGGGATTTGGGAATGAGTAGCTATAGCAACCAACATGAATATGCAAAAGTGGATTCGGTGTATTTTATTTCTTACAACGGTTTGCCGTTGCGCAATATAGTTGTGCATGCCTGCAAAGCCAATGGCGACAGCATCGTGTGGGAGCAGAACCCAACGGATACGAACATTATTTCGTTGTTGACCGTTATCAACGAAAAGTTTGGACCTATAGGCGGATTTACAACGCTTTGTGCCGGCGTTCCAAATGATATTATTTATTGCGGTTTACCTGAAAAGCTATTGTGCTATACTTCTTCTACTTTTTCTCCCTATCAATTCAACTCCGGAACGGATTGTTTTAACAATATTTCTACCGCTGTTCCAGCGCTTTCAGAAAACGAAAATATTACCTTGTTTCCCAATCCATCCTGCATAGGGCTTACCATTAGCGGGATTCACGAAAGCGGAGTTTTTTCGCTATGGGATGCTACGGGAAAGGAAATTATGCAAGCGCAACTTAAAGTTCCTGCCATCCAAATGGCTACCGAAAGCCTTGAAAAAGGAATTTATTTTTACACCATCCGCACGGCACATTCCGTCCAAAACGGAAAATGGATAAAAGAATAATTCAGTCCTTTCAAATTTCCTACTTTTGAATCCTCAATAGCAACAAAAGTGGAAAAATACTTAGTTAAAGATTTTACGAATTACCTCGAAAGCATTGCTCCTCTTGCTTTGCAAGAAAGTTACGACAATGCCGGTTTAATGGTAGGCTCCCCTCAACAAGTGGTAACAGGCGTTTTAATTAGTTTGGACATTACCGAAGAAATTATTGACGAAGCCATTGCCGAAAATTGCAACCTCATTATTGCGCATCATCCCATAATTTTTAGCGGCCTAAAAAAATTAAACGGTTCCAACTACGTTGAAAAATGCGTGATTAAAGCCATTAAAAACGACATTGCCCTATATGCTTCGCACACCAATCTCGACAACATTTCCGGCGGCGTAAATGCCAAAATTGGGGAGAAACTCGGGCTTCAAAATTTACGCATCCTTGCACCCAAAAAAGAAGTCCTTAAAAAACTCGTTACCTTTTGTCCGGAAGCTGCACTGGATAAAGTAAGAGATGCCTTGTTTATGGCCGGTGCCGGACAAATTGGAGAATACGACGAATGCAGTTTTAGCGGCGAAGGAATCGGCACTTTTCGCGCCTCAGCTGCAGCAAAACCCTTTGTAGGAAAAGCAAATGAGCGGCATTACGAAAAAGAAATCAAAATAGAACTGGTTTTCCCCTCCTTCCTAGAACATAAGCTTATTGCTGCGCTAAAAGCAGCCCATCCCTACGAAGAAGTAGCTTTTGATATTTTATCCTTACAAAATAAGCATGCCTACATTGGTTCGGGTATGGTGGGAGAATTGCCTGCAGAAATGGATGAAATGGAATTTTTAAGGCAGCTAAAAAGTACCTTTGAAGCCGGAACGGTGCGTTACACGAAATTGTTGAACAAAAAAATAAAAACCGTTGCCGTTTGTGGGGGTTCGGGCAGTTTTTTGCTGAAAGATGCGATTTTAGCCGGGGCCGATATTTTTATCACCGCCGACTACAAATACCACCAGTTTTTTGATGCTGAAAGCCGCATCGTTATTGCCGATATAGGGCATTATGAGAGCGAGCAATTCACAAAAGAGCTGTTATATGACATTATTCGGAAAAAATTTAGTACTTTCGCACTCCGTTTAACAAAAATAAACAGCAATCCCATAAATTATCTTTAACATGTCAAAAGCTAAATCGAACGTTTTAGAAAAAGAAATTTCGGTAGAAGAAAAATTGCGCTCCCTTTACAACTTGCAGCAAATTGATTCTACCATTGATAAAATCCGCATTGTTCGTGGAGAGTTGCCACTTGAGGTGAGCGACTTGGAAGACGAAATTATTGGTCTTGAAACCCGCGTAAAAAACATTACCGATGAGGTAAATGCGTTCGAAGATGGAATTGTTCAAAAGAAAAATGCCATAAAAGAAGCTCAATCTTTAATTAAAAAATACGAAGCACAACAAGGTAAAGTACGTAACAACCGTGAGTACGACTCCATTACCAAAGAAATTGAATACCAAAACTTGGATATTCAATTGTCTCAAAAAAGAATCAAAGAATTTCAGCAAGATATGACTACCAAAAATTTGGTATTGGATCAGGCAAAAGAAATTTTAAATGAGCGCAAAAAGGATTTAAAAGCAAAGAAAAAAGAATTGGATGAAATCGTTGCTGAAACTGAAAAGGAAGAGCAATCGCTTCAAAAGAAATCGAAAAATGCGGAAGAGCACATTGACGATCGCTTGTTAAATGCTTATAAAAAAGTACGAAACAATTCACGCAATGGTTTAGCTGTAGTAACAGTAGACCGTGATTCTTGCGGAGGTTGTTTCAATAAAATTCCACCACAAACACAAATGGACATTCGTACACACAAAAAAGTTATCGTGTGTGAGCACTGCGGAAGAATATTAGTGGATGCTGCGATTTTATAAGCAAATCAAAAAATAGATAAAAAAGGGAATCAGTTTGGTTCCCTTTTTTTATTGCCATAAAACGCAGCGTATAATGCTGCACCGTTTTAAAAATTGAACCCTATTTTTAAACGATTCTTATGATTTAACCACAAAGTTCACAAAGTAATACACGAAGGACACTAAGGCCTTTCATTAATAAGAATACATTTCGTTAGTGGCTTATTTCTTATCACTATTCGCACTATGAAAAACACTCACAAAGTAAAACTAGTTAGGTATTTACAGTATTTGTGAACTTTGTGAAACCTTTGTGCCCCTTGTGGTTATTTTTTACAGCATTTGAATCTCTTGGAGTACAATTCCGGTTTATTCCCTTGCTATTGTTTTTATTGAACGACGGATATTCAATATAAATAATCGTAAAAATTATATCTTTGAAAAAAGTAAATGGAGAAGCAATTTGCAAGGACAGCTATTCTTTTGTGTTTTCGATTTCAACTGCTGCGCTTGAATTTCTTAACTGTTAATCCCCTCATGCCAGGCATATATTTATGAAAAAAATCATAATCATATTCCTTTTAATTTTAGTGCCTCGGTTTTTATTTTCGCAAACACAATTTGAGTTAAATAGCACCTGCATCAATGCCCAAGAAGCCATTCTGAATTTGGAATTCAAAAAAGCTAAAAGCATCCTTTTACATGAACGCAAAAGAAATCCCAAAAACCTGATTCCTTTTTACCTTGATAATTATATTGATTTTTTAACGGTGGTTATTTCGGAAGAAAAACCGCGTTTTGATTTGCTCAAAAACAACAAAACCATACGACTGGAAATGCTGGAGAAGGGAGATGTAAATTCTCCTTATTATTTGCTTACACAAGCCGAAATTAATTTGCAATGGGCTTTCGCCAGAATTAAGTTTAACGAGTATTTAACTGCGGCGCTGGAAGTAAATCGTGCCTTTAAAATGCTGGAAGAAAACCAGAAAAAATTTCCGGATTTTGTACTCAATAAAAAGTGCTTAGGCTTATTGCATGCCGCTGTTGGTACAATTCCCGACGAATACAAATGGGCCATTAAATTATTTGGGTTTGAAGGCAGCATAAAACAAGGTGAAGCAGAGGTAATGGAAGTGTATGAAGCCAGCCTCAAAAATCCATTATATAGTGGCTTTAAAACAGAAGTGGCGCTATTGCTTAGCGTTATTGAATTAAATCTACGTAACAATGAAGGCTTTGTGAAAGAACATATTTTACCGGAGCTGGAAAAGGAAAAAAAACCCAATCCTTTGCAAGTGTTTTGTTATGCCAACAGCTGCATGAAACTCGGAAAAACCGATGAGGCCATTGTATTTCTCGAAAAAAATAAATTCAGTAAGGAGTCCTTTTCCTTTCCCTATTTAAACTATATGTTGGGTCAGGCAAAGCTTAGTCGTTTAGATAAGGATGCAAATGTTGCGCTCGAAACTTTTTTGAAAACCTTTAAAGGAATAAATTTTGTGAAAGCAGCAAACTTGCGGCTGGCATGGTTTGCATTAATATCGGGCGATGCAACTAAATATACTTTTTATATTACCAAAGCGCGAAGCAAAGGCGCGGCCCTTGTGGATGAAGACAAGCAAGCGAAGCACGAGAGTGAGTCGGCAGAAATCCCGAATGTGAGTTTGCTGAAAGCGCGGCTGCTTTTTGATGGAGGATATTTTGATAAAGCTCTTCTGGAGTTAAATAAAATTAAACCCAAGAAACTGAAAACGGTAAAGGATAACCTGGAACTGGTGTATCGCATGGGACGCATCTACCACAAACAAAACAACCTGGAAAAAGCCATCAGCAATTATCAACTGACATTGAAAAACGGCAGCGGATATGCTTATTACTTTGCCGCTAATTCAGCCTTACAATTAGGTCTCATTTACGAAGAGCAAAAAAACTATCCCCAAGCAAAGGCCTATTTTACCCAATGCCTCAATTTAAAGGAACACGAGTATCAAAATAGTATTTCTCAAAAAGCAAAAGCAGGTTTGAATAGGGTGGGGAATTAAGGGCAATGATTTTTTTTGAAACACATAGGATCATAGGGAACATAGATTTGATCTATGTGTCTATGTGCCTATGTGTTTATTTTCACTGAATATTTTTTGAAACACATAGGATCATAGGAACATAGGTTTGATCTATGTGTCTATGTGTTTATTTTCACAGAATATTTTTTGAAACACATAGGATCATAGCAAACTATGCTGCATTAACCTACACTCTCATATTCGAACTGTAGTTTGCTTAGGTTTTTATAGAGGCCATCTGATTTCTCAATGAGTTGCGCGTGCGTTCCCATTTCTACTACAGTTCCTTTATCGATTACAATAATGTTATCGGCATTGCGTATAGTGGACAAGCGATGCGCGATTACAAAGGAAGTACGCCCCACCATTAATTTATCGAGGGCTTCTTGCACTAATCGTTCGGATTCAGAATCTAGTGAGCTCGTTGCTTCATCTAAAATTAAGATCGCAGGGTTTTTTAAAACAGCACGCGCAATAGCCACGCGCTGACGTTGTCCGCCACTTAACTTTATTCCACGTTCACCTACTATTGTTTCATAACCTTCTGGGAAGCTCGAAATAAAATCGTGTGCATTTGCTTTACGTGCAGCTTCCATAATTTCTTCTGTGCTTGCATCCGGTTTGCCATAAGCAATATTTTCACGAATAGTTCCACCAAAAAGTAAAACATCTTGCGGCACTATGGCCATGTTGTTGCGCAATTCTGTTAAAGAATAATCGGAACTGCGTTTCCCATCAATAAAAATACTGCCACTTTCTGGCTCATAAAAACGTAAAATCAAGGAGGTTAATGTGGATTTACCCGATCCGCTAGGCCCCACGAATGCAATGGTCTCACCAGTATTCACTTTAAAGGAAATATTTTTTAATACTTGCACTTCACTGCGCGAAGGATACGTAAATGCAACCTGATCAAACACCACATTGCCGGCTACACGTGTAAATGGAACGGTGCTAAATTCAGTGGTTTCAGGAAGTGTAATTGCTTCATTTTTTTCATCTAAAATTTCCATCACACGTTCGGTTGCACCAATCGCTTTTTGAATTTGCGCATACTGTTCGGCTATACCACCAATGGAAGCGCCAACAAATACAGTATACAGCATAAACTGAATCATATCGCCATGAGAAAGTTGTCCTTGGCTTTCTAATTTAACCGCAAACCAAATCAATAAAATAATGGCGCCGAACAAACAAAAAATAATAAAGGAAAAAAAGGCTCCCCGCGCCTTTCCACCGGTCATTGCCAGCTTTTTAATTTCGGTAATATTTTTAGTATAGCGTAAAATTTCGAAAAACTCATTTGCAAACGACTTTACATTTGCGATGCCTTGCATGGTTTCTTCAACAATTACATTGCTTTCAGCTACTTTATCCTGCACTTTTTTGGAGAAGCCACGAATGTAGCGGCCAAAAACTACGGCAATTATTGCCACCACAGGAACAATAGCCAGCATTAAAAATGCGAGTTTGAGTGACGTAAAAAACAAGGCAGTAATGCCACCCAAAATAATGATAAACTGACGTAAAAACTCGGCGATACTCGTGGTAAATGTATCTCCAATCTGCGCCAAATCGGCCGACATACGGCTATTGATTTCGCCCACTCTGCGTTGCGCAAAAAAGGACATGGGCATTTGAATAAGATGAGCATAGGTAGCTTTGCGAATAGCTAGCAACATGTTCTCTGTAACGTTTACAAAAAGCACTACTCTAAAAAAAGAGAAGATGGCTTGAAGGGCGAACAATACCAATAATTTTAATCCCATTTCATTAATGCGGGTAAGTGAAACTTGGCTCGAATCGACCAGTAAACCCATGAATCGTGGAAATACAATTGCTGTAACTCCTGTAAGTACCAAGAATAATAAGCCCAAAAAGAATTGCCCTTTGTAGGGACCTATATATTGAAAAAGGCGCATGGCCTTCTTTAATGAGTTCTTGGAGAGTTTTACTTTGGGAAGATCTTTATCGTCAGCTGAACTGAAACCACCTCTACGCGCCATTTTTAAAATAATTTTGGCAAAGGTAACTATTGTATCCCGAATTGATTTTGTTTAAGGATAAAATAGGTTGGCCATTTTTTTTGAAACACATAGGATCATAGGAAACATAGGTTTGGACTATGTGTCTATGTGGCTATGTGTTTATTTTTTACCGAATATATTTTGAAACACATAGGATCATAGGAAACATAGGTCTCACAAAGGGAAATGGGTCCTAATTAAATTTTTCGACTTAAAAAATGTGCTTCTATTTCGGATTTTGAAAAGGCGTTAAAACACATTTCTTTGGTGAGCATGCCTTTTCGTGCCACGCAGGTTCCGTAATACATGTCGTGGTATCCGGTTGTTTTGTGCGCATCGGGATTGATAGAGATTTTTACCCCTTTTTCCAAACAATAGGGTATCCATCTCCAATCGATATCTAAGCGGTAGGGATGGGCATTTAATTCCATAATAACACCATTTGCGGCGCAAGCATCAATTACTTTTTTATGATCGATGGGATATGCTTCGCGCGATAAAAGTAAGCGACCTGTTGGATGGCCAAGTATGGTAGTGTATGGATTTTCAATTGCCTTTATGAGGCGTGAGGTGGCCTTCTCTAAATTCATTTTTAAATTGGAATGCACCGATGCCACAATAAAATCAAAGGTTTTAAGAATTTCCTCTGGATAATCCAAGCCACCTTCATTTAAAATGTCGGACTCTACGCCTTTAAAAATTTTAAAAGGAGCCAATTCGATGTTGAGTTTTTCAATCTCTGCATGTTGGGCAATAATTTTATCTTCCTTCATCCCGCTGGCGTAGAAAGCAGATTGAGAGTGATCGCAAATTCCTAAATATTCATATCCCAATTCTTTGGCATAGCGGGCCATTTCTTCCAAGGTATTGTTGCCATCGCTATATTTAGAGTGGTTGTGTAAAATACCTTTTAAATCTTCCAAGCGAATGAGCTCGGGAATTTTATTCTCTTTCGCTAAGTCAATTTCCTGCATACCTTCCCGCAGTTCCGGTTCAATAAATTGCAAGTTGTTTTGGGTGTAAATTTCCCTTTCATTAGTTGCTGCTTGACCTAGTACAATTCCTGATTTTGCAATATGTTCAGCCGTTCCTGTTCTTAAAAAAAGTTGATTAAAAAAATCTGTTTCGGAGCAACTTGTAATTTCAATTTGAATTCCAACAGGGTTTTCAAATTCGCTGACATCAATAGTTGCAGCGCTTACGAGCAGTTCAATTTTTTCAATGATTTCACATTTTCTGCGCAATGCGCCGATAAATGAAATATGTTTGGGCTGATACTTTTTTTGAATAAAATCAATCAACTGCAATCCCAAGGCTTCGGCTGTTGCATAGTGAAATTTACCAGCGCTTGCCATTCTAAATTCAATGCCTTTGCGCACCAGTTCTTGCGTTTTAGCGCCAAAGCCTTTCAACTCCACCAATCGGTTTTCATTGCAGGCGTAGAGCAACTCACCTACGGATTCAATTTCCAACTCTTTCCAAAGTGCTTGTACCTTTTTGGGTCCGATTCCTTTAATGCTGAGCATATCCACCACCCCCGCAGGTGTTATTTCTAACAGGGATTGAAGTTCCTTGGTGGTTCCGAGTTCAATGAGTTCTTTAGCTTTTGCAGCAACACTTTTTCCAATACCTTCCAAGCCTTCCATTTCGGCACTGCTGAGTGTAGAAAGTTCTTTATCCAGTTTATCAATTTTGAAAGATGCATTCAACAATGATTTTATTTTAAAAGGATTGTCGTTGTGCAACTCCATTAACTGTGCGGTGAGTTTTAATGCATCGGCTATGTTATCGTTATTCATGATACTTTACATCTATTGTTTGCACCCAAAATTAAAAATTATAGTGTTACAGGTTGAATTTAAATGGAACGCGGAGGGCGCGGATTGGGCGGATTTTCGCTGTGCTTATTTTAGTAAGAGGCAGTATGAAACATACCTCTTACAATGAATTACTTGCTTTTAGAACTAATCTTGCTTCCGTTTGAAAGACGCTGAAAATATATTCTATTCCGGCAAACGCTCTCCTAATACCACAGTGGAATAGGGCGATAATTTAATTTTATTTTTAGTGCGCAGGTATTTGGCAGCACTCATAAATTCAACATCTTCGTATTTTAATTCGCTTTCCGGCAATTCAAAAGTAACTTCTTTTTTGCTCAAGTTGTGAATCACTAAAACCGAATCGCCTTCCCACACACGAAAAAACGCACACACATTAGAATTATTAATTTTTGATTTAGCAATTTCTCCGGAGCGCATAAATTCATTTTTTGCACGAAATTGTAGCAGCGATTTGTAGTGGTGCCAAAAAGAAGTGCTATCCTCCATTTGTTGCTTTGCAGGAGTAACGGTATAATCGGTGGTAAAACGAGCGGTCATCCATGATGTTTGTGATTTATCCGATTTACCTTTATCCCACAAAAATGGTTCACGAATATTTTCATCCGGCTTTTGCCCATGCATGGCTATTTCTTCACCATAATACAGGTAAGGTGAACCCGGCAAGGTAAGCAACAAGGCAGCAGCCATACTCGCTTGATTGATGTCCCCGTTGAGGTCGTCCATAACCCGATTTTGATCGTGGTTGCTTAAAATAGTGGCATCAATAAATTCGGGATTATTTTTCAGATACAGTTTTCGAATACGAATTACTTTATCAATTAAATCAAGAGCTTGCTCGCTTTTTGCGGATTTTTGCAAAGCTATTCCCAAGTCGAAATTAAAGCAGGCACTTAATGCATTCTTTAAGTATTTTGCAACCACGGTATCCTTATTCATCACTTCACCCACCAAGTATACATTTTTCTTAACTGGGTCGAGTGCAGCTCTGAATTCTTGCCACCAAGCCACATTTTTTTGCACTTCAGTAGCATCGTAAATATGTTGCGCTGCATCCAATCTAAATCCGTCCACATCGGTCTCCTCTAACCAAAACTTGGCGATGCTAATCATCTCCTCCCGTACTTTAGGGTTATCGTAATTTAAATCTGGCATACCACTCCAAAAAAAGCCATAGTATTTTTCGTCTCCTATATTTTTTTTGTTTTCATCTTTAGGATAATACCAATTCGCACTATCCTTCAAGTGCTTTGAATTGCTCCACACATAATAATTTCGGTAAGTATTATCCTTCCCCTTTTTTGCTTCTAAAAACCAAGGATGCTTCACACTGCTGTGGTTGGGCACCAGATCAGGGATAATCTTAATATTTAATTTATGCGCTTCCTTTACGAGCTGCTTAAAATCTTCCATGGTCCCATATTCCGGATCAATTGCCTTGTAATCGGTTACATCGTATTTATGATAGGTAGGAGACGGACAAATTGGAGTGAGCCAAATGGCTTCAATACCTAAATCCTTTAAGTAATCTAATTTAGCGGTTATGCCGTTTAAATCACCAATTCCATCGCCATTGCTATCGGCAAAGGAGCGCACAAAAATTTCGTAGCTCACTCCATACGGCCATTGTTGGTATTTTTTTCCGGGGATTTTCATTTGCGCTTTTGCAACAAAAGTTGACATAAGAAATAGTGCTAAAAATAGGTTTTTCATTGTTTTGCTTTGTTAATTTATTAAACAAAAAATGCTTCAACGGTGTGAAGCATTTTTTGCATTTATGTTTACCCTTCAAAAATTAATATCCGGGGTTTTGTGATAAGTTTGGATTGGCATTGATATCTGAATTAGGAATAGGGAAAATATTTAAGAATGAACCCACACCTTGTCCGTTTACTGCGCCTCCTTTGAAAGGCCATAAGTAGCTTCCATCGGTAAACTTACCATAACGAATTAAATCTGTTCTGCGGGTTGCTTCCCAATGCAATTCTCTAGCACGCTCATCCAAAATAAAATTTAAATCAATTGAACCTACGTTGTTAGAAGCATTGCCAAAAGCTCTTTCTCTTAAACTGTTTACATAACCAATTGCAGTTCCAAGGTTACCACCACCACCTCTTAACACAGCTTCAGCATACATTAAGTAAACATCCGCCAATCGGAACATTGGAAAATCAGTATCCACATATTTTTTAGTAGGGTCAGAGCCAATTGCTCCAGTTGAAGTAATGTTTTTGTATTTAGCTACTGCATAGCCATCTGTGAAAACACTAATGGTATCAATTTCCACATCCTGTCCCTTTTTAAAGAAAAGGTAGCGTCCGTCGAGTGTATCGGTAAAAAGGTTCACCAAATTTTTTGTTGTGCGCAATCCAGCCCAAGCATCTACAACACCAAAATCACCGGTAGTCATTTTTCCACCAATGGATGCATGAATGAGGTAAGAAGTGCAACCATAAGTTTGAGTATTTCTTCCATCTGCATTAATTGGGAATATGATTTCATTGGATTTGTTATTATCAGCAAGAAACAAATTTTTGTAGCTTGACTCAAGTGAATAGCCGGAGTTTATTACCTTTTCACAATTTGCAACTACATCGCCATATCGCGCTTGACCGGTGTATACTTGTGCATTTAAATAAAGTCGGGCAAGTAAGGTTTGAACCGCAGCTTTATCCGCTCTTCCATATTGATTTTGGCGTGCATTGGTCATATCTCCTTCAATGGATAGTAATTCGCTTTCCACATAATCAAATATTTGTGTTCGCGATCCGTATTCAGGATTGAACGCTCCTGCTTCATCCTCTTCAGTAATAAAAGGACCACCTCCAAACAAGTCTATCAAATAATAATAGGTCAAGGCTCTAACAAAACGCGCTTCATTTCTGTAAGCTTTAATTTTGTTTTTGGTATCCTCATTAAAGCCACGTTCGTCCAATTTACTATCGGACGATTCTCTAATAAATTCATTGCACATAGGTATGGTGAAATAAATACGGTAATACATGTATTTCACCCATACGTTATCACTCGACCATGTCATGTTATGCAATTCAGGAATTCCGGCATCGTTCCATCCGCAAACAGCTTCATCTGTTGTTAATTCCTGCAAATTCCAAAGCACACGAACTAAACCTGATGAACCTTCATCAAAACCGGTAATATCCGGTTGACCGGCAGGGCCTTGATTTCCGGTAAGTACAAAGGACCCGTATATTTTAGCTAACACGTGAATATAATTATCGGGATCATTATAAACGGTTTCGCTGTTTAAGCCATATTTAGGCTTATAGTCTAATCCCTTTTTACAGGCAGAGAAAGGGAGTGCCAACATTACAAGAAAAGCTATTGAAACTATGATTGATTTTTTCATGATCGTAGTATTAAAAAGTTAAGTTTAAGCCTAAAGAATATACTCTTGGACGCGGATAGATTCCATTATCGATACCGCCGGAAACTTCCGGATCAAGTCCGGAGTATTTAGTTATAGTAAGCACATTTTGAACAATCAAAGATGCTTTTAACGACATATTTGTTTTTGCCAGATTTCTAAATGTATATCCACCGTTCACATAGTCCAATTTTATAAAATCAGCCTTTTCAACAAAGTAATCCGACAAGAAATTAGTTGTAGTTACTTTTTTCAAATGCGAATCATAATAATCGCTGGTGATGTTATTGGTGTAGTTTTTAGTTCCATCCACATATCCAAAATTACCTTTCTCAGAGTTCACATTATTGTAAACATAATTGCCTCTTTGTCCGCGCGCTGAAAAGCCAAGGAAAAAGTTCTTGTAGGTTACAGAAGAGTTAAATCCGAATAAAATATTTGCTTCCGGATTTTTATAGATATAACGGTCATCCGGAGTAATCTTTCCATCTCCATTAATATCTTCATACGCAATTACATCCTTTGTTGGACTTCCTGTACCACCAATAGGGTAGCCATTTTCGTCGTATTTTTGTTTGTACACATAAAATGAATTGGCTGCATAATCAATGGAATGCACTTGGATTAAATTTCCGGTACCGCCTGAAATTCCACCTACAATAATTCCAATACTATTCGGATCATCGTTCAAGTATAATTTAGTAATCACGTTGGTAATATAAGTGGCATTAAGACCAACTTGCCATTCGAAGTTTTTATTTACTATAGGCACCAAATTTAACACAACCTCATAGCCGCTAATCTCTTTTTTACCTACGTTAGCATTTAAGTTGTTGCTAAAGTTAGCCCCTGCCGGGATAGGTGTTACAACAAAAAGTTGATCGGTATTTTTCTTGAAATAATCAAGCGCTACAGATATTCTTCCATTATAGAATCCGGCATCAATACCAAAGTTGTAGGTTGTAGTGCGCTCCCATTTACGAAGTTTATTAAATGCAGCAGGGCGTAACAGGTAATAAAACTGAGGGTTTCCATTAGCATCGTATCCAAACTGATATTGCGCAGTGGAAGTTCCTTGAGAGTAGTTCGCTATGTAACCATAGTTATCCAATCCATCTTGTTGTCCGTTTATACCATAACCCAATCTAAGTTTAAGGTCAGATAATACCTTTACGTTTTTAAGAAATTTTTCATCTTTAAGTCTCCATGCAAAAGCCGCAGATGGAAAATATCCGGCTCTTTCTTCTTCATAAAACCGGGAAGATGCGTCTCTTCTTAAATTAAATGTGAATAGGTATTTTTCGGCGATGTAGAAATTTAATCTACCAAAGTAAGAACGAATACCGTAATCCTCTTCAGAAGGATTTGGGCCTGCGGGAGTAACCGTATCGCCCAATGCATTTAAGCTTGCAAAAGTTGGTGTTTTTGTGTACCAATACTGCTTAGAATATCCGGCAGTAAAATCCAATCTACTGTTGATTTTCGGAATTTCTTTTACATAATTAAGATAAGATTCAAAAAGGTAATTATCTTTTAATTGTTCGTATTTTGTATCAGAACCCTTTTGATTAAAATTAGAAGCTGCGGTTTCAGGAATGAAAGTAGTACCATGGCTTCGGGCAAGATCAGTACCCGCATTTACATGCACTTTTAATTCTGGAAACCAATGAATTTTATAATCCACACCTAAGTTTCCAATAAATCTGTTTACGTATCCAATATCATCTTTCTGATACAAAAGCCCTACAGGATTTCGCGCCGCAAGCGAGTTGGGAAGACCTTTAGAGTTTGGATCAATCCACTCAAAATAATTTCCATAATCGGAAGGAACTGCATTTTTAGGAGTGCGTGGCTTATAGCCGATTAATGTAGTATCGGAATAAACAGGCATGGTTGGATTGTAGGTCAATGCTCCTCCAATTGCACCTTGATCGGCAAACCAACTCTTTGTATTTGCAAATTTGGTACTCAATTCAATTTTTAAATGATCTTCAAGGAAACTTGGATTTAAATTCAAGCCGATAGATTTTCTGTCCATTTGTGAACGTTTCAATATCCCTTCTTGATTGTAGTATCCAATGCTTAAACGATAAGGTAATTTTTTAACACCGCCCGAAATGGAAACGTTATTATCGGTTCCCCAAGCCATGCGGTAAATTTCTTTTTGCCAGTCGGTGTTTGCAGGACCTAACAATTTTTTCTGATTGGCTGTACCACTATCTGTTACCAAAGTTCTGAACTCATCGGCAGACAATACATCCACATATTTAATGATTTTGAAAGAGAGGTAGTCGTACTAAAATCAACGTGAATTTTCCCATCACCTACTCCTTTTTAGTGGTAATAATAATTACACCATTTGCTGCTCTCGCACCATAGATAGCTGCAGCTGATGCATCTTTCAAGATGGTCATATTCTCGATGTCGTTTGGATTAATCAAACTGAGCGGGTTTCCTGAACCGTTAATTGTTCCATTGTCGATTGGCACACCATCAATAACAATTAATGGGTCGTTGCTGGCATTCAAAGAAGAACCTCCACGAATTCGAATTCTGCTTCCGGAGCCGGGCTGTCCGCTATTCGGAGTAACTTGCACTCCAGCAACTTTTCCGGTAAGCAATTGCTCCGGTGTTGCGAAATTACCTTTGTTAAAATCTTTTGCACCCACTGAGGTTACAGCACCCGTTAAATCTTTCTTTGCGGTTGTACCGTATCCTACCACCACCATTTCCTTGAGCCCAATTGAGCTTTCTTCCATTTTAGTATCGATGGTGATGCTTTCGCCGTCTTTTAAAGTAACTTCTTTTACTTGTGTATCGAAGCCCACAAATGAGATGGATAGTTTATAAACTCCGGCGGCTAAATTGTCAATCTTAAATTTTCCGTTTAAATCCGTAACCGAACCAACAGTTGTACCCTGCACTGAAACTGAAACGCCGGGAACTGTTTCTCCTTTTTATCGGTAATTGTACCACTTATACTTCCCGTTTGGGCCCATGCGTGCAGCATCCCCGAGAAGTACAAAAACCCAATCAGCAAAAATCTTGTCAAGTAATTTGTCCTCATTCTTTGTTTTTGTATTTAAATGTTAATAAAAGTGAAAATCTTATCTGAACAAACATAAAAAAAAAAAAGTGAATGCAAAGTTAAATTACAACACTTTAAGCCCCCTTTTGTTCAATGGCTTAAAATCAACTACGAACGAATTATTTGCTTCGTTATCTGATGAAAAATAATTAAAATACTTTTGCTCAAAATTTAACGATGCTAAAGCTCTCCTATTCACCTTATACGCTTCAACTTTTACATCCATTTACCATTGCGACAAATACTCGAAACAGTACGCCAATTGTGTTGGTGCAAATAAAATACGAAAACTTAATTGGCTATGGTGAAGCCTCCATGCCGCCCTATTTAGGCGAATCGCACGAAAGTGTTTTACGCTTTTTAGCGAAAGTTAATTTGGCGAAATATGATTTACCTTTTGATTTAGCAGGCATTTTAACAGAGATAGACAAAATTGAAACCGGAAATACAGCTGCCAAAGCTGCAATTGATATAGCATTGCACGATTTGGTCGGAAAAATTTTAAATACACCTTGGCATAAAATTATTGAAGCAGCTCCTGAAAAGATGCCCGAAACCTCCATGACGATCGGTATCGACAGCATTGAAATGATAAAGAAAAAAGTAGCAGAAGCCAATGATTTTAAAGTGTTGAAAATAAAATTAGGCCATGAAAACGATAAAAAAATAATTGAAGCAATTCGTGAAGTTACAGATAAACCAATATGTGTGGATGTAAATCAAGGATGGAGCAATAAAGAATTTGCCCTTGAAATGATTCAGTGGCTGAACGAAAAAAATGTACTTTTTATTGAGCAACCTCTCCCGAAGGAAATGCTGGGAGAAACCGCAGCTTAGTGCCAGAAGCCCTTTGCCCATTATTGCAGACGAAGCAGTACAACGATTAGATGATATCGAAAAATAAAGGTGCCTATCATGGTATAAACATAAAACTCATGAAATGCACCGGGATGCGAGAAGCGCATCAAATGATTCAAAAGGCAAGACAACCTAAGTTGAAAGTGCTGATTGGATGCATGAATGAAAGCAGTTGTGCAAATTTAGCTGCCGCACAACTGGCGCCTTTGGCAGATTGGGTGGATTTAGACGGACCGTTTATGATTTCAAACAACCCGTTTAAAACTCCCGAACTTACGCATGGAAAATAGTTTTATTCGCTTTGCCCGGGATTGGGCTTGAGTTGAAATAATATAAATTTGTAGCCGATTAAGTATCGCAGTAATTTGATCTGAAAAATAACCATGCATAAAAAATGTGCCCGAAGATTTAGGTTTCGGAACAAAATAACGGGTAGAGAACAGCGGATGATTAACCGTGACGGGTCTTTTAACGTAACTCGTAAGGGCAATCGTTTTGGGATACCTTTAATATTTATCACTCACTCATTACCATGAGTTGGAGCAAGTTTTTAATTTTTGTTTCGCTCTTTTATATTGGTGTGAATTTAATTTTTGCCTGGGTGTTTTACCTTATCAGGATGCAGCATTTGGCAGGAGCAATGGGAGCTACAGAATTAGAAAAATTCTTTGATGCCTTTTTCTTTTCTGCACAAACTGTTACTACTTTGGGTTATGGTAGGATTAGTCCGGTTGGATTTTGGGCAAGTTTTGCAGCCGCTATTGAAAGCATTGTTGGCTTGATGAGTTTCGCCATTATTACCGGATTAATTTACGGACGCTTTTCCCGACCCAAAGCGCGAATTATTCAAAGTAAAATGCGCTTATAGCACCTCACAAGGATATAAATGGGCTCATGTTTCGCATTATAAACGGTAAGGTTAATCAATTAATTGAAGTAGAAATTCAAGTGGTTGCAGCGCTTGAAATAATTGAAAACGGACAACCTGTGCGGCGATTTTTACCTTTGGAATTGGAGCGAAATAAAATTTCACTTTTCCCAACCAATTGGACAGTTGTGCATCCTATTGACGAATTGAGTCCAATAAAAACATGAGCGCCGAAGAATTTAAAAAGCGCGATGTTGAATTCTCCATTTTACTCAAAGGATTCGACGATAGTTTTTCACAAACCGTATATTGGCGAAGTTCTTTCAAGCATTCCGAAATTTGTGTGGGAGCAAAGTTTGTGAATATTATAAGCAACGAAGACGATGGAAGTGTGAGCATTGATATGTCGCGCTTCAATGATTTTGATTCCGTGGCATTAAATAAAAGCGAGTATTTAACATTACATAAATCAGCAGAAATGCTATTAAAATAAATAACATGAAAATTAATCATACTGCAAGTGAGCGCTTTTTAAAATACGTTCAAATTGATACCCAATCGGATCCGAACTCTTCGTCGCAACCCCAGTACCGAAAAACAAAAGGATTTAGGAAAAGTGCTTGTTGCCGAATTGTTGGAGATGGGAATAAGCGATGCTGCGCTCGATGAACATGGGTATGTATACAACACTTCCTTCTAACACTACAAAAAAATTCCAACGGTTTGCTTTTGCTCCCCATGGATACATCTCCCGACTGCAGTGGAAAAAAATGTGAAGCCGCTGGTGCATAAAAATTATCAAGGTGCGAATATTGTGCTACCAAAAGATAAAACGCAAGTGCTTAAAACAAGCGAGCATCCCGACCTGTTAAACAAGTTGGGGCACGATATAATTACTGCTGATGGCACTACTTTGCTTGGCGCGGATAATAAAGCCGGTGTCGCCGAAATTATGGATGCAGTGCATCACCTGATAAAAAATCCGGAAATAAAACATGGTACCATACGCATCCTTTTTACACCCGATGAAGAAATTGGAAGAGGGGTTGAAAAAGTGGACATGAAAAAATTAGCAGCCGATTTTGGCTATACGGTGGATGCGAAGCTTAGGGCATTTGGAAGATGAAACATTTTCGGCCGATGGTGTAAGCTTACCTGTTAATGGCTTAGCACACATCCGGCTTTGCAAAAAACAAAATGGAGAATGCAATTAAAATTGCAAGTAATATAATTTGTGCATTGCCCGCGATAAAGAATCTCCCGAAACAACAGAGCTAAAAGAAGGATTTATTCATCCGACCTCTATCAATGGCTTGTTAGAAAAGTAGTCATAAAATTCATTATTCGTTCGTTCACCAATGAAGGACTTATTGAACTTGAAAATAAACTTAAAAGAACTGCCGAAAAGGTGTTATCGCATTATCCAAAATCAACTTTAAATTTTGAAGTGCAGGAACAATATCGAAACATGAAATTGGTTTTAGATAAACATCCGCAAGTAACTGAATACGCCATGGAAGCCATGCGCAGAAGTGGTTTAACGCCAACTCAAACAAGTATTCGCGGCGGCACCGATGGTTCACGTTTATCATTTATGGGATTGCCGTGCCCTAATATTTTTGCAGGTGAACACGCCTTTCATTCCAAACTCGAATGGGTAAGTATTCAAGACATGAATAAGGCTGTTGAAACACTTGTAAACCTCGCCGCCATTTGGGAGGAGCGCGCCTAGCTTATTGCTTCACTAATTTTATTGTTCGCTGCTCAGTGTTAAGCTTTAGCTGAAGATAGTAAATCCCAGCCGGTGCATCGCTCAGGTTTATCAATTGGTCTGAGCCGGGTTGCCTTTCATTTCTTTACTTTTGCACTTCATCCCCTATTAAATTGTAAACTTTCCATTCGGGACGAATCCCGGCAACAGCAGCACGCAAATAAAACTTCCCTTCATTACTTGGATTAGGGCGAATGGAAATGGATGTCAGTCCTGAAATTGACAATACATCTGTTATATTCACATATTGAGTTAATGAATTGCTTGAACAACCACTTGCATCCGTGATTTTTATATAATAATAACCACTTTGAGGAACCACATATGTTTGCTGAATGGCACCTAATATTGACGTATAATTTACAGAATCGCTACTGTAATACCATTGGTATTGATTGGCAACACTTGCTTGCAAAGTGTCGTTTATAATACTAATAGTTGGAATTGACGGTGCATTTGTAAGCACAGAAATCGTTGTTGAGCTTTTAGCTAGCAAACCACTTTGACTCACCTTTACTTTGTAGGCACCACTTAGTTTTGCGTAATAAGTAGCAGATGTTGCACCGGGAATATCCTGATTGTTTAATTGCCATTGATAGGAATAGCAGGCAGTTCCATTTCCTGCGATTAACAAAACAGAATCACCTTGGCAAAATGTTGTTGCACCCATCGCTGCAATACTAGGTGTTTTAGTGAGCCCTCCCTTACCCAAATGGAATAATTACGGGCTTGTAGCTGCATATATACTTGACTGCTTCCATTCACAATAGCATAGGAAAAGAAGAATTTCCTAAAATATCAATCAGGGTATCTCCAATCGCCAAATTAAATCCTCCGCCTGTATTTACTTGCTGATCCACTTTTAGTTGAAGTCCCGAAAAGTTTATGGCAACAATTGCATCCTTATTCTGCGCACAACCGGCAGTTCCACCACTTAGTTGATAAATCAAGCTATTGGCAGAAGCACCCGAAATAAAATTGGCGGCATAAGGAGTTCCAAATCGATTTAGGTAATCTCTATTTGCTGAGTTATTGATGTACTTTCGATTAATTTCAATGAGTTTGTCAATTTTATTTTTGTTGCCTTGTGAGTTGTTAGCTGTATCATAATAGTCGGTATAATACACCGACGGCGTGCCCACTTTGTTATTGGTAAGGATATAGGCGTAGGCTAACATTCTATCGTTATCCACCGCTTGAGAGGCCATTCTAAAATCATGATTATTAACAAAAGTTCCTGCATTTTCGGCATTTCCACCGGCTCCATCCACAATTCCGCTGGTAAAAATAGTACGTGCATCATAACCAAACGCGTCGCAAGCATCGCGCAAAGCACCTTGCAAACTAAAGTCAAAAACAGCAGGTTTAATTGCAGCTTGCGTGGCTGCATTCATATTGCTTTTCACATTATCAACCCAACCCTTAAGCACAGCCGGATTGTAATCAAAGAACTCACCAATGTACAAGGGTGGGTCTATGCTGTTGGTGTGCAAAAAGTCGAGCATGTCGCCCACAAATTGTGGTGAAAAATGTTTCACTGCATCTACTCTAAAACTCCTTGCACCAACACCTGTCCACATCCATTTAATCCATTCAAAAAGGGTATCGCGTGTTGCAGGAACATTTTGATCGTAATCGTAATAAAAATCGGGAGAATCAAAATCCCCGCACAGGCAAGTGGGATTACCATTGGGTTTAAAATTAAGTTTGCTCATTTGACCTCGCGTTCCTCCAAATTTTGTTCGTGTCCAATATTGAACAGTATCCTTAATATTTAAGCTGTTGTTAGCATCCCACAAGCCATAAATATATTGATCGGCATAATCTGCATTCGGGTTGTAAAGCGACACATAAATCCTATCGCCTGTTGGATAAAAATCAAGTGAATCTAACACCAGCTCAAACTCATCAATTCCACAACCGCTATTGTCAATTGTTGCGAGTGTAGTAATTCCAATTTTTATAGTATCATGATTTTGTCCACAGTCTCCACCCCAATCACAGCTGACTCGGTTCGATCGGGTAAATTTTTCTTCCCTACTTTACCAGTGTAGGCTAAAACTGTATATCCTTTATTGTAATAATCGGGGCTTTGGGAGGCCGAACGAATTTTAAAATAATAGTGACCTGCCCCTCTTCCAGTAGCGCCCCCAACCGGAATTACCATTAATACTCGGTCGGAAGGATACGCTCTATCACCACTATTGTGCTTTGCTAAAGTGTAATTTTTTATCCACCCTGCTACAGCTTCATTGCTTTCGAACTGGCCTCCATCGCGGTGGTTAAATACCATATCACTCATCACGCGCAACCCATTCGAATTATAGTTAGCAACGAGTGCATCAATTTTTACGCGCGTACCAAAACCTGTTTTGTTGGAAATATTTCCCAAATTAAATAAGTCTCTTACATCATACCCATTACTATACGCGCCAGAATTGGCGAGGCTCGTGGGAGGTAACCACACATCTGTAAAACCGGCATTACTTAATTCCTTTGCTTTAAAATTCATCGTATCAACCCAATAGGCGCCTTGATTGGTTTTAGGAAAATCCCAATACCAACCTTGCAAAATAAATTTTTGTTGTGCTTTGAGTAAGTTGGCTTGAATAAAAAGGAGTAAAAAAAATGCGCGAAAAAGTTGTTTCATATATGATTTTGAAGCTAATGAATTAAATAATTGTATGTCTTATTCTTTATAACTTTATGGACGTAAGTTTGATTCTTACCAATCAATTTTACAACATAAAGTCCTGAAGAAAAAACCCTTGAGTGCCTCAATTGGTATAACCGTTTTTGCAGCACTTAATTCCAGTGCCTTTGCAAAAATCAATTTGCCGCTTAAAGTATAAATTTCGAGTTGTGCCGTTTCATTTGAAGTGGTATTTACCTGTATTTGAAACACCTCCGAAAAAGGATTGGGGAAACACGCAACATAGAAGCTTTTTGTAGAAGGAGAAAGTGCTATTGCTATTGTTGTAGAATACGTGAAGGCACCATTAAAATCGGTTTGTTTTAAGCGGTAATATACCCTTTCATAACCGCTATTTGCAACCGATTTATCTGAATGAAAATAATTGAGTGTGAAGTTTGAATTTCCTGCGCCTTTTTGTTTTGTGATGATTTCAAAATGAATTCCATCCCAACTTCTTTCCAGCGTAAAATAATCGTTGTTTTGTTCGGTAACGGTAATCCAATTTAAGTGTACATCCTGCTCCATTAATTTCCCGGTAAAGGATACTAAATTTATTGGCAATGGACTTCCATTTCCCAAACCGGTAAATTCGCTAAAGCTGTTAATGTTGTTCCAGGTAAAAGTATTACTTGCTGTATTTACACTACCGGTTCCTTGCATAAAAGCAGCACCACTGCCTCCACTACCTACCCATCCATACGAATTGTATTTAAAGGGAAATAAAATAGCTTCCGTTCCAATCACATCGGCATCCACATAAGTGTAAACAGCATTATAGTCGGGCGTTGTTACACCACTTGGTGTAATGGGCCAATAGCGAGTAATATAACTGGTAGCTGTTCCTTTTTGGGGATGTGCCACGGCATAAAGCTGTCCATCGGTAAATGCACTGCTAAGGGTAGTACCGGCATTATACGTGATGTTCATGGGTGTATAATTAGTATTATCGCCCACAGGAAACAAATAGCTGACACCGGTTGATGGCGTATAACGCCTAAAGGTTCCATTAACGGCCGCTTTATAAGCAAGAAGATAACTGCTTGCACTGCCACCGGTAAGTGTACCTGCTCCGGATGTGGTTCCAAGGGTAAGCATATTGCCATTCATATCTACTTTACCTGATGTTAGAATTAAATTATTTGTTACAACAACATTGGTTGCCCCGCCAAAAGCAACATTCACGGTAGCTGGAGAAATATCCAAATCATAAAAAGTTTCAGTATTGCTGTTCACAGTGCAGGTAATAATTTGATCTACTGCACCGGTTTTATCGAATACTACTTTATTTGAATTCGGAATAAAAGCGCAAGGAGGCACCGTTACTCCGGCAGGATTAGTACGTGTCCAGTCTCCGCCCACATTAAATGGTCCTGCATTAATAGTAAGTCGTCCGTCGGTAATGGTGAGATTATTACGCAATGCTCTAACTTCATTAATTGTTAAATCCGTATTGGTGTTATTAATATCTACGTTAAAAGGTATGCCGGGTAATCCGGAATAAATAGCCCCAAACGCCCAGGTTTTATCTCCTGCATTTACTTGATAATCGATAGTGTTAGCAAAGCGTAAAGTACTCGGAGGTGAGGAAGAATAATAACAGGAATTGTAAACTACGCTTCCGCCCAAATTAATTTGAAGCACTCCTTGAATGGTGGTTACATTCACACCCAAAGCATCCAAGCCCCAATCCATACGACCATCAGCTAGTGTTACAAGAACATCCTGATTAAAAGTAAGTGTACCGGTTCCAAAATTATTCCATACCGACCGTGTATACCAGGTGGATTGATTTGGGTTTGCACTCGACATAATGGCAAATGAACCGTTTGTTATACCACTGGAATTGTATATGGTCCGCGCACCATTTACATAAATATGTCCAGGATAACTGCTCGAATTATTTCCATCCACACGAAAAGTACGACCATTTAAATCGAGGCTACCTTGATTGATAAATTGAAGCACCGCCACATTGCTTGCCATATTTCCATTTACAGTAATATCGGTGAGGTTTCCGACCACAGCGCTCGGCAATAAATAAGTTCCGGCATTAGGCTTATCAATTACAAGTATATTAAATCGTTCAATTCCGCCCCCCACAACAGTTACCGTTTGGTTGGCAGCACCTTTAAAACTTACAGCCCTGCTGTTGGGATTAAAAACCCCAGTAGCTGCAACGCGTGTCCAATTTCCACCAATATTTAAATCCGCCCCGGAGGTTCCATTCATTTGCAATGTACCGGAGCTAATAGTTAAATCGCCCGCCATGCCGCGCAATGCAGCAGGCATGTTTAAAGTGGTTCCGTTTTGAATAATTACATTATTGGGTACTCCGGTTCCGGCAGTAATAGCACTTCCAGTCCATTCGGTTACCACATTGTAGCTTCCTGTATTATTATAAATAAGTGTGGAGGAAGCGCCATAATTGGGAGATGCCGTAACATTGGCTGTTGAATTCAACTTTAAATTAGCACTTATGGTGGGAATACTAAGTAACGTAGTAGTGGCATTTATAGTTAAGTTTCGGAAAGTAGTTGGCGAGGCTCCGGTTACTGTTCCTGTGCCGGCAAAAATTACTTCTTCGTTGGCCACTCCACAATTGAATGCTCCATTATTTGTAAACACGGCAGTCGCAGTTAGTGTTAAGGTTCTGCTTGTACTCATGTCCAAATGGGCAGCACCTGCATTAATGGTTAAATCCTTACAAACAGCATTTGCATTGCTAATTAAAGGTTGATTTATTGGCGCTGAGGGAATGGTAACATTACTACTCGAAAGAGGAACTACCGGCGGGCACCAATTAGTGGCCACATTCCAATCGGTAGAAGTTAGTCCAGTCCAAGTCATAGCACCGGTACCAATATTTTCATCAGCACCCAAATCAGGTGGATTTTTTCGGGTTTCGTTGTCGTAATCAACTGTTATGACTATTGGCGTACCTGCACCATATAAGGAACAGTTGCCGGATGAGAGGTGCAGATTATTTGCAGTATTTACAAAACCGGTTGTATATTTTTTGAATTTAAATCCTGACTTGTAGCACCTTGGTAAGCAAGTAATGTGGTATATGTATTTGCAATGGCATTCGCCGGATTTGCATAAAAATCGTTGTAATTGGAGGTGAGTGATCCTACATACGACAAGCATTTACTGCCAATACCGGCAGGTGTTCTGTCGTTATAAAAAATATTATTGGTACTGGTTACCGTACCACTTAATATATTTAAAGCATAGCTATTCCCATTCGTTCCGAACTGGCACCTGTAATAACCAACGAATTAAAATACACCGAATAGGTTCCGGCACCTTCTAGACTGATGCAGCGGTAAGAGCAGGAATTTGTGATACCAGTTCCCAAACTTATCATGTTGTTGGAAACTTGTGCATTGGTTGCCACCACCTTAATCCCAAAGGTAAAGTTGGTTGTTTTATTATTGTTTCCCAGGTCATAAATTAAATTCCGGCTAATAATGGGAGTACCGGTTCCAATGGCTCGAATACCAATTACATCCCCATCGGCACTTGCGGCGGGATTAATTAATGAATAAATAGTGTTTTGTGAAACCGTTTCGCTCACACTGGTATATATTCCCACTGTTGCATCAGCAAGCACACCGACGCCCGAATTAACACAGTTTCGAATGGTATTCCCGGTAATGGAAGTAGAGCCGGAATTATTTATTATACCCCAAACAAATGCATTGGTTCCGCTGGCAGAATAACTCAAGTTGGCAATCGTATTGTTACTTATTGCACTTACTGTACTTCCCGAAATTTGTTGAATTCCCACAAGTGAAGTTAAGTCGGCTGACCCAGTACCTGTAGTATTTAAAATACTATTTCCCAGTGTTGTACTTCCTATAACATTAGCGCTAATAGCAGCAGTACCGGCAGCGATTCTAATACCGAAAAAAGCTAATAGAATGTGTACCTGAACTGTTGTTCATGAATATTCCCGAAACCTGATTATTTGAGATGGTAGCGTTGGAACTGGCTCCCAGCACTGCAATACCACATGCCACTCCTCCTGCGCCGGTGGCAGCGGTTCCAATAGAAATGGAACCCATGGATGAATTAGAACCAATCGTATTTCCGGCAACAGTACCAATGTTTACTAATCCGGATTCTATTACTATTCCGGAGAAAACAAATGGTGCAGACGATTTATTGGAATTGGTTAAAAATGAAATGTTGGCAATGGTATTTCCTTGCAGCGATGAAGCTGTACCGCTTGTTGCGGTATTAATGTCGATGGCCGAAATTTTATTTCCAAAGGTGCTGTTGCTGATTGTCATTGCACTACCACCACAATTCACGGCCGTTCCACCAATAAAATTATTGCTAATATTAAAATTAACTCCATTTCCACCGGTTATTCGAATGCCATAATAATAATCGGCAGCTGCAGCAGTAGAGGTCTTTGTATTTGTCCAATAAATACTATTTCCGGTAATTGTCCAATCGGTATTTGCGCCATTGGTGAGTTGAATGCTGGCACAAAGCGCAGTGTTGGGAGAGTAAACATTTAAAATTTGATTATTGTTGATGTTATTGTTCGAATTCCATCTGGCAGCAGGAGCAACGCCTCCGCTTGTTCCAAATGAATTAATGCCAAACACCGGATCACCATTGATGCTCATGAAGGATGCAATTGCTAATAGTGTTATTGTCGTTACCCTGCAAAAGCGTTCCATCTGCCGAACTAAAATATACCACTGCCGCATTGGATTGATTGGAAGAGCCCTTTAAGGTACAGTTGGTAATGGTATTGCTACTCGCATCATTAATAAACCGAATCGTGCCGTTTGATGCTGCCGCACTAGTATTTTCAATTATCAGCGAGTTTCCACCACTATTTAATCCATTTATCGTCACATTGTCGCAGCCATTCAAATCAATCATTTGGGTAGTAACGCTTCCGCTGATAGTTCTTGCTCCTACCGGTGTAACGGTTATACTGCTATAACTGGAGGTTGCCAAATAACCACTTTGATAAAGTGGATTTAATCCATTCTCTGTAGCTACATTCGCCATAATTGAAATAGTAATAGCACCTTTATGAGTCCCGGCATTGATAGCCGCAAATGCACCAGCAGCCTGAGTGAGGGAAGTATAGTATGCTGAACTTACGGGAGTTGTTCCGCTCACCAAAATGGGTCCAACAACTACTGATTGTGTATAAGTATAATTATTACCGCTATTATCTAAATATTCTAAAGTGGATAGCGAGCGATTCGATTCCGAATCGGCATTCAAGCTAGCAAGCGTTCGGGTGGAGGTAAATGCATAGTAATACACCACCGTCCCTGTAGCTTGTATTGGAATAGTTGCAGTCCATGCAGTACCAGCTCCTGTAGCTTGCACCAAGAAAGTGCTGGTAGTAAAATCATTCGTGGTTAAACGGTATCGAATAAAAATGTTTTCACCCGCAGAAGGTGCGGCACTGGTGGTGATTGGAACTGTGTAAGAACCGTCTCCGTTTAAAGTTTGAGCTCCAAAAGCCAAGGTAACCGGGGCATTTGAGGTATAGCCAATATAATAAAATGAATTTGCGCATCCAACATCCTGAAGCACTACAGTGTACCTCCCTGCGGTTCCCATATTTAAACCCATATCCGAACCTCCTGAGGTAAAATAATTCACCGCAGTAATTCCGTTTAAAGTTCCTTGAAACACAGAAGGAAAAACCCATTTCCGTGTATACTGTCCGGTATTACCGCAAACATCTCCATTTGTCAATAAAAAACCCCCGCCACCTCCACCGCCACCGGTCATATTACTTGGAGCAAAATCTCCTCCTGAGGATTGTACATTGCAAATGGTTTTCCACTGTCCTCGGCCATCGGTGGGATTTGCAACAGTAGTTGAAACTTTGCGATAGTTAAGCACACGATAATTTGCGGAACAATTAATAGGTTGTGAATAGCCCTGCATAGAACCAACAATGTTCACTCCTCCAGTACTTCCACAGGTTGTAATATTTTGCGCCGCACTCTTTTGATATAAAAGTAGGCCGATTATAAAAATAAGAAAGCCACACTTTCGAAAAAGAGGAAATGCGCGAAGCATTTTATTTATTTTTATGGTGTGATCTTGGCTCAAATTTTTGATAGGCAAAAAACAAGTAAATATATAAAATTGAAATGATTATCAAGTACCGCTTAGCGAATTTAAAGAACCCAAACACCTAAAAAATTTGATTCTAGCTTTTCAATTTGATATTCTAACTTCGTGTTTTAAAATATACCCAAACTATGACTACACAAAACTTTCAGAACCACAGTACACTTAAGTCTCTCAACAAATTAAGTATAGCATTTTATGCCTCCTTACTAATTATGAACATTCTTGCGCAAGCATTGTTCATTCGCTCGCTATTTGCTGCCAGTGGTAGAATGGAAGCCTTATTACTGGTTATTATTGCAATCTCTTTTGTGATGGCCTATTTTTTATTTCGTTCTTATTCGCTTAAGGCACAAGACAGAGCGATTCGAGCGGAAGAAAATTTAAGACATTTTGTGTTGTGCGGAAAGTTGCTTGATGCAAGATTAAAAATAAATCAAATTGTGGCTTTGCGCTTTGCTCCTGATGAGGAATTTTTGCCGCTCGCCCAACGTGCTGTTACCGAAAACTTAAGCAATACGGATATAAAAAAAGCAGTAAAAAATTGGAAAGCCGACTACCATCGCGCTTAATTTTTTCTTAATTCAATCCACAAAAAGCTATGAAAATAGTTGTGTTTACCGGTGCCGGAATAAGTGCTGAAAGCGGATTAAAAACCTTTCGCGACAGCGATGGACTTTGGGAACAATATAAAATTGAGGATGTAGCCACACCACATGCTTTTGAGCGTAATCCGAAATTAGTATTGGATTTTTATAATGAGCGCCGTAAGCAGGTAATAAAGGCTAAACCCAATTCCGCACATTTTGCTTTAGCAGAGTTAGAGTCGAAATACGATGTACAAGTTATTACACAAAACATTGATGATTTGCATGAACGGGCCGGTTCAAAAAAGTGTTGCATTTGCATGGCGAGATTCTCAAAGCACGCAGCACTTCTGATGCTGCATATATACAAAAACTCGAAGGTGATACACTCAATTTGGGCGACTTGTGTCCGAAAGGGGCTCAATTAAGACCTCATATTGTGTGGTTTGGAGAGGCAGTTCCTCAAATGGACCGTGCTTGCGAAATAGCTGCAACAGCAGATATATTTATTGTAGTGGGAACTTCCCTAAATGTGTATCCGGCTGCCAATTTATTGAATTATGCTCCCTTAGACTGCCCAATTTATTTGGTGGACCCCAATACGATTTCTGCCAGTATTGGAACGCAAGCAAAACACATAAAGAAAAAAGCCGGAACTGGTGTTCCGGCTTTAGTAAAAAGGCTTTTAAAAAATATTTATTGAGTAATCACTAACTTTTTTGTTGCTACTCGAGCGCTTCCTTCAAACAAAGAATAAAAATAAATTCCCGGTGTAAAATCAGCTGTTTCCAAGCGAATTGAACCTAATCCGCTGAGGTTTGATTTTTCATAAACTGTTTGCCCTAACTCATTTGTTATTACCACAGCCGATTGTTTTGATGCAGCAACGTCATATTTTAAGGAAACAAAGCTAGATGCTGGATTTGGATATGCATTAATTTTTGCTGAAGTAGCATTCAAATTGGCATTCTTTACACCCAGTGTTCCCGAATATAAAATAACGGTGATAGTGGCTGTATCGTTTGCATTGGCTGTATTCACGAATTTATATCGAGTTGTAGCAGTACCCACTTCATAATTGGGGCGAAAATAAGAATGAAAATAACCACTAATGGTGTCGTTTGCATTTACTGACAAAGGACTGAAAGCCACGTTTACCATTGGCAAATAACATACATCCCAGCAAAATAACTTTCTGATTGTCCGGGAAACTGGTTAAACACTCTTGAACAACCAATAGACAGAGCATTTGAGGAGAGATTTATTACATCCACATCATACTCATAAGGATCCAAGCTAGAGGTATCTACCACATCACTAAAAACTCCGTTTGTAACGTCGTTTCCATTTAAATCAATTAGTTTGAGGCTTTGTGCCTGTGTAAAAGTAGTGCCTAAAAAAAGTGCAGCAGCAAGTGTAAAGATTGATTTCATGTATTAATTTGGGTTAAAGAATGTTTGCAAAATTAACTATATTTAGTTGGTAACAAAAATCTTAGCATAATAGTTTTCAAGAAGATGGGTAATTTTTAAAAAATACACCCCACCGGTATGATAATCTCCAAAATGCACTACTAACTCATTCGAATATTGTTGTTGTTGTGAATCCATATAAACACATTGTCCATCGAGGGTAAAAAGTTCCAGCCGAAATTCGCCGGAAGCCTTTGTTGGCAGAACTATCCTAATGATTCCTTTGTTTGGATTTGGATACACCTGCACTTGATCTAATCTTTCTTTCCAATCCGGCATGCCCACAACTTTACCGCTGTCATTCACATGAAACAAAAAATATTCATCAGAGCCATTTTGGTAGGTATTTCCTATCACTAAAAAGCCGCTATCTCTTTCATTAATTATTTCATAACCGATATCAATCCCTGAGGAACCATAAGCATTTACCCATAGCAAATTGGCAAGTGAGTCGGTTTTTCCAATTACCAAGTTTAAAGGACCAGAGGAATAGCTATTGCTATACCCAGTAAATACAAATCCGCCATCATAGGCTTCAACAAGCGAAAACAATGCATCTGACTTGATTCCACCAAAAGTTTGTCGAAACAGGCTGTTCCCAAGAACATCAAGCTTTTGTATAAAAAATCAAATGTTCCGGAGGTGCTTGTGCCAGTTTCACCGTAGCTCAAATAGCCGCCATTCTTCAAGGCTAGTATTCCTTGGCAACCATTCTGCAAACTATCACCATACAATTTATCCCATACTACACTGCCGTTAGCATCCAATCGAATTACCTCCACATCGTAACCCCCGGCCCCATCGCTATTGGTATCGCCGGTAATAATATAACCACTATCGGGAGTTTGTAAAACCATATCGGCATAATCGTTAAATGAACCCCCATAATTGCCAATCCATTGTTGATTGCCCAGTGAATCGAGTTTTATAATATAATAATCATTTGATCCACTCATGTCACTTGTAAAACCGCAAGCGATATAGCCTTTGTCGAATGTTGCTTCAATGTATTTTAACGATTGATTTAATGAACCCCCATAGGTTTTATACCACAGTACAGCTCCATTAGTGTCAAGCTTGCACACAAAGGCATCCTCATTTCCTGAGCTTATTTCTGTTTGCCCACAAACAATGAGGTTTCCGTCATTGGTTGTATTGATGCATAGTGCAATGTTGTTGAGTGAATCTCCGTAATAGTTTATCCAAATCAAGTTTCCGAATTTATCAAGTTTTGCTACAGTGTAATCATTGCTCCCCACAGTTGCAGAATCGGCATAACCGGCAATAAAAATGGCACCGCTGGAGAGTTGTCTTATTGAACGTCCTGCATCTGTACCACTCGAACCAAAGATTTTTTGAAAATACACCGGTTGGGCACAAAGAAAACTTGCCTGGGCTAGTAAAATCAGAATAATTTTTTTCATAATAATTGCTTCAAATGTAAGCAATAGCAAGAAACCGACAGCTTTATAGTTTTATGAATTAAATCATCGACACGCATAGAATTTACAATTTCGCGGGAATGTAAAAAATAGCGTAAAAATGCTACCTTTGCGCTCCCCAAAATTTAGCATAAATAATACACTTTTAGAACGTGAAGAACATCCGTAATTTTTGCATCATAGCCCATATCGATCATGGTAAGAGTACGCTTGCCGACCGATTGTTGGAGTACACCAATACCATTACCAAGCGTGAATCGCAGGCCCAGATTTTAGATGATATGGATTTGGAACGCGAGCGCGGCATCACCATTAAGAGTCACGCCATTCAAATGGACTACGAATTAAATGGTGAAAAATATGTGTTAAATTTAATTGACACTCCTGGTCACGTGGATTTTAGCTACGAAGTTTCCCGTTCCATCGCTGCCTGCGAAGGGGCTTTGTTGATTGTGGATGCCGCACAAGGAATTCAAGCACAAACCATTTCCAATTTATATCTGGCTCTTGAAAATGATTTGGAAATCATTCCTATCCTCAATAAAATTGATTTACCCAGCGCCAATCCCGAAGAAGTTAAAGATCAAATTGTTGATTTGTTGGGTTGCAAACGCGAAGAAATAATGGCTGCCAGCGGGAAGACAGGAATGGGCGTGCACGAAATTTTGGAACAAATTGTTCACCGTATTCCAGCTCCAAAAGGAGATGAAAAAGCACCTTTGCAAGCTTTAATTTTTGATTCGGTTTTTAATTCCTTTCGGGGAATTATTGCCTATTTTAAAGTGGTAAATGGTGAAATGAAAAAAGGAGATAAGGTAAAATTTTTCGCTACCGGAAAGGAATACCTTGCTGATGAAATTGGTGTTTTACGTTTAAAGCAAGAACCCCGCAATGCTGTAAAAACTGGTGATGTTGGGTATATTATTTCCGGAATCAAGGAAGCCAAAGAAGTAAAAGTGGGCGATACTATTACGAATGTATTAAACCCTTGTGAAGCCGCCATTCAAGGTTTTGAAGACGTTAAACCGATGGTGTTCGCTGGGATTTACCCGGTTGATACCGAGGATTATGAAGAACTTCGCTACAGTATGGAAAAACTTCAGCTAAACGATGCGTCTTTAACCTGGGAGCCCGAATCATCGGCTGCTTTGGGATTTGGATTCCGATGCGGATTTTTGGGGATGTTGCACATGGAAATTATTCAGGAGCGACTCGAACGAGAATTTAATATGACGGTTATTACTACTGTTCCAAACGTTTCGTACTTTGCATACAGCACCCGCGGGCGAAAAATTGTGGTGAATAACCCCAGCGATTTACCGGATTTAAGCACAGTAGACTATGTGGAAGAGCCTTTCATCAAAGCACAAATTATTACAAAATCGGAATTTACGGGTGGTATAATGACGCTGTGCATTGGTAAGCGGGGAATTCTTAAAAACCAAGTATATCTTACTCAAGACCGTGTAGAGTTAAATTTTGAATTGCCATTGGGCGAAGTTGTATTTGACTTTTATGATAAACTTAAAACCATTTCGAAAGGATATGCATCCTTCGATTATTCACCGCTAGAGTACCGCCAATCGCAATTGGTGAAACTGGATATCTTATTAAATGGAGATCAAGTGGATGCTTTATCGGCTTTGATTCACAAGGATAATGCTTATGATTTTGGGAAAAGATTTGTGAAAAATTAAAAGAGTTGATTCCCCGTCAACAATTCGAAATTCCAATACAAGCTGCCATCGGCGCAAAAATTATTGCACGCGAAACTATCCGTGCCTTGCGTAAAGACGTTACTGCAAAATGTTATGGTGGAGATATTTCACGTAAACGTAAACTACTTGAAAAACAAAAAGAAGGGAAGAAAAGAATGCGTCAAGTAGGAAGTGTTGAAATTCCTCAATCGGCATTTATGGCGGTGCTTAAACTAGATTGAGAATAGGGCTAAATTACAGCCTCCAATGAAACGGGTTTAAGCTTCTTTGCAATTAGTATACAGGCAATGGTTGAACAAATTGCAATGTATCCAATCCAATTGTAATGCATCAAAGGTCCGGCATCCGATTTTATTACAATTGTACCGGCAATAAATGCCGCCATTCCGGTAGTGATTTGTTGTAACGATGAATTAATGCTCATAAAGCTTCCTCTATGTTGGGGTTTTACAACCGATGATACCAATGCCATTGAAGGTATCATTCTTCCTCCCGAAAAGACAAAAAATCCTGCTGTTATGCTAAGTGCAACATATAATGGAACTTGGCCAATATGGGTAATAAAAAACAAAGGAATTATGGCGAGAAAACTAAACACTGTAAGTACTTTATGCTTTCCAAATTTATCAGCCAACCTTCCAACCATTGGTGCCGAAAAAATAGTTAGTGTTCCTCCCACGAGGTAAATATAGGTAAGCTGGTGTTCAGTGAATCCAACGTTTGCTACCATAAATGGAGAAAGCAATGGCACTATTATAAAATGGGCAAACATGAGTGTACAAGTAAGCAACAATGCGCGTAATTGGTTGTTGTCTTTTAAAATATTGGTTAGCACAGAGAATGGATTCGGTTTCGAATCATTTTGCTGAATATGGCCCACCATATTAGGAATAAAAACATATACCAGTGGTATTATAAGTACTCCAAGAGCACCCACAATCATAAACGGAAATTGCCAATTGTACAAGGTGGCAAAGTATAAACCAAGCGGCACTCCCACTACCGATGCCACTGAAAAAGCAGCCATTAGTGTCCCCATAGCTTTACCTCTGCGTTCGAAAGGAAAAGTATCTGCAACGATGGATTGCACTTGAGCTCCAATAAGCCCTCCAAAAGTTCCCGCTAAAATGCGTGAGGCTAAAAGCAAGTGGTAACTAGGCGAAAATGCGCAAGCAAATGTTCCCACAATAAAACCGATATACCCCAAAAGCAAGACAGATTTTCGATCATATTTATCTACAAAAAAAGCAGCCGCAAAACCAGAAATACCGGCACTGAAAGTGTACGCAGAAACAAGGTAACTAAATTGCAAGGGACTGATGTGCATGATCCGAATTAATTGTGGACCAAGTGGCATCATAATCATAAAATCGGTGATGTGCGTGAAATTGATACACGCAAGAATCAGCAATATGATTTGTTCTTTTTTCAAATTCAAAAATAAAAGGGATTAAAAAAACATTGGGATAGTTTTGCTATCCCAATGCAGAATTATTTTAGGCGTTTAGAATTAGGAAATCTTTTCAACCAGTTCAACTAATCGATTGGAGTACCCGTATTCATTGTCGTACCAACCCATAATTTTAACCATGTTACCAAGCACACTTGTACTTTCCGAATCAAAAATACATGAGTGTGGATTTCCAACAATATCAATAGATACAAGCGGTTCATCCGAATATTCCAAGATTCCTTTTAGTTCGCCTTCTGCAGCCTTCTTAAATGCAGCATTCAATTCTTTTGCGGTAATGTTAACTTTAAACTCACATGTGATGTCGGTGAGTGATCCATCGGAAACCGGCACTCTTACTGATGTTCCACCAATTTTACCTTCGAGGTGCGGAAATATTTTAGCAATTGCCTTCCCAGCACCGGTAGTTGTTGGAATGATAGAAACTGCTGCTGCTCTGGCTCTACGCAAATCTTTGTGTGGGGCATCGTGCAATCGTTGATCGCCCGTGTAGGCATGCACTGTATTGATGTAAGCATATTCAATCCCCCAGTTGTCGTTTAATACCTTTAACATGGGAGAAGCACAATTGGTTGTGCAAGAAGCATTTGATATAATGACATCCGATGTACTTAACACTTCATTGTTACATCCAAGCACAACCGTTTTTATATCGTTGTCGCTTGCAGGTGCAGAAATAATTACCTTTTTTGCGCCCGCGGTGATATGCTTTCCTGCTCCTGCTTTATCCAGAAAAAATCCTGTGCTTTCAATAACCACATCTATGTTTAAATCTTTCCAAGGCAATGCCACAGGATCTTTTTCTTTAAACACTTGTATTTTTTTTCCATTTACTTCAATAAATCCATCGCCGTGAGAAATAGTTCCCTGAAATTTACCATGAACTGAATCGTATTTAAATAAATGCGCGAGTGTTTTTGTATCAGTTAAATCATTTATTGCAACGAGCTCAATATTCTTTTTCTGTGCTATAAGAGCTCTAAAAAATACTCGTCCAATTCTACCAAATCCATTTATTGCAATTCTGGTTGTTCCCATCTTTTATCTAAAATTTAAAGTGAAGGGCAAATATAAAAAAAGCCACCGTGTAACAGTGGCTTTTTACAATTTAATAACTGTAATTATTTAAGCACAACAAATTTAGCACTGGTTTGTTTGTTTCCGGTTATCACAGAAACCAAATAAGTGCCTGCTTCAAATTCGGAAACAGAAAAATTATAGCTATTTCTACCCGATGTAAGCTTATCCAAATTTTCACGTTTAACTAATTTGCCCTGAAGCGTATAAATAATAAGCTGAGCGATGTCGGTACTTCTCAACAAAATAGTCAACACTGACTAAATCTTTTACAGGATTGGGAGAAACATGAACTGCAATATCCGGTTTTGGTGCAAATGCATCGTTGTTTTTTATGCCCACCAAAGAATTCGATTTCCATATTCCGCGTCCATGTGTGCCTGCATATATTACACCGGTGCTTGATACCGTTGCCGAATAGGGATAAAGTTGTTGTCTTAAACAAAGCACAGGTACATAAGGAAAATCTTGGCTTTGCGACCAGTTGGCGCCATTGTCATCGGATGACCAAACACCATATTCGGTACCTAGCAAAATGTTTGATGCATTGTTCATGTCTATTAAAGCATCATACACCGGCATTGGAGGCAAATTGTTCTGGATTAAATTAAAATTCGGAATACTGTCTGTTGCGTTATTGGTAAGAAAAACATAATTACTATTTCCATAGTTACCTAACGTAACCACTACTTTATCATTATTATTTGGATCAATTGCAATTCCACAGAGCGCTCTGCCCGGAAAGCTCGCAATTTTTTTACAATCTACCTTACAGAGCGGATGACCAATTTCGCCCGTAAGCGTATCCGCACGATTAATAGAATTTAGATTTGAAAAACGAAATAAATTACCGGCAAAAGTACCTACATACAAATAATCACCATCAGCCGAAAAGCGCAAAATCTTAGAATCGCCGAAAAAGCGTAAAGGCGAAAAAGTTCCTAAATCCGCTCCAATCCTCATCCATCTAACCGGTCCGCTTTCGTTGATGGGATCTTTGGTGAACCATACACTATTATTAAAGCCAACAGCTAGGTGCGATTGCAGATAATCTTGCACCTTTATTGTTTCACCAACAGAACGATTCACCTTATTGGTGTCAAACAAGTATAACTTATCTGTACTGTTTGGACTGCTGATATTGCTACGAATTTGCAACACGCCTCCTATACCAAGTGGATCAGTAGGTTTAATGGTGTAACTTAAAGAGTCGGGAGTTGCGGTGTCATGGAAACTTTCCCATAGTGAGATGGGAGTGATAAAACTTGCAAAACCGCCTTCACCGAAATTGGGCAGTCCTTCAATTCGTGGACTATAAAATGAAGATCCAAAATTAGCCCCAAAAGAACGTGATAAAGAACCGTAATATACTGTTGAAAAAAAGACATGAGGTAAGAGGAATGATGCTTCGGTATACCCACCATCACCGCCACCAATGGTAGTTGCACTTTGCGAAAAACCACCTTGGGAATTAATGTATTTTGAACCATTATCCTGTGTTCCGCCAACCACATCGCCACTCGCTGTTGGAGATATGGCATAAAACTGTGTAACATTATAGCCTTTGTTAACATTATAAAAAATAGGTCCATCCACTGCAGTTGAATTGGCATCTGTTGTTTTATAAATTCCTCCATCACAACCGATATAAAGTATATTGCTATTAGTGGGATGACTTACCAATGCATGCAAATCGGAATGCACAAAATTACCTGGAGTATCTCCTATTCTTGACCAAAAAGGAAGTGGGCTTGCAGCAGCATTACAATAATAAAAAGATTGACCACCCACATAAATTCGATTTTTATTGCTCGAAGAAACAGTTATAGCATTATCATAGTCTCCCTGATTACCAAGAGGATTTGCACCGGCAGTAGCGATGTTAGTCCAAAACAATCCTTTATTTGTGCTTTGGTATAAACCCAACAGAGAGCCGGCGTTAGGGCCAGATCCTGCTGTAGCACTTGCATAAACGTAATTAACATCCTGCGGTGAAAATGCAAATTCTATACGCGATATGCCCGACAAGGGCAATTTACCTGATGCAACAGATGAAATTGAAATAAAAGAATTATCGTTTCCATTGGGGGAGCGGTAGCCATGACCTTCCAAAGAAACCAAAACAGTTCCATCGCTTGCCACCTGAACATCACCACTAGCTTGACTCGAATCCGCGGAATGAATTGGATTAATCCAGCTTTGGCCTCCGTCGTCGCTCATACGTAAACCTCTGTTAGTACTGGCGTAAATACGTTGTGCGTTTAAAGGAGAGGTGGCAACTTCATTTACATAAGCAAAGGATGCGGAATACGAATTTAAAGCACTTGGTATGGTAGAACTTAATCTTGCCCATGTAGCTCCACGATTCGTGGATTTCCAAATACCGGAACCAATCATCCCTCCTGCACCTGTTCCATTATAAGATCCTAAACTATAATGTCCTTCACCGGTACCTACATAAATATCGCCGTTTTTTGCCTGGGTAATGCAACTCACAGTATTACTTTCAAACTTATCAAACAATAATCTCCAAGTGGCTCCACCATTTATTGACTTCCATAATCCGCCCGCAACTCCACCGGCATACACTACATCAAATGAATCCTTGTCCAACATTAAGGCGCGAGTTCTTCCTCCCACGTTATCCGGGCCCATTTCTTGCCAATTTAAGTTGAGTGATGCCCTGCGATTTTGGGTAGTTGCCTTTATAGCATTTCTGGCTCTCTCCACGTCTGCTAAATCCACTCTTCCCGTAATTTGATTGGCTCTGATTTTTTGAAAATAATCTATTGCACCGCCAATGCTTTCGATAAATGATTCACCGGGGTTTCTTGGATGGTAGTTATCTTGAGTAAAAAACGAAAATGCTATAAGCATTGAAATTGCTAGTGTAAGCGTAATAAAAACTTTTTTCATGTTGTATATTTCGGGGGGTTAAAATAAATGTTTCTCAGCATGGTAAGAAGAGCGCACCAATGGGCCGCTTTCCACAAATCGGAATCCTTTTTGAAGTCCAATTTCTTGAAGTCGTGCAAATACTTCGGGTTTAATATATTCCACTACCGGCAAATGTTTAGTGGTGGGTTGCAAATACTGACCTAAAGTTAAAATATCGACACCCACTTTTCTTAAATCATCCATTGTTTCGATAAGCTCTTGTTCTGTTTCACCCAAACCAAGCATTACACCTGATTTCGTTTTAATTCCTGCTTTCTTTAAACGATTTAATACTTCAAGACTTCTATCGTACTTAGCCTGTATACGAACTTGCTTAGTTAATCTTCTCACGGTTTCGAGGTTATGACTCACAATTTCAGGACGCGCTTCAATGATGCGCTCTAGGTTTTCCCATATTCCTTGAAAATCCGGAATCAAGGTTTCCATGGTTGTTCCTGGACTTTGCTTGCGCACTTCTTCTATTGTTGCTTTCCAAATAGTTGAGCCGCCATCTTTTAAATCATCCCGGTCAACCGATGTAATTACACAATGTTTTACTTTCATTAAGCGCACAGACTCTGCGACACGCATAGGTTCCTTAACATCTGCAGCTAAAGGTCGGCCGGTTGCTACGGCACAAAATCCGCAGGAACGGGTGCAAATATTTCCCAAAATCATAAAAGTCGCGGTTCCTGCACCCCAACATTCGCCCATGTTTGGGCAATTTCCGCTTTCACAAATGGTGTGCAATTTATGTTCGCTCACCAATTTACGAACATGCGCATATTCTTTACCCGTTGGCAGTTTTACACGAAGCCAATCCGGCTTCTTTCTAAACTTTTTATCAGTTAGTATTTGTTGTTCCGGAAGCTCAGTCATATTTGGTATTAATTCCATTTATGCCCAAATGAAAGTGTAACATAAACAGTAGTAAATAATGGTGTTGCTTTACTGAAGGCCATGATTTGAATAGGTGAAATATAGTAATCGGCAATGGCACCAATTTCTAGACAACGCACTTTATCATCGTCGCTTGCCCAATCAAAACTCATTCCCACTTTGGCATATAATCCGGGATGTACCTTAGTATGCTCTAGTCCATAACCCAGTGGAGATTTACCATAAATATTATCCAGCATGTGCTTATCCGGATCGTATTTTTCTATTACTTTATTTGGATTATAGGGATCGTTTGATTCCTGCAAAACATATAAATAAACCGGTTTGGCTAAACCAAGTGAAGCACCACCATAATAACTGTAACGAATTTCAATATTTCCGGGTTCATCCTTTCTATAGAGGATATTTTGCAAACCAATTCCTCCGCGCAAAACAGTAAGGTTATTTAGTTTACCATACACAAATCCTTTGGTGTTTTCGTAGTACTTATTAAGTGTTTTAATTTCTTTTGGATGCTTCATGGTGAGCAAATCAATTTCAAGTATACGCTTTCTGGTACCTGTAATGTGTTTCCCATTGCGATAGTTCAACCCGAAACCTCTAGAGTGCATGCTAATGCCAAATGTTCCTTCATGACGGTAAAGCACACCAGCTTCCTCCACAGCATTCTTTTGCTGTGCAAATACCGCCAAAGTATTCAGTAATAAAATTGTAAAGATGCTTGCGCGCATGTACTTTTGCATTGTGTATATGGACTTACAAATATACTTAAACTAATTAAAATTAAATTTGTTCATGGAAACAATTAACATAAACTATCTCGGAAATCTGCGAACGCATGCCAAACACCGTGCATCGGGCAACGAAATCATTACAGACGCCCCGGTTGATAATCATGGCAAAGGCGAAGCATTTTCTCCCACCGATTTACTCTGTTCCTCCCTTGGGAGTTGCATGATTACCCTTATGGGGATAGCCTGTAATACACATAAGTTGAGCATAGAAGGAATAAGTGCAAAGGTTACAAAAGTCATGGCAAGTAATCCACGCAGGGTGGGCGAAATAGTGATAGAAGTGCAAATGCCAAAAATCAGCTACAGCGATAAAGAAAAGTTAATTTTAGAGCGTGCTGCACTGACTTGCCCTGTTTATTTGAGTTTGCATCCGGATGTGAAGAAGTCGGTTTCTTTTCATTATTAAACGCGCAATAAAAGCAAAATGGCATTTAATGAATACTTATTGAATCGGACGCGAGAATTAATTGCTCAAGCCCACGATAAAGTAGAAGAGAAAAAAATGTTCGGGGGAGTTTGCTTTATGGTGGATGATAAAATGTGTGTGGGCATTGTAAAAGATAGTTTAATGGTGCGCATTGACCCTGCCCTTTTTGATGACATTTTAGAAAAGGAGGATTGCAGACCTATGGATTTTACAGGTAAATCCATGAAAGGATTTTTATATGTGGATGAAACAGCACTTTCATCTACAAAAAAATTAGAGTTTTGGATTCAGCTAGCTTTGGACTTCAATCCCTTTGCAAAGGCAAGTCCTAAAAAAAAGAAAAAGACTTAACTACTTAAATTGCCGATAGCGTCCACGCTTGCGACAGAAATAGGAAAAACTCAAGAAATACAAGCCTTCCCGGTTTTTAAATTTTTTTTTTTTCCAGGGGGGGAAAAAAAAAAAGCGTGTTTGGTGGGGGGGGGGAAGAGAAAAAGTTTTTTTTTTTTTTTAGTTTTCCCTTGTGTTTTTGTGTTGGGGAATCTCTTTTTTGTTTTGTTTTTTTTTTTAATTTTTTTTTATTTTAATTTCAAAATTCCGTTTCTGGTTAAAATTTTGGGTTTTTTTTTTGAAAAAAAAAAAATTAAAAAAAAAAAATTTTTTTTGTTTTGGTGTTTTGGTGGGGGGGTTGTTGGGTTGAAATTTTGTTAATTTTTTTTTCCGAAAAAAAAAATGGGGATAAGTAAAAAAATTTTTTTTTAAAATTTTGGTTTTGTTGGGGGGGGGGGGGGGAAGGGGGGGAAGGAATAAAAAGGAGGGGGGGGGGGGAAAAAAAAGGGGGGGGGGGTGGTAGGGGGTTTTCCAAAAGAGGGGGGAGAAAAAAAAAAAATTTGGGGGGTTTTTTTGGGGGTGGGTTTGAAAGTGGGGTTTTTTTTTTCTAAACACCAATTTTTTAAAAAGCTTTTTTTAAAAATTGGGTTGGTTTTTTTTTTTTTTTTTTTTCCCCCCCCCACCCCCCCCCCCCACCCCCCCCCCCCCCCCCCCCCCCCCCCCCCCAACCAACCCCCCCCCCCCCCAAACAAAAAAAAAAAAAAAACCCCCCCCCCCCCCCCGGGAAAAAAAAAAAAAAAAAATTTTTTTTTTTATTTATTGGTTGGAAAAAAAAAAACCCCAAAAACAAAAAAAAAAAAAAAAAAAAATAAAAAAAAAAAAATTTTTATTTGTCCTTATTAAAAAAAGAAAAAACCGGCGGGGGGGTGGATCGTTTTTCTTCCCCCGGTTTACCATTACATAAATACCCAAAAAAAAAAAAAAAAAAAAAAAAAAAAAAAAAAAAAAAAAAAAAAAAAAAAAAAAAAAAAAAAAAAAACAAAAACAAAATTCCCCCCCCCCCCCCCCCCCCCCCCCCCCCCCCCTCCTCAAAAAAACCCAAAAAAAAAAAAAAAAAAATTACCCCCCCCACAACACCCCCCCCCCCCCCCCCCCCCCCCCAGCCCCCCACCAAACCCCCCCCCCGGGGGCGGCCCCCAAAAAAAACCAACCACCCACCCCCCCCAAAAAAAAAAAACCCCCCCCACCCCACCCACCCAAAAAAAACACCCTTTTTACCCAGAAAACCCCCCCCCCCATACCCCCCCCCCCCCCCCCCCCCCCCCCCCCCCCCCCCCCCCCCCCCCCCCCCCCCAAAAAAAAAAAAAAAAAAAAAAAAAAAAAAAAAAAAAAAAAAAAAAAAAAAAAAAAAAAAAAAAAAAAAAAAAAAAAAAAAAAAAAAAAAAAAAAAAACAAAAAAAAGAAACCCAAAAAAAAAAAAACAAAAAAAAAAAACCCAAAAAAAATTCCCCCCCCCCCCCACAAACCCCCCCCCAAACACCCCCCCCCACAAAACAAACCACCCCCCCCACAAAAAAAAAAAAAAAAAAAAAAAAAAAAAAAAAAAAAAAAAAAAAAACAAAAAAAAAAAAAAAAAAAAAAAAAAAAAAAAAAAAACAAAAACAATAAACCTTTTTGAATATTATTATAAAAAAACCGATTGGCGGAATTATTGTGGGTGGGTTTTTTCCCGGAAGAAAAAAAAATTTAGGAAAAATTGGGGGGGGGAAAAAAAAAAAAAAAAAAAAAAAAAAAAAAAGAAAAAAAGAGAAAAAAAAAAAAAAAAAAAAAAAAAAAAAAAAAAAAAAACCAAAAAAAAAAAAAAAGGAAGGAGGGGGGGGGTCCCCCGGCCGGCCAAAAAAAAAAAAAAAAAAACACAACTGCGCTTGCAGGAAGGAAAAATTAATTAATAAAAAAACAAATCGAATTTCATTTAGCTTCATTATATACTAAGTGATTTAAATTTCTTTAATTCCAATGTTTACCAAATATACAAATAAGAACTATTTAATGACTTAGAGCCTTAATATTCTTAATTCTGTCGAAAGCGTGGACGCTTGCGACAGAATTATTATAAAGAAACTATACCTTTCTACTAATACATCACATTTCTCGAATAATATTAACTAAGCCTTTAATATCACAATAATCTCTAGCGCTACTGTGCAAATATTCGTAATCGTGCTCCACAAAACCAGCTTTCACCGGGTTTGCATGTATGTAATTTATTTTTTGATCAATAATCCTATTAGACCATAGCTCAATGGGATGATTATGTTGTTGCCAAAATTGAAAATGTGTATTGTTTGAATTGGCTTTCCCTGCTTTTGCAAAAGCATTCAATAACCACTCCCTTCTGCTTTCACGAAAATTTTCTTGAATTAGTTTTAAGAGTTGTTTTGATGTAAATGTTTTGAAATCACGCAGCAAATCTTCCGGCTTTTGAACTGTGGATTTAAACACCAAATGAACATGATTAGTCATAATACACCAGGCATAAATTTCCATTCCTTTTTTCTCCACACAATAGTTTAGGTTAGCAACCAAACAATCGAAATAAATAGGTCGAATAAAAACATCCATCCAATGAATCACAGCAAAACTCACGAAATACAAGCCTTCCGGGTTTTTAAATTTGTAATTTCTACTCATAGGGCAAAAATAAATGCTGGGCTTAATTGTAGAAATAGCTAAAAAGGATGATTTATTTTAATGAGCCGCTACTCGCTAGTATTTTGTGCAACAAGCGTGGACGCTTGCTGCAACGACTTTGGATGCTTGCAGCAACAATGGGTGTTGAAATCAAGCTTAATTTATATCGAAATTTACAATCACTTCGAAAGTCCTTTGAATTCAAAAAATAGTCCTGTTCGAAATATCACGGGAATTAATGGTTCACTTGAAAATCTATCAATATGATTCCTGGGTGTAAAATTATTATCTGGGACTGCGTAGTGATGAATTCGCTTGTGTCCCCATTGTAACCCAACACCTAAAATGAGCCCCCAATCTATTGAACTATTATGGTGATAGCTTGTTGAGAGCATGTAAATTAATGAATGCGCATAAACCTGCTCGCTCCGTTCCTCCATATATGTCGAGTTTTGCCCTGTAGGCCCATCTAACCACGTGTATTGATTAACTTTTCTGTAACGAAAATCATAAACAAGATTTCTTGTTCTAATTCCTTTATGTGGAGCCTCCTCTTTAAAATGTGCCCATCGGAGTTGTATAATTGGGCCCGTATAAAACCCACTTGCTTGGTTCATGGTAAAATAAAAAAACTCGTCAAAAGCTTGTGGACAATAAATTTTATAGCCTGTGCTAAGTTTCAGAAAGTTCTTTCTATTCAGATAATAGGTTAGGTAAATTCCTGTGTGCATCCCCAAAGGTGTAATATACCCTCCTAAAATAAATGGGTCAACAATACTATCGAAAGAGTGCTTTGTAAAAATTACCGGCTTAGGTGCGTAATAAATTTTGGTATTATTTTGAAGCGAAATATAATACAAGGCATCACAATTTATTTTTAGTTGTTTTGACGAATTATAGGGGGTATAAAGGACGTAAGCGTTTTTATAAATTTCATTTACTTTGCAAGAAATTGGCTTACCTTTTTTAGTAAACAAAGTGTCTTGCGCGTTAGATGTATGGAAAAAAAACATCATGATAATGACAAAGGCTCTTTTCATTTTGCGAAAATTTGTAAGCAGGGCACTTGTTGCAACCAGCTGTTATACAAATTGAAATACGTTTTAGCTATTTTACAATAGTTTGAAAACTCCAATTATCAAACCTGCAAGAAGTGCATTGAATCCAATTATCCACAAAATAATCTTTGTTTCTGTTTTTGCTAAATCCTCTTTTGTTGCAAGTCGGACACGTTCCATATTAAATCTATTTTCGATTACAGCTTCTATTTCATGCACCAAAGCTTTGGCATCCGCCTCATTTTTTAAATTTATATTTTGGAGTTCGTAAAGTTTTAAGGATTGAGATGCCGTCATTTTTGTTGATTTGTAAAGCTAACTATTTGTTTTTAATTAGAAAGGTAAGAGGAAATATATCGAGTGATTACGCTTTATAAAATAAATCCCGGATTTTTAATTCGTCGCCCAAATTTTAATGTAAAACTAGGCTTGTACTATTCTTAGGTCAATGACAAAATAGGATGATTTATTTTAATGAGCCGCTATTCGCTAGTATATAGTGCAACAAGCGTGGACGCTTGCTGCAACGACGCTTGCTGCAAAGAAGACAAGTGTGATACTTGTTACTAAGATGTTGTATACTAAGATTTCATACTAAAAACAAAAAGCCCCACACAAACTGTGCAGGGCTTTTACATTCTAAACTTAATCTAATTACGAACCACACGCTTCACATCCTTCGGGATTATCGAGCGAGCAGCTAATTTCTGCCATACGTTCTTCTTCACTTACTTTACCATCGTTACTCATTACCGGTGCAAATTGCTCTTCGGCTTGTTTCTCTACAGTGAACTTAATTGCATCTGCAGCAGCCTTGGTGCGCAAGTAATACATTCCAGTTTTCAATCCTTTTTTCCAAGTATAAAAATGCATACTTGTTAGTTTCGCGAAATTGGCATTTTGAATAAACAAATTCAACGATTGCGATTGGCAGATAAAGGCACCGCGGTCGGCTGCCATATCGATAATTGCTTTTTGTTTGATTTCCCACACCGTTTTGTAAAGCTCTTTTACATTGTCGGGAATCTCATTGATTTCTTGAATGGAACCATTTGCTCCAATAATTTTTTGTTTCAATTTATCATTCCACAAGCCAAGTTTTACAAGGTCTTTCAATAAGTGTTTGTTTACAATTACAAACTCTCCGCTTAATACTCTTCTCGTATAGATATTGCTGGTGTAAGGTTCAAAACATTCATTGTTACCCAATATTTGCGATGTACTGGCGGTTGGCATTGGTGCTAATAGCAGGGAGTTACGCACGCCATATTTCAACACTTCCTCTTTTAAAATATCCCATTCCCAACGCGTGCTTGGAGTAACATTCCACATGTCGTATTGGAAAATGCCTTTGGATACCGGTGAGCCGGGATACGATTCGTAGTGCCCATCCACTTTCGCTAAATCCTTAGAAGCAGTCATGGCAGCATAATAAATCGTTTCAAAAATTTCGCTGTTTAGTTTTGCTGCTTCCGGCGAATCAAAGGCCATGCGTAATAAAATAAAAGCATCTGCTAAACCTTGCACACCTATTCCAATTGGGCGGTGTTTCATGTTACTGTTACGTGCTTCCGGAACCGGATAGTAATTGCGGTCGATTACTTTATTTAAATTTTTGGTGATTACATAGGTAACATCAAATAATTTTTGATGATCGAATTTCCCACCTTCAATAAATCGTGGAAGTGCTATAGATGCAAGGTTACACACTGCTACTTCCTCAGCTGATGTGTACTCCATAATTTCGGTACACAAGTTGGAAGATTTAATGGTTCCCAAGTTCTTTTGATTGGATTTTTCGTTGCAAGCATCCTTGTATAACATGTATGGATTGCCGGTTTCGATTTGAGAATCCAAGATGGCAAACCACAAATCTTGTGCTTTAATGGTCTTACGTGCGCGTCCTTCTTTCTCGTATTTGGTATATAATTTTTCAAAAGCCTCTCCGTAACACTCCGATAAACCAGGCGCTTCATTCGGACAGAACAAACTCCAATCGCCGTTCTCTTCTACACGTTTCATAAACAAATCGGGAGTCCACATAGCTGTGAATAAATCTCGGGCACGGATTTCTTCTTTACCATGGTTCTTGCGTAAATCCAAGAATTCGAAAATATCGGCATGCCAAGGTTCTAAGTATATGGCGAAACTTCCTTTGCGTTTTCCTCCTCCTTGATCCACATAACGTGCTGTATCGTTGAATACGCGCAACATTGGTATGATTCCATTTGATGTTCCGTTGGTTCCGCGAATGTAAGAGCCTGTTGCACGAATATTGTGAATCGCCAAACCAATGCCGCCGGCCGATTGTGAAATTTTAGCCGTTTGTTTTAAGGTATCATAAATGCCTTCGATGCTGTCGTCTTTCATAGTCAATAGAAAGCATGACGACATTTGAGGCTTAGGAGTTCCAGCATTGAATAGTGTTGGTGTCGCGTGTGTAAACCATCGCTCGCTCATCAAATTATAAGTTTCAATTGCAGCATCAATGTCTTCTTTGTGAATACCTACAGCCACACGCATTAGCATGTGTTGAGGGCGCTCTGCTACCTTACCTTCTAACTTCATAAGGTAAGAGCGTTCTAATGTTTTAAATCCAAAATAATCGTATCCAAAATCACGGTCGTAAATGATGGTCGAATCGAGTAGTTGAGCATTTTTCAAAATAATATCATGCACATCCTCGGCCAATAATGGCGCTTTTTTTCCGGTTTTAGGATCCACATAATTGTAAAGTGCCGACATTGTTTTAGAAAACGATTTGTTGGTACTTTTATGTAAATTACTTACCGCTATGCGCGATGCAAGTAAAGCGTAATCAGGATGCGTGGTGGTTAGTGAAGCTGCTATTTCTGCTGCCAAATTATCCAACTCGTGCGTGGTAACGCCTTCATAAATTCCTTCAATTACTTTCATTGCCACAGGAACCGGGTTCACATGATTTGCATCGAGCCCGTAGCAGAGCTTTTGAATTCGTGCTGTAATTTTATCAAACTTTACAGACTCTTTGTTGCCATCTCTTTTTATTACGTACATCTTTGGAGCTTAGTGTAGGTTTATATTTTAAATATCTTGTTTTTAATTTTTTTAGCGAACAATTCCTCGCGGTTGCTTTGATAAGAAACCGCAATTAGTTCTACAATGCTTGTTATTACAAGCGATGTAGAAGGTTCTAAAAATCTTCGTCTAGTGAAAATACATTGTCTTCCTTTTTGCCCATCACACCTGATTTTTGGTATTCAGCTACTCTTTTTTCGAAGAAATTAGTTTTGCCTTGCAGCGAAATCAATTCCATGAAATCAAAAGGATTGGTTGCATTGTATGCTTTTTCGCAACCCAGTGCTACCAGTAAACGATCGGCAACAAATTCAATGTATTGGCGCATTAAATCCGCATTCATCCCTATAAGGCGAACCGGCAATGCATCGGTAACAAACTCTTTTTCGATGTCCACAGCGTTTTTAATTATCTCTGTAACGCGACTTGGAGCCAGTTTATTCTTTAATTGAGAATAAAGTAAACAAGCAAAGTCACAATGCAGCCCTTCATCGCGGGAGATGAGTTCGTTTGAGAAGCTCAATCCGGGCATTAAGCCACGTTTTTTGAGCCAGAAGATGGAGCAAAAACTTCCTGAAAAGAAAATCCCTTCTACAGCAGCAAAGGCAATGAGTCGCTCGGCAAAACCGCCGTTACCGATCCATGTTAATGCCCATTCTGCTTTTTTCTTCACACAATCAAGGGTATCGATGGCATGAAATAAACTATCTTTTTCCTTGGGGTCTTTTATATAGGTATCTATTAAAAGCGAATAGGTTTCACTGTGAATGTTTTCCATCATAATCTGGAAGCCATAAAAGCAGCGTGCTTCCGGATATTGTACCTCGTTCATAAAATTTACGGCGAGGTTCTCGTTCACAATTCCGTCGCTTGCAGCAAAAAATGCAAGCACATGTTTTATAAAATGCTTTTCGTCGTTGTTCAGTTTATTCTCCCAATCTTGACCGTCGGGAGAAAGGTCAATTTCTTCGGCAGTCCAAAAACTGGCTTCTGCTTTTTTATACATCTCCCAAATATCTTTGTGTTTTATTGGGAATAACACAAAGCGGTCTTTATTTTCTTGTAGAATTGGCTCCATTAATCTATGCGCTGAATTTTGTGATTTTTGCTTGCGGGGTGAATCAATTTTTTCCTTTTTCTCTTCCTCTTTTTTGAAATGTTAAGCTTAAGTGTTCATTTCAAAAACATTAGGTTAAGAACGAGCGGTTTTTTGATTGATTTTTTCGCTTCACAAATTTTTGCAAAAAAAAATCAGCAAGCAAGGTGAATGAATTAACAAAGTGCTTAAGTTATTCACACGAGTGTTAATTCACTGATAATCAAAACTCAAAGTACTTATCACGAATCGACTAACAGGCAAGTGTTCAAAAATTCAGAAAATAAAAATGAAATGTTATTCCAAAATATTTGGTGGAATAAAAAAAAATTGTGTACCTGCTTTTAGATGAAAATTGAGTTTGATTCGATGTATTTTCTAAACCCATTTCTTGCTGAGAGAAGAAGGAAAGAAAACCGACTGCAAAGCCACATTTTTTTGCGAAAGGCGAACAATCATTATCGCTTCGCTGTTTAAATTTGGTTGCTCCTTAAAATTTTAAGCACTTCAATTTTACATTCAAATCGGGCTCGAACATTGTCCAATACATCAATAAAACCTATATTTGCGCCTCTTAAAAAAAATTTAATATGGCTACTGACCGATACATTGCACCCGATTACTATGTGTTAGATGATTTATTAACGGATGAACATAAACTCATCCGAGATACTGCTCGTGCCTGGGTAAAAAAAGAAGTAAGTCCGGTTGTTGAAGAAGCGTGTCAAACCGCTACTTTCCCTAAACAATGGATAAAAGGCTTGGCCGATATCGGTGCCTTTGGTCCTTACATTCCGCAAGAATACGGTGGCGCAGGCTTAGATCAAATTTCATACGGATTAATCATGCAAGAATTAGAAAGAGGTGATTCCGGATTGCGCTCTACTGCTTCTGTTCAGAGCTCATTGGTAATGTATCCGATTTATACTTTTGGAAGTGAAGCACAGCGCAAAAAATATTTACCCAAATTAGCAACAGGCGAATTAATGGGTTGTTTTGGATTGACAGAGCCGGATCATGGTTCAAATCCAAATGGCATGCTAAGTAATTTTAAAGATAAAGGCGATCATTATTTATTAAATGGGAGCAAGATGTGGATTTCGAATGCTCCCTTTGCAGATATTGCTGTAGTTTGGGCAAAGAATGAAGAAGGCGTTATTCAAGGATTAATTTTAGAGCGTGGAATGGCAGGTTTTACAACTCCCGAAACCCACGGAAAATGGAGTTTGCGTGCTAGTGCAACCGGCGAGTTGGTTTTCGACAATGTTAAAGTTCCAAAAGAAAATTTACTTCCAAATGTAAAAGGATTGAAAGGCCCTTTGAGCTGCTTGAATTCGGCACGTTACGGCATAAGCTGGGGCGCTTTAGGTGCTGCAATGGACTGCTACGACTCGGCTTTGCGTTATTCGAAAGAACGCATACAATTTGGAAAACCTATTGGTGGATTTCAGTTGACACAAAAGAAACTGGCTGAAATGATTACTGAAATAACCAAAGCACAACTTTTAGTGTGGCGCTTGGGTGTCTTAAAAAATGAAAATCGTGCAACTCCTGCTCAAATCAGTATGGCAAAAAGAAACAATGTTATTACCGCATTACAAATTGCCCGAGAAGCACGTCAAATACATGGTGGTATGGGAATTACCGGTGAATACCCCATTATGCGCCACATGATGAATCTTGAATCGGTTATTACCTATGAAGGTACGCACGATATCCACTTGCTAATTACCGGCATGGATGTTACCGGTATTGCGGCATTTGAATAACTATTTATACAGATAAGAAACGCCTGTTAGCTATACTTTCAGGCGTTTTTTTCTGCGCATCGGTCAACACACAACTTGCCCCGGCAAAATACGACAAGGATGCATAAAATAAAAATGCGGCCTTATCTGTATCCAAATAGTTATTAAAAAAACCATGAATACAATACATGAAAAAGCCTAGTAACAGAGGCAAAAGCAAGGGTACATTTTTTTGCTCCTCATATCGCAATACTTGAATTGCAGTGTAGATTCCTGTTCCAAGTAAAATAAGAAACAGAAGAAACGAAAAAAGTCCACTCTCAGCCAATACCAATAAATACTCACTGTGTGCTGAACCTCCTCTACCCTTGGGAATATTATAAGGGCTATAAACACTTATATATGTTGTTTCATCGGGAAGCTGATAGCTCAGGTATTGAAATTGAAAAGTGCCCGGGCCGAATCCTAAAAATGGCTCGTCCAAAAACATGCGTAACGCACAACTCCATCGGTTTAATCTTTCGGCATTGGAAACATCAGTACTCACATTGGTGATGGATTGGGTTTGCTCTATTACATTAGTTGTTGGAGAAGTGGAGATGCTATTATTTTCCTGGATAGCAATCCAGATTTCATTTCTGTAAAGAAAAAAAACAAGGACACACGACAAGAATAGCGAAAAATAAAATTTGGGTTTCAACTTCATCCAACTAAAAAAAAGAAAGATTAGCCCCGCTATCATACTTATCCATGCAGCTCTGCAATACGTGCAGAAAATTGTAAGCAGCATAAAACTCAGCAGTAGGAAGTAAAGCAGCCGACAGTATCTATTGAGATCCGAATGACCTTTTAAACTTACTTGTGCAATAAAAATAGGAATCAAATAAACCAGGCAGGCACTGAATATAGTATGGTCGGCATAAAATGGATTTACGGAAATACCAGCTGTTTCCTTATTCCAATTGTAAAGCGATTGAAAATACAAGAAATATAATCCTACGGCAAAAAGGCTGAATCCATACCTCAAAAATAAAATTTTAATGCTTGAAAGTTTTTCCTTAAAGACGTCGTTTAGTCCAAAATAAAAAACCAGTATGTAACTGGTTCGCACTATGCTTGCCTTTATTGAGATAAGCGGCATACTGCTAAAAGCGCTTGATAGAAATGTTAATAAAAGATACAGGCATAGGACGCGAGTAATTGGGTGTTTTAAAAATAATTTATCCGAATAGCCTTTATGCAACCATCTAAAGACAAGAGCAATGGCAAGAAGCGCAATTAGCATTTCTGAAGGAAATCCAATAACAAGACCATATTCTTCACTTTCCAATTTGATTGAAATGGGGAGAAGGAATCCTAAACAGAGGTAGGCAAACCTGAGAGAACCCAATGAAAGCAGATATGCAACAGATAAAAAGCAAAAGCAAACAGCGACTTTAAGGTAGGCATCAAATCTACTAGAAATGAGATAAAAGATTAGAAGGGAAATGAGCAGCGCAAAGGGGAGCATCCAAATAATTCCCCCAACTTGCTTATTTTTCCAAATCATGTTTTAATTGCTTCAGTTTGTGGGCAACAACAATGCACAGTAAGGACAACAATACTGCCGATACGCCTGAGAGGAATATTATTAACAAGCGATTGGGTGCTTCTTTTTTGAAATTAACTTGAGCAGGTGAAATCACATAACAGGTAGGAAAGTTATTATTTAAATTGCTCGATGCTTGCTCGTAGCTGGACTGTAATTCGGCCAGTTGAGCCAACATGGATTCATAATTGTACTGTTTTTTCAAATCGTAATTCACCGGATTTTTTGTCAAATCGCGAATGAGGTCAATTTGTTGCTTCATGTGCTCCACAAAAGATTGATTTTTAATATTTAAGTTCGGGATATTTCTATCGCGCACCAATTTATTGATGTTGTCTGCGAACACATCAAACTCTTTCACTTTTTTGTTGTAATCGAGTTCCAGGTCTTTCAGCGCAGCCTGCAAATTTTTTCGCAAGATGGTAGCCTTAATTCCATCGGCAATGTTTACCATATCATTTGCAATACGTGCTGCCAGCTTCGGGTCGGTATCAATTACGGAAACCGCCAATGCATTGTAACGCGTGCGGGCAATAGTAATGTTCTCGTCATATTCTTCATTTAATTGGAAGGCCCAATCCTTTTCTAAGGTATCGATATTATAGTGTAATATGAGTTGAAACTTTTTGATAACAGAGTCGCGCACCAAACTGGATTTAAGCAATTGAATGTGCTGATCTATTTCCTTGTCAGATCCAAATCGCACATCATTTTGAATCAAAATTTTGTTGGAGCTGGTGTTAGGCGGATAAAAGATTACTTCCGATTTATATTGAGGAGGAATAAAATATGGGGTACTCGCAAGGATTGCAATGACAACTATACTACTAACAAAAATAAGAATGGATTTTCGATTCGTTATAACGATTTTAATCAGCCAGATATAAGGGCTTTGAGTCTCCACACTAGCTGACATTCCTTTATTGGATATTTTGATTACTATTTGGTTTTTCTGCGGCGCTAACTAGGTAAACCCCCGTAAAAATTAGGAAGGCTGAAAGGAGCTTAACTGCATCCAATTCATCCTTTCCTAAAAAAACAGCAATTCCGGCAGCCAATAAGGGCTGAAGGTAAATGTAGATGCTCACCACCGAAGAGCTAACTTTTTGCAAAGCATAATTATTTAAGAGATATGCAAAATAAGTGGTGCCTAACACCACAAAAGCAACCGAAAGCAAAATATTTGGTGGCATAGCCGAAAAATCTGCTTCCATAAATTCACTATATCCAAAAGGAAGCACATAAAACCAGGCAAAAAGAAACACCCATTTAATTACTGTAATGGTGCGGTATTTCATGATAAGCGGTTTGGCTACGACTAAATAAATTCCCCATGAAATAGCGTTAATAAGAATACATAAATCGCCCCGCCAGGTGAGGGAGCCAAAGGATAAATCGTGTTTTACAAGTAGCAGAAGGCATGCACCCACTAAACCTACAATAATGCCAAGCAGCTTTTTAGTTGTGATGCGCTCGCTTGCCAAGGAGGTTGCGACGAGTAAAACTAAAATAGGCGTTATGACCATTATTATGGCAGCATTAATGGGCGTTGTCATACTAAGCCCTTTAAAAAAGAGAAGTTGATTAATGGCAACGCCGAACATGCCACAAAAGGCTAATAATGGAATATCCTTTCGGTTAATTTTTTCGGGAACAAAAATTCCGGTAATCCAAAATAAAATAACCGCACCGGTAACACGTACCATAATAAAACCAAAGGGTTGCAAATATTGCGGCATTACACCCTTGGCAATGGTATAATTTGCACCATAAATGAGTGCAGCGGCAAAAAGGGCTAAATGCGACTTAAAATTCTCTTTCACAAAAAACCAATAAAAAGGAATGTGTTTTTTTCAAAGATAGTTTTTTTGAAATTACTAATTTCGAGTCCAAAATAATTAAATTATGATTAATAAAACAGTTGCCAATGCCGAAGCTGCAATTGCAGGCTTAAAAAATGATATGACACTGATGCTTGGGGGATTTGGCCTATGCGGCATTCCTGAAAACTGCATTACAGCGCTGGTAAAAAGCGGAGTAACAGGGTTAACCTGCATTAGCAATAATGCAGGAGTAGATGATTTTGGCTTAGGGCTGTTGTTGAAAAAACATCAAATTAAGAAGATGATTTCAAGCTATGTGGGCGAGAACGCTGAATTTGAGCGACAACTCTTAAGCGGGGAGCTGGAAGTTGATTTAATACCACAAGGTACACTTGCTACTCGCATACAAATGGGCGGTGCCGGAATTCCTGCATTTTTTACTCCGGCAGGATTCGGAACGGAAGTGGCTAATGGCAAGGAAACTAGGGAGTTTCATGGTAAGATGTACCTCATGGAAGAATGGCTTAAAGCCGATTTTGCTATCGTAAAAGCATGGAAAGGCGATACACAAGGAAATCTTATTTATAAAGCTACCGCGCGAAACTTTAATCCAATGATGGCAACAGCCGGAAAAATTACAGTTGCCGAAGTGGAACACCTTGTTCCCGCCGGAGAATTAGATCCCAATGAAATTCACACCCCCGGAATTTTCGTTCAACGCATTTTTGAAGGAAAAAATTACGAAAAGCGGATTGAACAAAGAACTGTCAAAACCAAAGCTTAAACGGGATTTTCCTTATTGCTTATTCTATTCGTTCTAGACTTTCCAACTGGGAGGTCTTTTTTTCCCATTCAGCAACTTTTTGTTCCCCTTGTGCGCGTTTAGTGCTATTTATGTAGCCGTTTAAAAAAATCAGTGAATCAATAGCGCAATAAAAACCCCATAATCACCCAAATTGTAGTATTTATGATTAAAAAAATTCTCTTCTCGCTTAGCCTTTTAAGCTCATTTTTGATACAGAAAGAAGCAAGCGGACAATGCACCGCATGTACTTACACACCGGTGAAAATGACCGGTTGCCCCACCACACCACCTAAACCAAGAGGGCTATATGTAAATGAGTTTTTTTCATTCAACAGCGCTTTTTATGGGCCGCAACAAGGCATTGATGCAACACATTCCATTCTCGGTGTGGATGCAAACAACGATGGCATTTATGAAAAGGAAGATGCACTTTTAAACTATTGCAAAGCGAATAGTTTTTCGCGTATCACCGTGTATGATATTTGGAATATTTTGCGTTTTGCAACCTCTGTTTACGGGGCTTCTACCTATCAAGACCATTTAAAGCGGTTTATTACAAAAGCAAAAACCGGAAACTATGGTATTACTGATGTGGGTGTAACCATTTGGAATCCGAACACTCCTTCATTTGTGGCTGCTTATAATGGAATAACATCTACCTGTGTTGCGAATAAGGCAGCTTCTACTACTTCTTCTTCACAACCGGAAGGAAGTTATTTTAAACAAAAAGATGTAGACTTGGAATTGACCGGAAATGAAGAAAATAGTTTTTATGATGAAGTTTCCAGAACCGATGCCCCTGTTGAAGAAGAGATAGATTTAGCAAGTCAAGGTAATGCAAAATTAGGCGCTGCAAATTCATTTAAGATTGACCACATGGTATCGGAATATGAATTTTGGAATACCAAAACATTTAATAGCATTGCAAAAAGGGATTCAGCCTATCGCGTTTTTCAAAAAATGATGAATTACATGAATTGCTTAAAAGCAGCAAGTGTTGACCCACTTTACATCTATGTTTATTTAGGTTATTTAGATAAAGATTCTTACGACGATAAAGTGCAAGCTCAGTTTATAGATAACATTGCCGATAAAATTTATTTAAGCAACTATAAGTGCAATCCTAATAGCTTGTTTCAGGCCAGCATTCAAAGTCGAATGGATATTTTTTCAGCTGCTAGCGGAACTACAAAAGCAAGTACTAAATTGGTAATTCTACTTTGCGGATCAAATCAAAGTGATGCAATTGCTACTGATCCGCTTAACAATGGATGGTGCGATTTTCTTGGACCATTTTTAAAGATATCGGGAAATACAATGGCTTGTGCAGAGGGCTTGTTTAAAAAAGCGTATGAAGCATATATTGCTGCTAATCCCGGCAAATGGAATAGTACTTTGAATAGTTTTCAATGGTATCCTTATACCTTATTAAAAAAGAATTCCGTAAAACGCTTGGCCGACGAAAATTCCAATTCTATTGCTGCTGCCGAATTATTTAATATGTATCCCAATCCAACCAGTAATTCCGCCACTTTTCATTTTACACTGGATGCCGAATACTTGCAAAATGCATTTTTAGATATTACGGATGTAAATGGAAAATTAATAGCGCACAAATCGCTTAACGGCCTAAGCGATTCTAACTTGCAAGTTGATTTAAGCGATATGAATGCCGGCATCTATTTTTGCAGAGTGAATAATTTTAACTGGTCGAGCACAACCTCTAAGCTTGTTGTAATCAAATAAAGATTTTACCCTGTTTTCATGAAGCCTGTTGCATTTTATGCAGCAGGCTTTTTTTTGAACTTCACTTTATAAAAAAGAATCTATGAAGGATGCCTATTCTTCCAATTGAATTTTTACTTTTGAATAATTAAAAACTGAATCAAATGTTAGATAAAAATGGTATTGCAAAGCGTATTGCGCAAGAACTAAAAGACGGCTATTATGTAAATTTGGGTATTGGCATACCTACACTTGTTGCCAACTATATTCCCGAAGGAATGAATGTTATCTTACAATCCGAAAACGGTCTTCTGGGCATGGGTCCTTTTCCTTATGATGACGAAGTAGATGCAGATTTAATAAATGCTGGAAAACAAACCATTACTACCTTGCCCGGTTCTTCCTTCTTTGATTCCGCATTAAGCTTTGCTATGATTCGTGGGGAGCATGTGCATTTAACCGTTTTAGGTGCCATGGAAGTGAGCGAAAAGGGGGATATTGCCAACTGGAAAATTCCCGGAAAAATGGTAAAAGGGATGGGTGGAGCAATGGACCTGGTAGCCTCGGCTCAAAATATTATCGTCGCCATGCAACATGTAAATAAAGCCGGTGAATCGAAACTCTTAAAAAAATGTTCACTCCCTTTAACCGGTGTTGGATGCGTAAAAAAAATAATAACTGAGTTAGCCGCTATTGAAGTTACACCCGAAGGTTTTGTATTGCTTGAAAGAGCACCGGGAGTTAGCATTGAACAAATAAAAAATGCAACAGAAGGTACTTTAATTATTCGAGGAGAAATTCCGGAAATGGTGATTCATTAATCTCTTGAATTAGCGCCAAAGCATTCACAATCCTTACATTCGAGTACTTGATTAAGATTATGCTTTCATCAACCGATTATATTTTCTTTGTTGCAATTTTGCTTTTCGCCATTATTTATTTGGTGGTGAAAAACGCACATCGTTCCATTCAGGAAGCCCACTCCAATTCAGAGAATGAAGTTCAAAAAAAATTACAAAGCATGTTGGTTGAAGAGATTCGCGACATGAAAAACATGATACTTTATGTGGCATGTGCTTTTATTCTTTTGTATTTAGCTTATCGCTTTACCCTCGCCACCGGACTTGGCGCGCATGTGCAAGAGTGGCTTAATTTAATTGTGCGATGGGCCCATGTGTTGTTTGGTATTGCTTGGATTGGCGCTTCATTTTATTTTATTTTTCTTGAAAATAGCTTAAATCGCACAGAAGGATTGAGAAACGATATTGCTGGAAATTTATGGGCTATACATGGGGGAGGTTTTTACTACGTAGAAAAATACAAACTTGCTCCGGGTGAATTGCCAAAGAAGCTGCATTGGTTTAAGTATGAAGCTTATTTTACCTGGCTTACCGGGATATTGCTGCTGATAATTGTGTATTACACCAATGCAAGATCTTATTTGATTAACGAATCCATCCTTAACTTAAGTGTTACACAAGCCATTAGTATCAGCTTAGGGACAATTATAGGGTCTTGGTTTTTATATGATTTGTTGTGCAAATCCGCATTGCGTCATTACAAACAACTGTTTGCCTTAACCGGGTTCCTGCTCATGGTGGGAATTTCTTATTTTTTGTCGCATGTGTTTGACGGCAGGGCGGCATTTATTCATGTAGGCGCCTTGTTGGGTACGATTATGGTTGGAAATGTTTTTTTTATCATTATTCCATCTCAAAAAGCATTAGTAAGGGCCGCAATCGAAGGCAAGCCTTTAGATGAATCGTTAGGCAAGAATGCAGGCCTTCGCTCCTTACACAACAATTATATTACACTGCCGGTAATTTTTATTATGATTAGCAATCACTTTCCCAGCACCTTCGGGAACAATTATAATTGGGCTATTCTAACAGGTATCACTATTGCCGGAGCAGGCGCTAGGCATTTTATTAACCTGCATGAAAAAGGCAGAAATTTAAATTGGTTAATTCCTGCAGTTGGTATTGCACTTATTTCACTCATGATTGTAACGGCACCACAAAAACCCAAATCAGCAAAAGACTTGCCACCAGTTGCATTTACTGAAGTACAAACCATTTTTCAAAAGCGTTGCGTTACCTGCCATTCCGCTCACCCAACCGACGACACACAGCTAAGTGCCCCCAATGGCGTGATGTACGACACGCCTGAGCAAATTAAAAAAATGGCGGATAAAATTTTAATACGCGCCGTTCAAACTAAAACCATGCCTCAAGGAAACAAGACCCACATCACCGATGCCGAGCGCGAATTAATTGGTGTTTGGATTGAGCAAGGGGCTAAAATTGATTGATCAATTAGAAACTTTTATTCCATGCTTCTATGCAGCTAACTACAACAGAATCGCTTTATTCCATTTTTCTTAAGCACCCACTTGTTAGTACCGATACACGCAACATTATAAAAGGGTCCCTATTTTTTGCATTAAAAGGCGGCAATTTTAATGGGAATGAATTTGCATCTCATGCACTTGATGCAGGCAGTGAATATGCTATTGTTGATGAAGCAAAGTATTGCATCAACGAAAAATATTTGCTTGTGGAAGATGGACTGAAAGCTTTACAAGAATTAGCAAAATTCCATCGAAATCGGTTAACCATTCCCTTTATTGGGATTACCGGTAGCAATGGAAAAACTACTACCAAGGAATTAATTCATGCTGTATTAAGCCGCAAATTTAAAACTTTAGCCACTTTTGGTAACCTTAACAATCATATTGGTGTACCGCTAACACTGCTTTCGATTACCGGAGAACATCAAATGGCGGTAATAGAAATGGGGGCCAATCACCTGAAGGAAATTGAATTTTTATGCGGCATTGCATCTCCAAATTTTGGACTAATCACCAATATTGGGAAGGCGCATGTTGAGGGATTTGGCAGTGTTGAAAACATAGTTATCGGTAAAAGCGAATTATATAAGCATATACAAAATTCCGGCGGCTTGCTTTTCGTAAACGGCGACAATGCACAATTAATGCAGCTTTCAGAACAAATTAATCGAATTACTTACGGTGGCAGAAAAGACAATCATTTTACTGCCGAATTTAAAAGTGCTGATCCTTATGTGCAATTAGAACTCCATTCCTTAACTGCTAATCCTACAGTCAAAACTCAAATTATTGGCAAATACAATTTCGACAATTGTGTTGCTGCAGCGTGTATTGGGAATTATTTTGGAGTTGCTGAAAATGATATTCTTGATGCACTTGAAAAGTATGTACCAAGTAATAATCGCTCACAAGTAATGCAAAAAGGCAGTACTACCATTTTAATGGATGCATACAATGCCAACCCATCGAGTATGGAAGTTGCCATCACAAATTTTGCCGAAATGAAAGCTGAAAACAAATTAGCCATTTTAGGCGATATGTTGGAACTAGGTGCTGTGAGTGAACAAGAACATCAACGAATAGTTAATTTACTTAGCGACAAAGCTATTAAAGCAATGGTAATAGGACCACTATTCCAACAAACATCAGCAGCGTTTAACGTACTTAAATTTCCCGATAGCACAAGCGCAGGTGAACATTTAAAAAATAATAAACTCGAAAATAGTACCTTGCTCATTAAAGGTTCACGTGGCATGAAACTGGAGAGCCTTTTAGATTTTATTTAAAAAAAAAAAGGAGCTTGTTAAACCTTTTTAAAAAATTTGCGTCCTATCTGCAAATAACCAAAAAATAGTAGAACTCATGAACGCAAAAAAATTATTTCTAAAAAGCTTATTGAGCCTTGCGCTAGTAGGTGCCGTTTTTTCCGGATGTAAAAAAGACAAAACAGACGAAATAGATCCGGACGAAACTTCTGAGCAAGTTGTGAATGCGTCGGACGAAAGGACCATCAGTTCAGAAATGGAAGACTCTGAAGACGATGCGAATCGCTTACTCTTAAACTATCCTCATTTTAGAGGATTAGGCTGGATGGCAACCCTTAATGGGAATCACATTCCTTGTAATTCCACAGTTGATACTTCACTGATTGGACAAGGTAGATTAACCATTACTTTTAATGGTAACACCTGCGATAACAAACGTTTCAGAACGGGCACGATTACTTTGCAATTGCCTTATAACAGCACCACCAATACGGTTACACCATGGAGCGCAGCAGGAAGCATGCTTACAGTAACCTTTACCAACTTTAAAATTACACGCTTGTCGGATAATAAATCCATTACTTTTAATGGCACTAAATACATTACAAATGTAAATGGAGGATTGGTGGATGATGCTACAAGTTTTGCAAGTCCGATAGTACATCACATAACCGGTGCTATGCAAATTACATTTGATGACGGTACTACACGCAGCTGGAACATTGATCGCACACGCAGCATTGCGCGCACCAACGGAGTTACAACTGTAACAATTACAGGGAACAGCACACAAAATGGCATATCCAATGTTTCGGTTTGGGGCGTTAACCGTAAAGGAAATACATTTACAGTTAGCATTCCAACAGCAATTGTAATGACCTCCACCTGTGATTTCCATCCAATTAGTGGAGTGCGAGTTCACACCGGTGTGGTGCGAGAATTAACGGTTACTTTTGGTGTTGATGCTTCTGGAAATCCGGTTACAAGTGGATGTCCTTACGGATATAGATTAAACTGGGAAAACCGCAGAGGTGTTGCAAAGCAAGCTGTCGTGAGCTATTAAGAATTAAATATCCCCAAAAAAACCCCGCTAGTTGCGGGGTTTTTTTTTAAGCTACTTTAAGTTTATTTATTGTTGATTTTTGCAGTTTTTCGGTGGCGTAACGATGTGTTATTTTCAGCTCCTTTTCCTGCATGGATGGAATTTCAAACATCGCATCGGTCATTATGGCTTCACATATGGAGCGCAATCCGCGCGCACCCAATTTAAATTCCAGCGCCTTTTCCACTATCAAATCTAAAACCGACTTATCAAAACTCAAAACCACTTTATCCATTTCGAACAATTTCATGTATTGTTTGATTAAGGAGTTTTTAGGTTCGGTAAGGATTCTGCGCAAAGCACTTTTATCGAGTGGATTTAAATAAGTAAGTACCGGCAATCTTCCAATTAATTCAGGAATCAATCCAAAACTTTTTAAATCTTGTGGTGTAATGTATTGCAATAAATTTTCCTTATCGATGTCTTCGTTCGCTTTCTGCGATTTATAACCCAGTGTATTGGCGCTCATTCTGCGAGCAATTTTTTTATCAATCCCATCAAAAGCACCTCCGCAAATAAAAAGGATATTCTTAGTATTGATGGCCACCATTTTTTGCTCCGGATGCTTTCTTCCACCTTGTGGCGGAACATTTACCACCGCGCCTTCCAACAATTTTAGTAAGGCTTGTTGAACGCCTTCTCCTGAAACATCTCGAGTAATGGAAGGATTGTCACTTTTACGTGCAATTTTATCCACTTCATCAATAAAAATAATTCCCCGTTCGGCTGCAGCTACGTCATAGTCGGCAGTTTGAAGCAATCGAACTAAAATACTTTCTACATCTTCACCCACATAACCGGCTTCGGTAAGCACAGTTGCATCAGCTATACAGAAGGGAACATTCAAAATTTTTGCAATGGTGCGTGCCATCAATGTTTTACCTGTACCGGTTTCGCCTACCATTACAATGTTGGATTTTTCGATCTCTACCTCTTCGGCATTATTTTTTGCCGGCTTTTGCATGATGCGCTTGTAATGGTTATAAACAGCGACACTTAGCACCTTTTTCGAATCATCCTGCCCAATTACATATTCATCCAAATGGCTTTTAATTTCAACCGGTTTAAGCAGCGTAATCTTATGATTTAAATTCTTTGATTCGCTTGTGGTTGATTCTTCCTTTACGATGGTATAAGCTTGATCGATGCACTTATCGCAGATGTGTCCTGTTATTCCGGCAATAAGCATAGAAGTATCTCGCTTATCACGTCCACAAAAAGAGCATTTAATTAAAGTTTTATCGCTTGCCATGTTTTATCTCCCACCAAAGGGAATACTACAAATTAGGTTTTATAAGGGACTCAGCGTTGAAATAAAATCGCTTCATTTCAATTCCAATTCTTTATTTTTTCTTAGTCAACACTTCATCCACCATGCCATACTCTTTGGCCTCGTCGGCGGTCATCCAATAATCGCGGTCACTATCTTTCCAAACGGTTTCATAATCTTTACCACTGTGTTCAGCAATGATGTCGTACAATTCCTTTTTTAATTTTTGGATCTCGCGTGCTGTAATTTCAATATCGGAAGCTTGGCCTTGCGCACCACCCATAGGTTGGTGAATCATAACGCGGGCATGTTTTAAAGCAGAGCGTTTTCCTTTTGCTCCGGCACACATCAAAACAGCACCCATTGATGCTGCCATTCCCGTACAAATGGTTGCTACATCCGGTTCAATAAACTGCATGGTATCGTAAATACCAAGGCCGGCATAAACCGATCCTCCAGGTGAATTCAAATAAATTTGTATGTCCTTTTTTGCATCAACCGATTGCAGAAACAAAAGTTGCGCTTGAATAATATTCGAAACGTATTCGTTGATGCCGGTTCCCAAAAATATAATTCGGTCCATCATCAAACGCGAAAAAACATCCATTTGAGCTACATTTAACTGACGCTCCTCGATGATGGTTGGAGAAATATAATCGTTGTAAACCGATGCATAGCTGTGTAACGATGCGCTGCTGATTCCTTTGTGCTTTACAGCATATTTTTCAAATTCATTTTTATCGAACATATACTTATTTTTTAAGTGTTTATAAAATTAAGCTTTATATAATTCTTCAACCGATACTTCTTTGTTGTTTAGTGTGAAAGTACGTTTAAATAAATCCATTAAACGGATATCATACATTCTTTCATATAATTTTTTTGCTTCATCTTGGTTCGAAAGTACTCTATTAACTGTATTTTCAAGATCTTCAGCTTGCATTTCCAACTGGTTGTAGCGTGCAAATTGTTCTCTCACTAATCCTCTCACATACTCGCGAAGTTCTTCGTTGGTAATGTTGATTGAGTTATTTCTTAAGATTTTATTTTCAATCAATTGCCAGCGCAAACCATTCGAATAAGCATTGTACTCTGCATCTACTTGTTCATAGGTTAATGGTTTATCATTTACGGCCATTAACCAACGTTTTAAGAACTCGTCGGGCAATGCAATTTTCAACTTATCAATTAATCGAATAACGATGTCGTTTTTAAGTTTTTTGTCACTGTCCACCGCATACATTTGGCTCAATTCTTCTTGAATTTTAGCTCTAAATTGTTCCTCGGTTTTTACTTCGTTGCCATAAACCTTACCAAAAAATTCTTCCGTCAATTCGGCAGGTTCGATTCGGCTAATATTGGTTAGGTTGAAGGTAAATTTATTCTTTAGTTCCTCGGCCTGTTCCTTAGTAATTCCAAGCATGGCAGCAATGTCTGTTTTATTTTCAGAAAGGTCAGATGGTGTTACTGTCACTTTCGCACCTTTTGATAATCCGATAAATTGCTTTTTTAATTTTTCATCTTTGATGGTATCCACAGCAAGTGTAGTGCTTTTGGTGATACCCAGTTCAATTGCATTTCCATTTTCATCCACTTCCACAAAATCTCCAAAAAGCAAATCATTGTCTTGAGAAACTTCTGGGTTTCCTACTTTTCCATATCTACGTGCCATATCAGTTGCATATTTACTGATAGTATCCTCGTCAATTTTAACTGTTAAGTAATCGAATTTTTCCTTTGCCGAAAGTTCAATATCAAACTGAGGTGCAAGTCCAAGATCATAGCTAAATTCAAATTCCTTTTGGTTATCCCAATCAATGGATTGTGCGTCATCTCGTTTTGGCAATGGATTTCCGAGCACTTCCAATTTATTTTCTGAGATGTAACCATTCAAAGAATCATATAGAATTTTATTTATTTCATCTACAAGAATTGATTTACCATACATTTTTTTAATCATCCCACTTGGCACTTTTCCTGGGCGAAACCCGGGGATGTTGGCCTTTTTTTGGTAATCTTTCAATATTTTTTCCACACGATCCACATAATCTTCCGGACCCAATTTCACTTTCACTACTGCATTTAATTCGTCAATTTTTTCCTTTGTAAAATTCATTGTTTGATTTTGTAAATTATACTTAATTGAATTTAACTAATGCTCCAATTTGCACCTAAAAAGTAGGGATAAATAGCGCTTAATTTTTAAGGCGTCAAAGATACTAAAATAAATGGCTGCATACTAGCGGTTAGATGCTCAAAAATACTGTTGAAGCGTGGTGGCAATTTTTACTAATTTTGCGCATTAAATTAAACTATTATGAAAAAAACATTTTTATTAAGCACTTTATTTATTGGCTTCATACTATTAGCAGCCTGTTCAGGAAGTGGCAAAAAAGAGGAATCAGCGAACAATGCTAGTGCTGATAGTGGTAAGTACAGCTATACCTGCCCAATGGATACTGAAGTAGTTAACGCTACCCCAGGAAACTGCCCAAAATGCGGTATGGAGTTGGAAAAAGTAGCTATTGCAGCTGTAAAATAATTAATAAATGCAAAAACTGTTTGTTTCCGCCGGAATTGCACTCCTAATAGTTGCTCATTCAAGTTGCTCTGAGTTGACTGAAAAATCAAATTCAAGGCCATTACAAGATAGCAGCGCTGTAGCCGATACAAGTTGGAAAACATACACCGGAGTTATTCCCTGTGCCGATTGTCCCGGTATTGCAATGGAGCTCAAAATAAAAGATGCATTTACAATAGAAAGCTATCAGTTTGAATTAAAAGAAACCTATCTGGAAGCCGAAAATGGGAAGGATAAAAGCTATGTCAGTAAAGGCAAGTATAACTTTTGGCGCGGTAATTCCACAGATCCGGATGCAACTATACTTGTGTTGAATGACGATAGTGCGGATCAGGCCAAGCGCTTCTTTTTAAAGGTCAGCGAAAACGAATTAAAAGTAGTGAACAACAAAGGGGATACAGCATCGAGTAACTTGAATTTTAGCCTTTTGCGCACATCCAAATAGTTCAACAACAGCTTTTTAATGACTGATATCATGTTCCCAAATTCTAAAAACTAAGTATCTTTATCTTTTAAACTTTCAAAACATGTATATACAACAACTTTACACCAATTGCCTTGCGGAGGCAGCTTATTATATTGAATCCAATGGAGAGGCAGCGATAATTGACCCTTTGCGTGAAATTACGCCATACCTTGATTTAGCAAAAAGCAGAAATGCAAAATTAAAGTACATCATCGAAACCCATTTTCATGCAGATTTTGTTTCGGGCCACTTGGACCTTGCAAAACAAACGGGAGCAAGTATCGTGTATGGCCCCTCTGCAAAAGCTAGCTATGACATTTATGTGGCCAAAGATGGTGAAGAATTGCCTTTAGGAGCAATTAAGTTAAAAACTGTGCATACGCCGGGACATACCCTCGAATCAAGCTGTTTTATTTTGATAGATGAAGCGGGCAAAGAGCAAGCAGTATTTACAGGAGACACTTTATTTGTGGGTGACGTAGGACGCCCTGATTTAGCCGTAAAAAGTGATTTAAGTCGTGAAGATTTAGCTGGAATGATGTATGATTCCATACAAAAATTACTGACTTTAAGTGATGATGTAATTGTATATCCCGGGCACGGTGCCGGTTCTGCTTGTGGCAAAAATATTGGCAAAGAAACTACCACAACAATGGGCATACAAAAAAAATTGAATTATGCTTTGCAACCCATGTCAAAAGCAGAATTTGTGAAAGCATTAACGGATGGATTAACTGAGCCGCCAAAATACTTTTTTGTAGATGCAGGAATAAACAAAGCAGGATATGAGCCCATTGATGCGGTTTTAGCAAAAAACACCAAAACTATTTCGGTAGAGCAGTTTCAGGCGGCAGTAAATTCAGGAGCATTAATTGTAGACACACGAGATCCCGACACTTTTGAAAAGGAGTTTATTCCCGGCTCTGTAAATATTGGATTAGGCGGACAATACGCTATTTGGGTAGGCTCCTTAATAGATTATAAAACACCTTTAGTGCTCATTTGTGAAAACGGAAAAGAAAGCGAAAGTGTTTTGCGATTAGCGCGCATTGGTTTTGAAACCGTAAGCGGAATCTTAAAAGATGGTATTGCCGCATGGAAAAATGCCGGCATGCCAACAGACTCAGTTCACTCGATTAATCCGGATGAATTTGCAAAAACACAAAATCCTACTCAATCAGTAATTGATGTGCGCAATGAAGGAGAATGGAATAACACCGGTGTAATTGAAAATGCACATTTAATCACTCTTAGCAAACTCGAATCGAGTTTGAAATCTTTGGATAAGGGTACACATCATTATGTGCATTGTGCCGGTGGATACCGAAGTATGATTGCATCTTCGATACTTAAAAAGCATGGCTTTAAGTCGGTAACCAATATTAGAGGCGGTTTAGGAAAAATAAAAGAAGCCGGTGTAAAGACCGTTGCCGCTGTAATTTAAATTAAAAAGGGCTGTTAAAATTTTTTAGCAGCCCTTTTTTTATCTATTTCCTGATTTAGGTCGATTACCCCATTTTTTATCTCTGCTGTGACCTGCAGGCTTAGCTTGACTGGCATGTGTATGCGCGCGAGATGGTCGCATGTGTTGCTGCTTAGGCGCCTTCACGGGATTGTGATCCATGAGCGGATAAGCATGTGCATCAATTACCGGAATTTTTTTTGCGATTAACTTTTCAATGTCTCTCAGGTATTCCTTTTCCTCAGCATCGCAAAAAGAATAAGCGGTGCCCTTTGCTCCTGCTCTACCGGTTCGTCCAATGCGATGCACATAGGTTTCGGCAATGTTGGGCATTTCATAATTTATTACAAACTGTAAATCATCCACATCAATACCACGAGCAGCAATATCTGTGGCAACCAATACACGTGTAGTTTGTTCTTTAAAATTGGTAAGTGCACGTTGACGCGCATTTTGACTTTTATTGCCGTGAATGGCTTCGGCCTTGATATGATTTTTTATCAGCACTTTAACTACTTTATCGGCACCGTGCTTGGTGCGCGAAAACACTAAGGCGGTTTTGATGGTGGTGTCTTTTAAAACATCCACTAGAAGTGCATTTTTATTTCCCTTATCCACAAAGTAAATAAACTGCTTAATGGTATCGGCTGTTGAGGAAACGGGAGTTACTTCAACCTTTTTAGGATTAATTAAAATGGTATTGGCAAGTTTCACAATTTCGGGTGGCATAGTGGCCGAGAAAAAGAGTGATTGGCGCTGCTTAGGAAGCACCGCCAATAATTTTTTCACATCGTGAATAAAACCCATATCCAACATTCGGTCGGCTTCATCGAGTACAAAAATTTCGATATCGCGTAACGAAATAAATCCTTGGCTCATTAAATCCAACAAACGACCCGGCGTAGCAATTAATATATCCACACCTTTATTCAAGGCAGTGGTTTGAGAACCTTGGGTTACACCACCAAAAATAACAGTGTTTGTTATACCGGTATGTCTTCCATAAGCAGTAAAGCTTTCGGCTATTTGAATTGCTAACTCTCTAGTGGGCGTAACAATAAGGCTTCTTATTTTCTTCTTTTTATCAAAGGATTTATTTGCACTTAGTAATTGTAAAATAGGGATGGCAAATGCTGCAGTTTTCCCGGTACCTGTTTGTGCGCAACCCAATAAATCGGTACCCTGAAGTACAATTGGAATGGCCTGCGCTTGTATTGGTGTTGGAATGGTGTAGCCTTCTTCTTCAACAGATTTAAGAATAGCAGGTATAATGTTTAAGGATTGAAACGACATGAATTTGGTTTAAAGGGAGCGTATTGAAAGAATTAGTATGATAAATTCAGAATGAATTTTTGCGCAAGGTAGGCTTTTATTTTTTGACTGTTGGCGATGGGTCCATTTTGCTAAGTTCAGATACTTTTTAATAGTACTTTCATCATGAGAAATAATCCAAAAGCGAAAATTGCAGCGCCCGAAATTTTATTGATGCGCACAAACATTTTTGGCGTCAGTAATGTTTTGATGCGCACAGCTAACAAGGCTTTTAAAACATCAATAACTGTAACCATAAGCAATGTTCCGGTAAAATAAACACTTACATTTAGCGGATCACTTTTGTATTGTGACGCCGTAATTCCCACCGCTCCAATCCAAAATAAAATTACCGAAGGGTTGCTTAGGTTAAAGAAAAAGCCTTTCATCATTAATTTGTGCACTGGAGTTCTTTTGGGGGGCGCATCCGGATCGGCCATTTTTTTGTGACTCAAATAGGTTGTAATTCCAAAGATGAGCAAAATAATACCGCCGCAAATTAGGATAATCGATTCGTACTCAGGTTTCATGAAAAGCTGAGCCAGTCCAAGGTACGAGAGTGTTATACAAAACACATCACTTAAAAAAATTCCGGCTTCCAAAAACATGGCATCTCTAAAGCCGTCGTGAATGCTGGTTTTGATAAGCATGAAAAAAACCGGACCAATGAGAATGCTCAGCAATAATCCTAAGAGTATTCCATGAAAGAATGCTGAGAACATAAGTAGATAGGGAATTATTAAAAAGCTAATTGTGTTTGTGCGGCAATGAATGACTTCCATTCATCCAATTGTGCCTTTTTCATGACACGTGGAAATTTGTGCGAGCCGCCTTGCTTTCCCTTAGCACGCATCCATTCATGGAAAACGCTAATTGGAAGGAGCTCAACAAATATTTCTTTAAGTGCAGCTTGTCGTTCAACAGCGTAATCGTCATTAATTTCGCACAGTATTTCATCCAAACGTTTACGAAACAGCGTGGCATCTGCTTTTTCATTCACGCCCACATACCAATTGTGTGCAAAGCGCCCTTCATAATTAATACCGGCAACGGTATATTCATTAATTACCAAATTAAATTCATCTGCTAAGCGTGCAATGGCATGGTTCATATTATCCACCGAAAGGTGCTCGCCGCAAAGGCTTAAAAAGTGTTTGGTACGTCCGGTGATTAAAATTTCACTTCGCAACTTGGAAGTAAATTTAACGGTATCCCCAATTAAATAGCGCCAGGCACCTGCATTGGTACTCATGAGCAAAGCGTACTCTTTATCTTCCTCTACCTCGTCAATTAAGAGCGTTTCGGGCTGGTCAACAATAGCTCCGTCGGCATCAAAATTCTTATCGGTAAAAGGCACAAATTCAAAAAATATCCCATTATTCAGGTTCATTTGCATGGACTGTGTTTCCGGCCTTGTTTGAAAGGCAACAAATCCTTCGGAAGCTAAATAGGTATCGATGTAAATAATGGGGTGCGCAAAGTATTTTTCAAAACTCTTTCGATAAGGCTCTAGCGACACGCCTCCGTGCACAAATACACGCAAGTTAGGCCACACATCGTGTATGGTTTTAGCATGATAGCGTTCAATTACTTTCTCAATTACAATTTGCACCCAGGCCGGAACTCCGGCAATAAAGCCAATGTCCCAATCCTTTGCACTGTCTACAATCTTTTCAATTTTTGTTTCCCAGTCACGCTCCATGTTGATGGCCATTCCCGGTTTATTAAATTGCTGAAACCAAAAAGGAACGGACCGTGCCGATATTCCTGAAAGATCGCCTTCAAAATAAGTACCTTTAAAACGCAAATTGGTACTGCCACCAATGGCTAAAAAGCCTTTACCCAGCACTTCCACTAAGATATCGTAATTCGCCAGTGATAGTATTTGGCGAATACTGGTGCGCTTGATGGAGCGTAAAATGTCGGCAGTAATTGGGATGTGCTTACTTGCTGCTTCGGAGGTACCGGAGCTTAGTGCAAAGTATTTTGTTTTACCCGGCCAGCAAACATCTTGTTCGCCGTTAAGCGTGCGGTGCCACCATGCTTCATATATTTTATTGTAATCAAAAACCGGTATGTTTTTTTGAAATGCTTTTACCGGGTCGGATGCGAAATAAATATCCCCAAAATTATAGTGTTTGCCAAAGCTGGTATTCTGGGCTTTCCACAATAATTTTTTGAGCGTGTTTTTTTGAATAGTAGCAGGATTCTTGCGTTTCCTTACCTTGGGCATGGTTTTCTGCAAGTCTACAATCCGTTGAAAAAGAGGACCTAAAATGGCCATATTTTATTCGATCTTTTTTTAGAAAAGTAAAAATACAATTTTTTGAATTATTTAGAGTTTAACATAGCCACCTCACGGTCGGTTAAAAAACGCCATCTGCCCCGAGGCAAATCCTTTTTAGATAAGCCTGCAAAATACACGCGATCGAGTTTCTTTACATCGTAACTCAAGTGTTCAAATATTCTTCGAATCACGCGATTTTTACCGGAATGCAATTCAATTCCAACTTCCTTTTTACTGGCAGCACCGGTTACATAACTAATCTCATCCACATGCACCATACCATCTTCCAATTCTACGCCTTCTAATATTTTTTGCATATCGTCCTTCGTCAGTGGGCGATCCAATTCGATGTGATAAATTTTCTTTTTTTCGTAGCGGGGATGTGTGAGTTTTTTAGTGAGCTCACCATCATTGGTCATAATAAGCAAACCGGTTGAATTTCTATCCAATCGGCCCACCGGATAAACACGTTCTTTGCAAGCTCCTTTAATTAAGTGCATCACTGTTTTGCGCTCCAAAGGATCGTCAGCTGTAGTGATATAATCCTTGGGTTTATTTAATAAGATGTAAACATTTTTTTCGCGTCGAATTCCCTGACCACCATAGGCCACAATATCGGTAGCGCTAACTTTGTATCCAAGTTCACTTACGATTTTACCATTCACTGTAATGGCACCTGTTTCGATAAGCACATCGGCTTCTCTGCGAGAACAAATTCCGGCATTGGCGATATACTTATTGAGACGCACGCTTCCATACTGCACATCGTTTTCGTCCAACTCTGTCTTCTTCTTAACTGTCGAAACCCTTGCTCTTCTTGGTTTTGCACTTTCCGAATTCTCGCCGGTAACTCCAAAATTTTCAGGAGAATATTTTGAACCCTTGTTGTCAAATTTCTTTATCGGGCGATTGGAATTATAGCTTTTTCGCTCTCCACCTTCGCTTCTTTCGCGCGGTTTAAAATCGGATGAAAATGATTTTTTAGGTCGCTCGCTGCTCCAGCTCTTTCGTTCTTCTCCCTCTTTATTCTCTCTTGGTTTAGCATCAGCTGAATATGCCTTTTTAGGCCTATCACTACTCCAAGGTTTGAGCTCGCCACTTTCCTTATTTTCTCGTGGTTTAAAATCAGATGAGTAGGGTTTCTTAGGTCTATCACTGCTCCAACCTTTATCTTCTGAAGTACCTCGGGTCTCTTTCGATTTAAAATCGGATGAAAAAGATTTTTTTGGACGATCGCTGCTCCAAGGCTTACGTTCGCTACCTTCCTTATTTTCACGCGGTTTGAAATCGGAGGTATACGATTTCTTTGGACGGTCGCTGCTCCAAGGTTTACGTTCTCCGCCTTCTTTACTTTCTCTGGGTTTATCTACATTATCGGCATACGATTTTCTAAACGGTCTATCGCCGGAAGGTTTTGCATTAAAATCATTGCTTTTGAAGTATCTGTTTTCTCCGGATCTTTCACTACCGGAGCCTTTATCGTTACCACGATAAGTACTTTTAGTAGGACGAGAGGCATCTCTCTTTTTGCTGAACTCTTTAGGCATTGGGATGAAATAAGCTGCGAAGATACGAAAATACTGATGATGGGTGGTTATTGAGTTCTTATGTCATCCTGTGCGAAGTCGAAAGAGGGTTATTGAGTAATTGAGTTATTAGGTTATTGAGTTATTATGTCATCCTGAGCGAAGTCGAAGGAGGGTTATTGAGTTCTTATGTCATCCTGAGCGTAGTCGAAGGAGGGTTATGGAACGCGGATTGGGCGGGTGAGCATGATTTGAAACGGCTAACATTGTGGTATTGATAGAACGCTGATTTTTTAGGATGATTAAGATTAAATTATGATTTTTTGCTCTGTTGAGTTAAATTTCATTCTAATATTTTTGCTAAGTCATGCTAAGCGGAGGTGGCGATTACTCGAACACGGATTAGGCGGATGAACATGATTTGAAGTGGCTTACATCGTGGTATTGATAGAACGCTGATTTTTTAGGATGATTAAGATTAAATTATGATTTTTTGCTTTGTTGAGTTAAATTTCATTCTAATATTTTGCTAAGTCATGTTAAGCGGAAGTGGTGCATCCTGGAACACGGATTTTGCGGATGAAGCAGATTATTGCGGATTTTGTTGCCATTTTTAATGGGAATATGGGATTTATTTAAAAGCAATAGCTTTATGACGTTCCAAGGTAATTTTTAGGATACTATATTTACTCCATCTATTTAAGACTTAATATCATGAAAGCAAGCGTTAATGTAGTTTATGGGCCTGCAGAAATCCTGCAAATAAAGGACGTACAAAAGCCGGTGCCGAAACCCAATGAAGTACTTATTAAAATTCACGCCACAACGGTTAACCGCACCGATTGTGGATTTCGTGCTCCGGAGTATTTTATTGTTCGATTATTTAGTGGCATTTTTAAACCTAAACATCACATCCTTGGAAATGAACTTTCTGGAGTGATTGAAGCAGTAGGTGAAGCGGTAAAAAATTTTAAACCGGGTGATGCTGTCTTCGGGCTAAGCACCTATAAATTTGGTGCGCATGCCGAATATATTTGTGTTCCCGAAACCGGCTCCATTGCTCTTAAACCAAACAACATGAGCCACACCGAAGCGGCAGCAGTATGTGACGGCATGATGTTAGGAAATAATTTAATTCGAAAAATTAAATTTAAAAATACCCCTCACATTTTAATCAACGGTGCAAGCGGCTCTATTGGAACAGCCTGTGTACAACTTGCAAAAATGGGTGGTGCAGAGATTACAGCCGTGTGTGCCGGGTCTAATTTCGATTTAATCAGGTCATTGGGAGCAACTACTTTAATTGATTACACAAAAGAAGATTTCACAAAAAGAAAGCTGCAATTTGATTATGTTATTGATGCGGTTGGAAAAAGTTCTTTCTTTAAATGCAAAAGAATTCTAAAACCCGGTGGTACCTATTTTTCAACAGAGTTAGGATACCTTTCGCAAAATGTTTTTCTGGCATTGCTCACACCGTTGCTGCCGGGCAAAAAAGTAAAGTTCCCAATTCCTACTGACAGTCAAAAGGATATTTTGTATTTTAAATCGTTACTTGAAAGTGGAAATTACAAGGCTGTTATTGATAAAATTTATCCTCTCGAAGAAATTGTAGCAGCAACAAAGTATGTGGAAACAGGCATGAAAACTGGTAATGTAGTGGTGACATTTTAAATAATTAATTCGGTACCATATTGAGTAATAGTATTAACAGGTTTTGCTTACACGAAACTAATCATTCTTCTATCTTGATTACGGTGAATTCTAGATTTTACGGCACACCTACAGCTATCCTAAAAAATAATTCCTTCCACATTCCTTTTCATTGTACCTTAGTTGAATATTTGGAGGAATTCAAATTGAATTTTACACCTCAGCTTTAAAAAACATGAAAGAAGAAAGACTCGCAGTCTTAATTGACGCGGACAATGTACCCTATGCCAACATCAAGGAAATGCTGGAAGAAATTGCAAAAACCGGTACCCCCACGATAAAAAGAATATATGCCGATTGGACAAAACCCACTGTAAGCGGATGGAAAAACGTGTTATTGGAAAATGCGATTACGCCCATTCAACAATACAGTTACACAACCGGAAAAAACTCAAGCGACAGTGCATTAATTATAGATGCTATGGATATTTTGTATTCCGGAAAAGTGGATGGATTTTGCATCGTATCCAGCGACAGCGATTTTACCAGGCTAGCCATTCGCCTAAGAGAAGCGGGAATGAAGGTTATTGGTATCGGAGAAAAAAAGACTCCCCTGCCCTTTATTACTGCCTGCGATAAATTTGTATACATCGAAATATTAAAAACAGTGAAGCAGAGTACTGTCGAAAAAGCAGCACCTCATAAGGTAAAAGCCAAAGAAAAACCTGCGCCCCTCACCCGTATTGACCAAGCATTAATTGATTTGTTGACAGAAAGTGTTAGCGATTTAGCAGACGAAAGCGGATGGGCCTTTTTAGGGGAGTTGGGCAATTTTATTCTTAAAAAACAACGCGATTTTGATCCAAGAAACTACGGATTTCCGAAACTATTGCCACTCATCAAAAGCACCAATAAATTTATTTTGGATGAGCGAACTACCGGAATAAATAATATTCGACACATTTATTTAAAAATTAAATAAGTAATCGAAACTACTCTCTTTACAAGCATTTTAAAATTTCGTCACTCATCGGGCTTAGGGATGCCGGAAAAAATTTTATGAGTTCACCTTTTTCATTAATCAAATATTTGGCAAAATTCCAATCCGGTTGCGTATCGTTCCAACCATTTAATTCCTTTGTGGAAAGCCATTTATAAAGCGGCGCCATTTCTGACCCTTTAACCGAAATTTTTTCAAACATCGTAAAAGTTACTCCATAGTTTTTTGTACAAAAGGATTGAATATCCTGATTGCTGCCGGGCTCTTGACCTCCAAAATTATTTGCAGGAAAGCCAAGCACTTCCACCTTATCTGCGTATTTTTTGTGGAGTTCTTCCAGCTCTGCATACTGTGGTGTATTTCCACATTCAGAAGCAGTATTTACTAGTAGCATTTTTTTGCCTTTGAATTGAGCCAGTGAAAGGTCTTTTCCGTCTATTGATATCAATGTAAAATCGTATACCGAAGTGCTTGTTTGCATGGTTGATAAGTGTTTGTTTTCCGGACGGGTTTGAATTTCACCACAACCGGCTAAACCTATAAAACCCATTAGAAAGATAGATGAATAAATTAAATTAGATTTCATTTCTTGCTTTTTTACCTAACAGCTAAAATTAAATAATGTTTCATCACTTTACTCAAATTTCTCTGAGAGTGTTGTCTACCATTTTGTAGCAGGATATGATTCAACTCATTGCGTGTTATTCCAATTGAAATTATCTTTGATAAAGTATTAAACATACGTTATCTTTTTTCAATAAATTAATTAAAACCCCAATAAAATGAACTTCTTTAATTTAAAAACAACTTGGAAAAACTGGGAATTCATTCCCTTAAAATTGTGCATTGCCGCCGCTTATCTGCTAATTGGCGCCTATTTTCAAGAATGGATTAGAAACCATTATATGCCGCTATTGCTACTATTTGTAGTATGCGTATTATGGGCAGTTTATTTATGGATAAGTAAGCTTAGAAAAGAGAACTAGAGCGCCTTAATTTAAACCGCTTTCATTGTTTCCAATTGCTCGCTTAATCCAGCCCAGTTTTCCATTTCCTTTTCCAGATTTGCTTTCAGCGCTTCATACTTTTGAAAGATATCACTTGTTTTGA